>CAIWNE010000066.1 GCA_903913915.1 uncultured Opitutia bacterium
AACACCATGGTACAGGCTCCCCGCGTCCAGCAGCTCCTGCCGGCCGACAGCCTCGTCAACCAGGCTCGCGAATTCCGCGCCAAACTCGGCCTGCCCGAGCCAAAGTCCGCCGCCGACGCGCGTGACATGATTTTCGAACCTTCCGCCGGGGCCATCCTCAACGAGTTGCCTGCCCTCTTCTTTAAGCAGGCCGTCTATCAGGCGGTCCTCGAAGCCAAGGCTTCTGAATTCAGCGCGCGTATGGTCGCCATGAAGGCCGCCACCGACAATGCCAAGAAAATCGCCGCCGCGCTTTCGCTGGAATACAACAAGGCCCGCCAGGCCGCGATCACCCAGGAAATCCTGGAGCTCACCGCCGGCGCCGCCGCCCAGTAACCTTTTTCCTCCCCACCCACTTCTACAATGAAAGAATCTATGAGCACTAAAGGAACGATCACCCAAGTCCTCGGCGCCGTCGTCGACGTTCAATTCCCCGCCGACAAGGTCCCTGAGATCTACAACGCGATCCAGATCGACTATAAGGTCGAAGGTAAGGCCATCCGCCTGATCCTCGAAGTCCAGCAGCACCTCGGCAACGGCCTCGTCCGCGCCGTGGCGATGACGACCACCGAAGGCCTCGTGCGCGGCGGCGAAGCCGTCGACACCGGCGCCCCGATCACCGTGCCCGTCGGCAACGGCGTCCTCGGCCGCATCTTCAACGTCACCGGCGACGCCGTCGACGAACGCGGCCCGGTCGAGCACAGCAAGCGCTACCCGATCCACCGCCTGCCCCCGCCCCTCACCGAGCAGTCCACCTCCGCCGAACTCCTCGGCACCGGCATCAAGGTCATCGACCTGATCTGTCCCTTCGTGAAGGGCGGCAAGGTCGGCGCCTTCGGCGGCGCCGGCGTCGGCAAGACCGTCGTCATCATGGAGCTCATCAACAACATCGCGATGAAGCAGGGCGGTTTCTCCGTCTTCGCCGGCGTCGGCGAGCGCTCCCGTGAAGGCAATGACCTCTACCACGAGATGTCCGAAGCGGGCGTCATCGACCAGAAGGACCTCTCGAAGTCCAAGGTCGCCCTCGTGTACGGCCAGATGAACGAGCCGCCCGGCGCCCGTATGCGCGTCGCGCTCTCGGCCCTCGCGATGGCCGAATTCTTCCGCGACGAGCAGAACCGCGACGTGCTCCTCTTCGTCGACAACGTCTTCCGCTTCTCCCAGGCCGGTTCTGAAGTGTCCGCGCTCCTCGGTCGCTCGCCTTCCGCGGTGGGTTACCAGCCGACCCTCGCCTCCGAAATGGGCAACCTCCAGGAACGCATCACCTCCACCAAGAAGGGCTCGATCACGTCCTTCCAGGCGGTGTACGTCCCGGCGGACGACCTGACCGACCCGGCTCCCGCCAACACCTTCGCTCACCTCGACTCGACCGTCGTGCTCGAGCGCCGCATCGCCGAACTGGGCATCTACCCGGCCGTCGACCCGCTCGCTTCCACCTCGACCGCGCTCGCGCCCGAAGTCGTCGGCGACCGCCACTTCCGCGTCGCCCGCGGCGTGCAGGGCCTCCTGCAGCGCTACAAGGACCTCCAGGACATCATCGCGATCCTGGGCCTCGACGAACTGTCCCCCGAGGACAAGCTCGTCGTCTTCCGCGCCCGTAAGGTCCAGAAGTTCCTCTCCCAGCCTTTCCACGTCGCCGAACTCTTCACGGGCTCGCCCGGCAAGTACGTCGCCCTCGACGACACGCTGCGCGGCTTCGAGATGATCCTCTCCGGCGAGCTCGACCACGTGAACGAGAACGACTTCTACATGAAGGGCGGCATCGACGAGGTCCTCGCCGCTTCGGGCAAGTCCAAGTAATCCGCCGACATGTCCCTTACGGTCGAAATCGTCACCCCTGACCGCCGCGCCTACGAAGGCACGGCGGACAAGGTGACCCTGCCTACCTCGCTGGGCAGCATCGGCATCCTGCCCGGCCACCAGCCTATCACCGCGATCATCGCCGCCGGCGAAGTCATCCTGACGGTGGACGGCAAGGTCAGCCGCCTCGCCATCGACCAGGGTTTCGTCCGCGTCGTCTCCGACAAGGTCTCGGTCGTGACCGAAGCCGCCATCGACGAGTCGAAGATCGACCTGAAGGCCGTCGAGAACGCCGAAGCGCGCGCCCGTGAGGCCGTCGAGGCCGCCCGCAACCAGAAGGAAGCGGATCCGGTCGAGGTCGCGAAGATGGAGCAGATCCTCCGCTTCGCCTTGGTGCAGCGCCTCGTGAAGGGACGCTCGTCGCCGGGAATGACGGAGTAAGCTGCCGCTTCTCGGCATCGGCGCTCCGTTTTTCGGTTAAAGTCGTTCAAGCGGAACTTGCCCCTCCTTCGCGGGAGGGGCAGAGTTCCTGCGTGATTAAATCAGCGATCACGGTTTCACTCGTCGCCCAGGCCAAGGGCGGACCTTTCGTCTATTGGGACGGTCTCGACTCCGCCGCGGCCTCCGCCGCCAAGCTGGGCTTCGACGCGATCGAGGTCTTCGCCCCGTCCGCGGCTTCCATCGACCGCCCGGCGCTCCACGCGCTGCTCAAGAAGCATGGCCTCTCCGCCGCGGCCTTCGGCACGGGCGGCGGCTGGCTCGTCCATAAGTGGCACCTGACCCACGCCGACCCGGCCATCCGCTCGCAGGCCCGCGAATTCATCCGCGCGATCATCGACGTGGCCGGCGAGTTCAAGGCCCCGGCGATCATCGGTTCGATGCAGGGCAAGGCGGAGGGCGACGTCTCCCGCGACCAGGCCCTGACCTGGCTCGCCGAAGCGCTCACCGACCTCGGAGCCCATGCGAAGCAGTACGGCGTCCCGCTCCTCTACGAGCCGCTCAATCGCTACGAGACGAATCTCCTGAATCGCCAGCTCGACGCCGCGAGGTTCCTCGAAGACCGCAAGGTCGGCAACGTGCGGCTGCTCTGCGACCTGTTCCACATGAACATCGAGGAGGTCTCGAACGCCGCCACGCTCCGCGCCTGCGGCCGCCATGTCGGCCATGTCCATTTCGCCGACAGCAACCGTCAGGCGATCGGCTTCGGCCATACGGAGACCGCTTCGGTCGTCGCCGCGCTTAAGGACATCGGCTTCGCGGGCTACCTCTCCGGCGAGATCCTCCCGCTCCCCGATTCCAAAGCCGCCGCGGCGCAGACGATCAAGGCCATCCGCACCCACTTACCCCGCTAAGACCATGCTCAAGCACCAGCTCATCCATCCGAAGATCTCCGAAGTCCTCGCCCGCGCGGGCCATCACTCGGTCATCCTGATCGCCGACGGCAACTATCCGGTCTGGGGCAAGAAGGGCCCGAACGCCGAACTGGTCTCGCTCAACCTGTCTCCCGGCATCCCGACCGTCGCGCAGGTCCTGCGCGCGGTGCTCAGCGCCGTGCCGGTCGACGCCGTCAACACGATGGGCATCCCGGCCGACGATTCCTACGCGCAGAAGGGCGAGCCGCCCGTGTGGGCCGAGTTCCGCCAGGAAGTGAAGGCCGCCGGCCTGAAGCTCGAGCTGCAGCCGATCCTGAAGTGGGATTTCTACAAGGCCGTCGAATCCGCCGACCATATCCTGACCATCCAGACGGGCGACCAGGCCCTCTGGGGCAACGTGCTCCTCACCGTCGGCTGCCGCACCGCCTGAACTTTCGCACCATGAAGACCCGCCCCCTCGGCAAGACCGGGATCGAACTCCCCATCCTCAGCTTCGGCGCCTCGTCGCTCGGCCAGGAATTCCGCAGCGTCGCCCTCGACGACGCGCTGAAGTCCGTCCAGGTCGCCCTCGACTGCGGCCTCAACTTCATCGACACGTCGCCCTTCTACGGCCGCGGCATGTCCGAAGTGCTCCTCGGCATCGCCCTCCGCGGCGTCCCGCGCGACAGCTACAAGCTCTGCACGAAGCTCGGCCGCTATGACCTGCAGCACTTCGACTTCAGCGCCAAGCGCGTCGCGGAGAGCATCGACGTCTCCCTCCACCGCCTCGGCACCGACCACCTCGACATCATCCTCTGCCACGACATCGAGTTCGTCCCGATGCAGCAGATCGTCGACGAGACCATCCCGGCCCTCCGCAAGGCGAAGCAGGCCGGCAAGGTGAAGGCCATCGGCTTCAGCGGCTACCCGCAGAAGATCTTCAAGTTCATCTGCGACCAGGCCGAGGTCGACTGCGTGCTGAGCTACAACCAGCACACGCTCCAGAACACCCGCTTCTCCGACGAGACCGTGCCTTACCTCAAGGCGAAGGGCATCGGCGTGATGAACGCCGGTCCGTTCAGCGCCCGTCTGCTGACCAACGCGCCGCTCCCGGCCTGGCTCAAGGAGCCGGAGAACGTGAAGGCCGCCGCGCGCGCCGCCGCCGCGCATTGCGCCGCCAAGGGCAGCGACATCGCCAAGCTCGCCCTGCAGTTCTCTCTCCAGCATCCCGATATCGCCACGACGGTCTCGGGCAGCGCCAACCCGACCAACATCCGCAACTGGGCCAAGTGGGCGGCGGAGCCGATCGACCAGCAGCTGCTCGCCGAGGTCCAGGCGATCTTCGCCCCGGTCAAGAACCTGGGTCATCTCGAAGGCCTGAAGGAGAACAACTGAGCCGATGAAAGCCATCCGTCTCGACCAGCCGCAGCAGTTCGTGCGGATCGACATCCCGGAGCCGCCGGCTCCCGCCGCCGGCGAAGCGGTCGTCCGCGTCCACCGCATCGGCATCTGCGGCACGGACTACGGAGGCTATCTCGGCAAGATGCCGTTCTACTCCTATCCGCGCATCCCGGGCCATGAGCTCGGCGTCGAGGTCCTCGCCGTGGGCCCGGGCGTGACGAACGTCAAGCCGGGCGACCGCTGTTCGGTCGAGCCCTACATCAACTGCCAGACCTGCTACAGCTGCCGCCGCGGGTTCACCAACTGCTGCGAGAACCATAAGACGCTCGGCGTGATGTGCGACGGCGGCATGGCGGAGAAGTTCCTCCTGCCGGCCCGCAAGCTCCACATCTCCACGAAGCTCTCCTACGACCAGCTCGCGCTCGTCGAGACGCTCGCCATCGGCTGCCATGCCGTCGACCGCGCCGCCCCCAAGGCCGGCGAGACGGTCCTCGTCATCGGCTCCGGCCCCCTCGGCCTGTCGGCCGTCGAGTTCGTCAAGGTCTCGGGCGCGAAGTGCGTCGTGATGGACATGAACGCCGACCGCCTGAAGTTCTGCACCGACGTCATGAAGGTCGACGGCGTCATCCTCGCCAAAGGAGACGGTTCCGAGGTCACCGCGCTCGCGGCCCTCACGAACGGCCAGCTGGCTGACGTGGTCATCGATGCCACCGGCAGCAACAAGTCGATGGTCGGTTGCTTCGCCTACGCGGCCTTCGCCGCCCGTATCGTCTACGTCGGCATCACGCAGCAGGACCTCACCTTCCCGCACGCGCCGCACCTCCACCGCCGCGAGCTGACGATCATGGCCAGCCGCAACGCCCACTCGAAGGATTTCGCCCGGATCATCAGGCTGATCGAGGACGGAGTCATCGACACGAAGCCTTGGATCACGCACCACGCGAAGTTCGACGACCTGATCGCGACCTTCCCGACCTGGCTCAAGCCGGAGTCCGGCGTGATCAAGGCGATCGTCGACGTGGCCTGAAGCCATGCGCCTCGACGCCCACCAGCATTTCTGGTCGTACGACGCGGCGCAATACCCGTGGATCCCGCCGGGCTCGCCCTTGCATCGCAGCTGGCTCCCTGACGATCTCGCCGCGTTGCAGCGGCCGCTCGGCTTCGACGGTTCGATCGCCGTGCAGGCGCGTCAGGTGGTGGGCGAATCCGACTGGCTGCTCGGCCTCGCGGACAAGCACGCCAACGTGAAGGGCGTCGTCGGCTGGGTCGACTTGCGCTCCGATCGTGTCGAGGCCGACCTCGCCCGTCTCGCCGCGCACCCGAAGTTCGTCGGCGTCCGCCATGTCGTCCAGGAAGAGCCCGAAGACGATTTCATGCTCGGGAAGGATTTCCAGCGGGGCATCTCCAAGCTCCACGCGCACGGGCTCACCTACGACATCCTCATCTACCCGAAGCAGCTCGAGGCGGCCATCCGACTCGCCGAGAATTTCCCTCTCCAGCCCTTCGTGCTGGACCATATCGCCAAGCCGCACGTCAAGGATGGGACCATCGAGCCGTGGAAGTCGCAGATCCGCCGTCTGGCCGGGCTGCCGAACGTGCACTGCAAGGTCTCAGGCATGCTCACCGAGGCTGACCATAAGGCCTGGAAGGCCGAGCATTTCCGTCCTTATCTTGATGCCGTCTTCGAGGCCTTCGGCCCCTCGCGCCTGATGTACGGTTCGGATTGGCCGGTCTGCCTTTTCGCCGGCAGTTACGAACAGACGTTCCGCTTGGTCGACGACTACGCCCGCGGCCTGACGGACGCCGAGCGCGCCGGGCTCTTCGGCGGCAACTGCGCCCGCTTCTACTTCGCCGGCAAGCGCTAGCGGATCGGCGCGTTGGTGTCCTTGGTCACCTTGAAGATCCAGCCGTCCGCCTGCATGTCGATCTTCAGGCCGCGCGTATCCTTGACGAACTCGGCGGGGAGCGGGTCGGCGCTGCAGCGGAAGAGCTTCAGTTTGCCTTCGCCTTCGTATTGTCCGTTGACCGTCTTGGGCGACTTGGCGACCTCGATGGTGAGGTAGCAGTCGAAGACGCCGCCGGGCGTCTCGCCCATCAGCACCTCGATCGGCACCTTCGTGCCCTTGCTTGCCTGGATCCAGGGGCCGGCCTTCAGCCGGTGCAACGAACCGGGCGAGCGGTTGATCTTATATTCGGTGCTGACCTTCACGCCGAAATCTTTGTAGTGCCCGTCCTTGCCCACGAAGTAGGTCTCGTAGCCGTCATCGAGGGCGATCTTGCGGTCCCAACGCACGACCAGGAAGTCGTCGCCCGATCCGACGAAGCGGAAGGGCAGGGAGCTGGGCACTTCGACGAAGCAGCGATAATGCACCACCCAGCGGGAAGGCTTCACTTGCTTCTCGACCCCGAAGTCCTTGGGGGCTTCTTCCGCCGGCCGGCTCGTGATGAAGATCTGGCCGGAGACCATCATGTCCGGCGACTTGAAGTATTTCGTCAGCTTGGCCGAGCTCCACCCGTCTTCCAAGAATTCGCGGACGGCTGCCCGGTAGGCGGGGATGGAGTTGGCCGCCGGTGTCGGCTTGCGGCTGGAGGTCTGCTTGATGTCATAAAATGTGCCGATCAGACCCCCCGCGCCGACGCTGCTCCGCATCCCGAATGCCGAGACGAAATTCTTGCCGCCCCCGACGCCTGCTCCCTTACCGGCGCCGATGCCGCCGCCCGAGCCGCCGCCGAAGCCCTTGGAGCTGCCGCCGCCCACGGCCCCGGCCGTCGCCATCGGATTCGCCACCGCCGGCAGGCTGCTGACGGCGAGGGCGGCGTTCGCGTTCTTACTGGTGATACGCGAGTCGGTCTTGGTCAGCGCCTTGACGTTCTTGGGCTGGAGCTTGGTCTTGTACTCCTTGGCCTTCGGTCCGCCGCTGCCGCCGCCCGCCCCGGTCGCGAAGACGTCAGGCGCCTTGCTCTTGGCGGAGTCGGTGACCGTCGACACGACCCAGACCACGGCGATGATCACCAGCAACAGGTGGATGACGACCGACAAGGCCAGTCCTTCCCCTCCCAATCGGCGCCAGAGCGAACGGTTGGGTCGGAGGATCGGCGTCGGGGAAGACGCCGTCGCTGGATCGTCCTGGGGTGAGGACATAGGGGGATTCCACTAGGCTCCGGCTATCTTACAACCGCCAAAAAAGGCATGCGGGCGACGGATGGCGAAATCGTCATATGTGTCGGCCGAGGATTGCTCCGGCAGGACCGGGCCATTAGCCTCGCGCCATGGACGACCGCCTCCGTGACCTCGAAGAACGCCTCACGTTTCTCCAACGCCACGTGGAGCAGCAGGATCGCATCATCCTCGAACTGTCCCGGGAAGTCTCGAAGCAGTCCGATCGCCTGGCCCGCACCGAGGCCAAGCTGACCCAGACCGCTGACGCCGGCGACCAGGCGCCGCCCGCCGACGAACGCCCGCCCCATTGGTGAGGTTTTTGGATTTGTGGTCCTTCGGCGGCGGGACAGTTTCACGATATGGATCCTAACAATACGCTGACGTTCCTGGAATATGGCATCTACTTCGTCGTCTCCCTCGCGGTGACGATCTGGGTGGGCCGCACGCTCTTCCGCAGCGGCCGACCTTTCCTCCTCGAGGCCTTCCATGGCAACGAGACGATGGCCGACTCGGTCAACAACCTCCTGATCATCGGCTTCTACTTGGTGAACGCCGGCTTCATGCTCCTCTTCCTCTCGTCCAAGGAGCACCCGAAGACCGGCATCGACGTCGTCGAGCACCTTAGCAAGTCGGTCGGCGTGGTGGTCGTCGTCCTAGGTGTCATGCACTTCATCAACCTCATCGTGTTGAACGCGCTGCGTACCGGCGCGAACGTCGGTCGCCCGCCCGCGCTCCCTCCTAAGGCCTGAGTCGACCGAACGCATGTGCGGCCGCGTCACCCAGTTTTCCCGCTGGGAAGAAATCGTGAAGAGCCTGGGAGCCCCGCCGGCGGGGGTCTCTCCGCGTTATAACATCTCGCCGGGCACGCCGCTGGTCTCCGTCCGCCGGGAGCAGGGCGTCCTCCGCACCGAAGCGTTGCCCTGGGGTTTCGTGCCCGCCTGGGCGCCGGCCGACGAACAGGAAGGCCATGCCAACGCCCGCGCCGAAGGCATCTTCGACCGCCCGACCTTCCGTGATTCCGCCCGGCACCGTCGCTGCGTCATCCCGATCGACGGCTATTATGAATGGAAGACGGAAGGCAGGCTGAAGTCTCCGTACTATTTCCGCGCCGCCGATGGCGGACCCTTGGCGGTCGGCGGCCTATGGTCGCTGCACCTCGCCGCCGATGGCTCGCATCGCCGGACGCTCTGCCTGGTGACGGTCGCGCCGAATCGCGAAGCCGGCGAAGTCCATGCCCGCATGCCGGTCGTCCTGTCGGGCGCCGGCCGCCAGGCCTGGCTTTCGGAGAAGTCTTTCGTCGCGGAGGATTTCGCGCGCCTCGCCGTCACGGCTCCCGACCGGACGCTGTCGATGCATCGCGTCTCGCCCGACGTGAATCGCGTCGCGATCGACGCGGAGCGGTTGGTGCGACCTTTGGTCGGCGCGACGGACCAGCCCGACTTCTTCGGGGATTTGCTTGGCTAACGGGGCCTTTTTCGACAGACCTCTGGCATGGCCGCGCCCTTGCACACCCCTAAGACCGTGGAGAAGCCGTGGGGGCGTGAGGTGTGGTTCGCCGACCAGGCCGCATACGCCGGCAAGATCCTCGAAGTGAAGAAGGGCTGCCGGCTCAGCCTCCAGTATCATGAGCGCAAGACGGAGACGCTTTTCCTCCTGTCGGGCAAGATGGTCCTCACCTTCCGCGCCCTCGCCGCCGGCGAGGCGCCCTCCGCCCAGCTCATCACCGAAGCCGACCGTCATGTCTGGCTGCCCGGCCAGACCGTCCATATCCCGGTCCGCACGATCCATCGCTTCGAGGCCCTCGAGGACAGCGTCCTGCTCGAATCCTCCACGCCCGACCTCACCGACATCGTCCGCCTGCAGGACGACTTCTCGCGCCCGGTCCGCGACTGACCCTTCCTATTCCTATGCGCAAAGTTTTGGCCTTTGACCTCGGCGGCACGAAGTTCGCCTTCGGCGTCGTCAACGAAGACGGCACCGTCCTCGGCTCCGGCCGCGTCGAGACGTTCGCCGAAAAAGGCCCGCAGCAGGCCTGCGAACGCGTCGCCGCGGCCGCCCACGCGCTCCTCTCGGAACTGAAGCTCAAGCCGGTCGATTTCGTCGCCATCGGCATCGCCTCGCCGGGCCCGCTCGACATCGCCCGCGGGTGCGTCGACGGCTCGCCCAACCTCCCTGGCTGGACCGGCTTCTCGATCACGGATTTCCTGAGCGGTTCCTTCGGCGGCCTGCCTGCGCGCATCGACAACGACTGCAACGCGGCCGCGCTCGGCGAATACCGCTTCGGCGCGGGCAAGGGCAAGCGGAACGTCGTCTACATCACCGTCTCCACCGGCATCGGCGGCGGCGCGGTCATCGACGGCCGCCTGATGCGCGGTTCCAACGGCAACGCGGCCGAGCTCGGCCATATTCCTCTCACGATGGACGGACCGCGCTGCGGCTGCGGCAATCCCGGCTGCTGGGAAGTCTACGCCTCCGGCACCGCCATCGCCCGTCGCACCCGCGAGGCGCTCGTCGCCGGCCGTCCGTCGAGCATCGTCAGGTTCGCCGGCAGCGTCGAGCAGGTCACGACGCACCACCTCTTCCAGGCGATGGCCGAAGGCGACGCGCTGGCCAAGGACATCTGGGCGGAGTCCATCAACTACCTCGGTCGCGGCCTCGGCGCGGTGATCAACACCTTCAATCCCGACGTGATCGTGGTCGGCGGCGGCGTGACCGCGGCCGGCGACGCGCTCTTCGTCCCGATGCGCAAGAGCGCCAACAGCTACGCCTTCCCTCGTCTCTCCGCGGTCTGCTCGATCGTGCCGGCCGGACTCGGCGGCAACGTCGGCGTCGTCGGCGCCGCCGCCTGCGCCTTCGAGCACGTCAGCTGAGCGCGCTCAGAGCCGCCGTCGCTTCCACTTCGGGATCGGGAAGACGGTGATCTTGTCCGAGCGCACCTCGACGTCGTCGCGGTGTCGCAGGGCCTTGGCCTCGGCGTCGGTGACGATCTCGTAGTGCCGCGCCGCCGTGATGCGGTCGGCGATCTCCCAGCAGTCCTTCGGATTGTTCACCCATTTCTCCGGCGGCAGGCGGCTGAGGTCGTAGGGCTTGGAATAGCTGCGCAGCGTCTTGCGCGGTCCCTTGGCGTATTCGTGGAAGTACGACATCGCGAGCTCGCGGACGCTGCGGTAGACCGGGTCGCGCCAGCGGAGGCAGACGTAGTTCGTCTTGGAGATCGCGCCCCACTTCCCGTTCACGCGGAAGGGCGCGATGACATGGTCCATGTCCTGATGCGCGCTGAAGTCCAGGAGCAGGGGAGGGTGGCCTTGGAGCCAGAGGGCGAAGGCGGCGACCATCGCGCCTTCGATGCAATGCGCCCGGCGATGCCTCAGCGTCTGCTCGACCGAACGGGCGGTATCGCCCTCCGGTTCGAAGTTCTGCGGGAAACCGACGAGGAAGTCCTGGATGGCCCGCGGCGAGGACAGGCGGGCGAGCGTGCGGGCCGCCGGCAGGCTGAGGCCGCGCTTCTGCGCGAGTCGGATCCGAGCGGCGAGCGACATGGCTCTGGTCTATCCGTTCCGCCCTGTTGCTCAAGGAGCGAGTGCGACCCCGCTTTCGGATTGGCTAACCGGGCCGCCTGCGTTTGCTTTCCATCGTCCGCCATGCCGATCTTCGATTACACCTGCGCCGATTGCGGCAAGACGAGCGAACTGCTCGTCCGCAGCTCCCAGGACAAGCCGTCCTGCCCGCACTGCGGTTCGGCCAAGCTCGACAAGCAGCTGCCGATGGTCGCCGTCAAAGGGCTGAAGTCCGACCACGTGCATTCCCATGGCTGCGGCTGCGGCAAGCCCCGCGGCGGCTGCGGAGGCAACTGAGATGGACGCCCATCTCCGCGACGGCCTGCTCCAGCTCATCCTGCTGATCATCTCGGTCGGCCTGCACGAGTTCGGCCATGCCTGGGTCGCCGACCTGCGCGGCGACCCGCTCCCTCGTTTCCAGGGACGGGTGACGCTCAATCCTTTCGCCCATGCCGACCCGATCGGCACCATCGCCATCCCGGCCGTGATGATCTTCCTCAATCCCGGCGTCGGCCTCGTCGGCTGGGGGAAACCCGTCCAGGTCTCGCTGCCGAATCCGCGCACCCGCCGGATGGACGACATCTGCATCACCCTCGCCGGACCGGCGATGAACCTGCTGCTCTGCTTCGTCTTCGCCGTCATCGGCGGCTTGGGGAATTTCGACCCGCACTCCCAGAAGGTCGTCCTCAACTTCCTGTGGACGGGCATCGTGATGAACGCGAGCCTGGTGGTCTTCAACCTGCTCCCCGTGCCGCCGTTGGACGGTTCGCGGGTGGCGCTCCGGCTCGGCCTTTACTCGGAAGAAATGTTCCTGACCTTGGCCCGCTGGGGCTTCGTCATCCTGCTCGTGCTGGTCAATCTCCCGCCCTTCCAGCTGGCCATGGGGTATGTCAGGGAGATCGTCATCTGGCCGTGGGCCTGCCTCTGGCAGCTCCTCTCCTGAGCCTCCGTCCGGCCACGAGAGGCTTGCCTATTCGCGGCCTTCGGGCGAACCTCGGCCCATGCAAACCCTCGGCGAACGTCTCCAAGAAGCCCGTCAGCGACTGGGCGTGACCCTCCGCGAAGCCGCGGAGTTCACCAAGATCCGCACCGACTACCTGCAGTCGATGGAGGCCAACCAGTTCGAGTCCATCCCGCTCGCCGACGTCTACAAGCGCGGCTTCGTGAAGGTCTACGCGAAGTATCTCCGCCTCGACGACGAGAAGGCGGGCGCCGACTTCAACACGCATCACTCCGCCAAGGCCTCCCGTCGTCCGCTCGAAGCCGGCGCCGACGAGGACGCCGTCTTCGAACCCGAGGCCCGCGGCAATCCGATCACGGTGAGCCGCGACCTGCTGATCTACGGCATCATCGGCATCGCGGTGATCGCGATCATCATCGCGTTTTTTATCTAAGCTCGTCCGCGGCCAAGCGGGCGCAGCCGAAGCCGGTCGCGGAGGCTGTCGTCCCGGTGCCGCCGCCGAGCCGGCCTCACCAGATCACGCTGACTTCGGTCAAGGCCGGGGTGCGCTATCAGGTCATCGAGCTGAATACCGGCGAGTCTCCGGGGCTCGGCATGCTTTCGCCCCGCGACAAGCCGGTCCTCATCAACGTCAAAGGTCCGAGCGAGCTGCGCTCCTCCGCCGTCGAGAACCTGCGCGTCCAGATCGACGGCGTGCCGTTCCCGATCCCGGCCACCGTGACGGGCGCGATGTTCGTGGCCTTGCCCGACACCTTCACGACGCCTCCTCCGGCCAAGGCGCCGGCCGCCGTCGCCGGTCCGGCCGCGAAGGCCGCCGCCCCGAAGCCGAAGGCCAAGGGCCGTTGAGCCGAGGGGGTTGACCGTCCGTCGGGACGGCCTTATCTGTCGGTCCAGTGCCTCCGCGCCTCGAACAACGCGTCCTCGTCCTTAACCGTCTCTGGCAGCCGGTTAACATCGTCGGCGTGCTGCGCGCGATGAGCCTGCTGTTCCGCGGCCGCGCCTCGGCGATCCACGCCGATCCCGCCGGCCACCGCGTGATGAGCGCCGAGGAGTGGATGCGCTTCTCCGTCGAGACGCCGCCGCCCGCGGGCCAGTCCGTGCGCACGACATGCATCGTGCTGCGCGTCCCCCGCGTGCTCCTGCTCGGCGAATACGACCGCGTGCCGCGCCGCGAGATCCGCTTCTCCCGCCGCAACGTCTACCTGCGCGACGCGAACACCTGCCAGTACTGCGGCCGCCAATTCCGCGACGAGGAGCTCAACCTCGACCACGTCGTCCCGCGGGACATCGGGGGCAAGACGAACTGGGAGAACATCGTCACGGCCTGCGTGCGATGCAATTCGCGCAAGGCCAACCGCCTCCCCGAACAGGCCGGCATGACGCTCCGCCATCCGCCGACGAAGCCGAAGTGGCGCCTCGTCGTGGCGTCGTCCCTGTCCGCCGACGAGGTCGCGGCCTGGAAGGAATTCCTCGAGGTCACGCCCGCCGGCCAGCTCCCTTGGAGGAACTGAGCGTCGGCGATTTCCTTGGTGCGGGTAACCAGATTCGAACTGGTGTATCCACTTTGGAAGAGTGGTGTCCTACCACTGAACGATACCCGCGTGGCCAAGGACGCCCACTATTCCTCGCCGTCCGCCCGGGGTCAAGCCTGCCCGTCGGCCTCCCGGCCGCGCCGGGAGCGGGTAACCAGACTCGAACTGGTGTCACCACTATGGGAAAGTGGGGTCCTACCACTGAACGATACCCGCGTCGGCCGGAACGCGGGATGTCTAATTCCCGTCCGGTCCGCGGTCAAGCGTCCGACTGGGCGTGGACGACGGTGATCGAGCCGTTGGTCTCGAGGATGACGTGCTTGGCGTTCTCGATGTTCGCGCACCCCGCGGCCCGCAGCGCGGCCATGAGTTCGTGGTGGGTGATCTTCTCGCCGTGCAGGTTCTTCTCGAGGACGTAGTTGTCCTTCACGAGGAAGACCGGCCGGCCCACGAGCAGGCCTTCGACGAACTTCGACCGCCGCGAGAGCAGCGAGACGCCCCAGTTCAGCGTGACGAGCGTCGCGGCGATGAGCAGGCCGCCCCCGAGGCTGTTGTCGCCGCCGTTCATGGAGTTCTGGACGGCGTTGCTCAGGATGAGCAGCAGGATGAAGTCGAACGGCGCGAGCATGCCGACCTGGCGGCGTCCGGTGATCCGGATGAGGACGATGAGGAAGACGTACACGACGATGCCGCGGAAGACCATTTCGTACCAGGGAAGGGACGGCATGAACATGGTGCTCCAGGAGAACGCGGCGGGGGTGGCTTGGGCGAGCATGCGGGCATCGTGCCCTTCTTTCGACGGACCGCCACTCCGTTTGCGCTTCACGCAGGGCCGACTTCCGTCATCCTGCGCCCATGGCTCGCACCGCCCGTTCCTCCGCCCCTGCCGTCCGCGACGTGCTGATGATGGCGACCCCCTCCAAGAACGCCGACCTGCGCTGGTTCGGCGGTTTCCACGCCTCCGACCCGTTCCCGGCATTCTCCGTCGGCGCCCGGCGCATCGGCCTGCTGCCCGGGATGGAGGTCGGCCGCGCCAAGGAGGAGTCCTGCTTCGACGAGGTCCTGAACATGGCGGAGATCTTCAAGGACCTGCGCGTGACGAACCCCAAGGCGGGCCTGGCCGACGTCATCGTCTTCGCGGCGCTCCAGCAGGGCGTCCATCGCTTCCGCGTCCCGGCCGATTTCCCCGTCGGGCTCTTCCAGCGTCTTTGCGAACTCGGCCTCGAACTCCATCCGGTCGGCGCCCAGCATAACGAACGCGGCACGCCCGAACTCTTCCCCGCCCGCCAGGTGAAATCCAAGGCGGAGCTCGCCGGCATCCGCGCCGGCAACGTCGCCGCGGTCGCCGGCTTCAAGGCCGTGGAGAAGGTCCTCGCGGAAGCCAAGGCCGACAAGAAGGGCGTGCTGCAGTGGCAGGGCAAGACCCTCACGGCCGAGATCCTGAAGGAAGAGGCGCAGGTCGCGATCCTCCGCCAAGGCGGCCTGTGCGACATCGGCCTGATCATCGCCCCGGGCGACCAGGCGGTTGATTGCCACTGTTCCGGCTCGGGCCCGGTCCGCGCCAACGAGCTCATCGTCTGCGACATCTATCCGCGTCACATCGCCTCGCACCACTACGGCGACATGACCCGCACCTACCTCAAGGGGAAGGCCAGCGCGAAGCAGCGCAAGATGGTCCACGCGGTCCTCGAAGCCCAGCGCCGCGCCATCAAGGCCATCCGCGCCGGCGTGACGGGCGCCAAGGTGCACACGGTGGTGCAGGACTACTTCAAGTCCCTCGGCTACAAGACCGGCCTGGTGAAGGGCGTCTACGTGGGCTTCTTCCACGGCACGGGCCACGGCCTCGGCTATGACATCCACGAGGATCCGTCGCTCTCGACGCGCAACCCGCTCCCGCTCGTCGCGGGCAATGCGGTGACGGTCGAGCCGGGCCTCTACTATCCGGGCATCGGCGGCTGCCGCTTCGAGGACTGCGTCGTGGTCACGAAGAAGGGCTGCGAGTTCCTCTCTTCCCATCCCTACGATTGGGAGATCGCCTGAGCATGGCCAAGGGGCGGGGCAGGGCGGGCACGCATACGTCGCTGACGGACGCCGCCCGTCCCGTGGCCGAAGTCCTTGAGCGCCATGGCCGCGTCTCCCGCGGTGTCATCAGCGCGCGCGTCCGCGCGAGCACGCTCTCGATCAAGGTCATGAAGCTCGGCGGCGGCCTGCGCCTCACGGTCGTCTCGAAAGGCTCCCGTCAGGAGCTGCACGTCTACGGCCTCACGGCCGAGCGCGTCGGCGAGATCCTTTCGGGCCCCGACTTCTCGGGCTACAAGCTGAACTTCGCCGATGCCTGACGCGCCGGTCATCCTCGCCGAGGTCACGTCCTCCGATTGGTCCGCCGCCGGCCCGGGTTGGACGCACCTGCCTTACCTCGCTCGCTTCCACGCCGAACGGCTGCCGCTTTCCTGGGAGGGCTTCTTCGTCGGCCGGCATCATGCGGTCCTCGAGAGCGGTCGCTCGGGCAGCCTGACGATCGCGGTGCCCGCCGCGGCGCGCGCGACGGTCTTCTTCGCCGACGGCCGCGTGGTGATGCACGCCGAGGATGGCGCCCACGAGGAAGCTTCCGAGAAGCCCCTCGACTACCTGCGCCGCTGGTCGCGCGAGGTCCGCGCGCCTCGCCTGGCCGGCTGGCCGGCCTTCCAGGGCGGGCTCATCGCGTTGCTCGGCTACGAGCTCGCGACGCAGTTCGAGCCGGTGAGGTCGGCGCCGTCCGATGTCCGCGCCCCGCTCGCCGCCTTCCTCGAGGCCCATGAGGCCTGCGTGTTCGATGCCGCGCGACGGGAACTGACGGTGGTGGTGCTCTGTCCGGCAGGCTCGCCGAACTCGGCCCTGCGCGCGGCGCGCGCGCGCGCCCTCGACCTCGCCGCCCGCTGGGACGCGACGTGCGCGCAGGCCGCCGCCGCGCTTCCGCCGGCCG
>CAIWNE010000067.1 GCA_903913915.1 uncultured Opitutia bacterium
CGCCCGCCGCGAGAACCTCGAAGCGGTGCAGGTCGCCGACGTCACCGACTCCGGCCGCCTGATCATGGAATGGCGCGGCCAGCGCGTCGTCGACATCGCCCGCGACTTCCTCGACACCAACGGCGTGACGCAGACCGCCTCCGCGAAGGTGCTCGCACCCGACGCTTCGAAGAATCCCTTCCAGTCCGGCTCCGCGCCGACGGCTGACGATCTCCTGAAGTCGGTCTCGGCGCTCCCGAACGCCGCCCAGCGCGGCTTGGTCGAACGCTTCGACGCCTCGATCGGCGCCAATACGGTGCTGCATCCTTTCGGTGGCGCGACGCAGTCGACCCCGCAGGAAGCGATGGCCGCCAAGCTGCCGGTCCTCGGCGGCGAGACGGACGTCTGCACGATCATGGCCTACGGTTTCAATCCCGTGGTCGCCCAGTGGTCGCCCGGCCACGGCGCGGTCTGCGCGGTGGTGGAATCGCTCGCCCGCCTCACCGCCGCCGGCGGCGATCCCGCCCGTGCTCGCCTGACGCTCCAGGAGTATTTCGAAAAGCTCGGCCAGGATTCCTCCCGCTGGGGCAAGCCGCTCGTGGCGCTCCTCGGCGCGCTCGAAGCGCAGCTCGAGTTCGGTACGGCCGCCATCGGCGGCAAGGACAGCATGTCGGGTTCCTTCAAGGACCTCGACGTCCCGCCCACGCTCGTCTCCTTCGCCATCGTCCCTGGCAAGGCCAGCCACGTCATTTCGGCCGAATTCAAGCAGGCCGGCTCCACGGTCGTGGTCATCGACGTGCCCCGCACGTCCGCTCTGCTGCCTGACCTGCAGATCGCCCGCGATCGCCTCGCCGCCATCCACGCCCTCGTGAAGGCCGGCAAGGTCCGTGCCGCCGCCGCGGTCCGCCAGGGCGGCATCGGCCACGCGCTGACCCGCATGTCCTTCGGCAACCGCCTGGGCGTCACGCTCGCCGCCGCGCCCGCCGCCGACTTCCTGATTCCGGCCTACGGTTCCGTCGTGCTCGAAGTCGCTTCCGCCGCCGACCTCGGCGCGCTCCCGCATCGCGTGCTCGGCCAGACCAACGCCGAAGCCAAGATCGTCTGGCCCGGTGCGTCCGTCGCCGTCGCTGATCTCCTTGCCGCGCACGAAGGCGTGCTTGAGTCCGTCTTCCCGACCAAGGCCGGCGAGCCGCAGGGCACGCCCGCCCCGATCAGCTTCACCGTCCGCTCCGGCCTCAAGCCCAAGGTCCGTGTCGCCAAGCCGCGCGTGATCATCCCGGTCTTCCCCGGCAGCAATTGCGAGTACGACACCGCCCGCGCGTTCCGTCTCGCCGGCGCCGAGCCCGAGATCCTCGTGCTGCGTAACCTCGACGCCGCTGGTCTGGGTGAATCGCTCAAAGCCCTCGCTGATGCTATCTCCCGCTCGCAGATCCTCATGATCCCCGGTGGCTTCTCCGCCGGTGACGAACCGGATGGCTCCGGCAAGTTCATCGCCGCCGTCATCAAGGCCCCCATCGTGCGTGACGCCGTCATGGAGCTGCTCAA
>CAIWNE010000068.1 GCA_903913915.1 uncultured Opitutia bacterium
AAGTGCGCCGCGAGAGCTTCGAGCCGGTGGACCTCTTCTACGCCCACATCGGCGGCATGGACGCCTTCGCCCGCGGCCTCAAGATCGCCCACGCGATCGTCAAGGACGGCAAGATGGACAAGTTCGTCTCCCAGCGCTACTCCTCCTGGGACAGCGGCATCGGCAAGAAGATCGAGTCCGGCAAGGTCACCCTCGCCCAGCTCGACGCCTACGCCCAGGGCATCAAGGCTCCGGCGCTTTCGTCCGGCCGCCAGGAGCTGCTCGAGAACCTGATCAACGAGTACATCCGCTAAGGCCATGGCGATCGTCCTGGGTCTCGACCTGTCCACGCAGAGCGCGACGGCGCTCGTGTTGGACACGGCGAAAGGCACGACGGTCGCCCGCGCCCGCGCGGCCTTCGGCGCCGACTTCCCCGACCGCGGACATCCGGAAGGATTCCTCCGCGGAGGGAAGGGCGGCGAAGTGCACGCCGATCCGCTGCTCTGGCTCGACGGCCTCGAGCTCGCGCTCGATCGCCTCGCCAAGCTGACCGACCTCTCGAAGGTCGACGCCGTCTCTGTCTCCGGCCAGCAGCACGGCAGCGTCTACCTGGCCGCCGGCTACGAAGCCGCCCTGGCCGACGGCGACCGCGCGACGTCGCTCTCCGCGAAGGTCGCCCCGGTCCTTTCCCGTCGCTCTTCGCCGATCTGGATGGATTCGTCCACCGCCGCCGAATGCGCCGAGATCGCCGCCGCCCTCGGCGGAGACCAGGCCGTCTGCGACCTCACCGGCTCGGTCGCGACGATGCGCTTCACCGGACCGCAGATCCGCCGTTTCGCCAAGCTTGAGCCCGCCGCCTGGGCCAAGACGAAGCGCGTCCACCTCGTCTCTTCCTTCTTCGCTTCGGTGCTCGCCGGCAAGGACGCCGCGATCGACACCGGCGACGGCGCCGGCATGAACCTGATGGACATCCGCAAGGGTGACTGGGCTCCCGCCGCGCTCGCCGCGACCGCGCCCGATCTCGCCGCCAAACTTCCGCCCGTGCGCCCCGGTTCGACCGTCGCCGGCGGAATCTCCGCCTACTTCGTCGCCCGCCACGGCTTCTCGCCGAAGTGCCAGGTCGTCATCGGTACCGGCGACAATCCCTCGAGCCTCGTCGGCATGGGCGCGTCCAAGCCCGGCAAGGTCGTCATCAGCCTCGGCACGAGCGACACGCTTTTCGCCGCGATCGAAGGCATCCGGACCGACTCCGCCGGCCTCGGCCACGCCTTCGGCAATCCGATGGGCGGCAGCATGAGCCTCGTCTGCGTACGCAACGGTTCGCTCGCTCGCGAAGCCATCCGCCGCGAATGCGGGCATGCCGATTGGCCCGCCTTCTCCGCCGCCGTCGACGCCTCGCCCGCCGCCGTCTCCGCCGTGCTCCCGATGGAGGAGCCCGAGATCACGCCGCGTCGTCCGGCCGGCCGTATTCCGCTCGGCGTCCCTGCGACCAAGGCCACGTTGCCCCGCGCTGCCGTCGAAGGGCAGGCGCTCAGCCTCCGTTTCCACAGCCGCTGGGTCGGTACCCCGACCACGCAGCTGCTCCTTACGGGCGGCGCCTCCGAGAACCCTTCCGTGGCCAAGATCTTCGCCGACGTGTTCGGCGCCCCGGTCCTCCGTCTGGCGGTTTCCGATTCCGCCGCCTTGGGCGCCGCGCTTCGTGCCGCCGAGGGGGCTTGCGGGGCCAAGATGGCCGACTTGGAACCTGTTTTCTGCGCTCCTGCTCCGGGCGTCGTCCAGCCGAACCCGGCCCTCCGGGCGGCTTACGACAAGCTCGAGGCCGAACTGGGCCAATCGCTGTCGCGGAAGGCATAAATCGGGGCCTGTGAGCATTGCCCACTTGAACAAAGCGGGCTGATTCGCTGACATTGGGGGCTCACCCCCCATCACCATGTCACAGCGCCCTGTTACCCTCTTCACCGGCCAGTGGGCCGACCTCAAGATCGCCGACCTGCTTCCGAAGGTCAAAGCCATGGGCTACGAGGGCGTCGAACTCGCCTGCTGGGGCGACCACTTCGACGTCGTCCGCGCCGTCAACGAGCCGGGCTACGTCGAGTCCGTCTGGAAACTCCTCGCGCAGCACGACCTCGGCTGCTGGGCGATCTCTTCTCACCTCGTCGGCCAGGCCACCTGCGATAACATCGACGAACGTCACCAGTGTATCCTGCCCGCCCACGTCTGGGGTGACGGCAACCCGGAAGGCGTCCGTCAGCGCGCGTGCGCCGAGATGGCCCTGACCGCCCAGGCCGCCCGCAAGTTCTTCGACGCCGGCAAGGCCTACATGGCCAACAAGCCGAAGGGTTCCGGCAAGACCGTCGTCAACGGTTTCACCGGCTCCTCCATCTGGCACGCGATCTACGCCTTCCCGCCCACCAACCAGGCCTACCTCCAGAAGGGCTATGACGACTTCGCCAAGCGCTGGAAGCCCATCCTCGAGGCCTTCGAGAAGCATGACGTCTACTTCGGCCTCGAAGTGCACCCGACCGAAATCGCCTTCGACATCGCCTCCGCCCAGCGCGCGCTCGACGCCGTCGGCAACCACAAGCGCTTCGGCTTCAACTACGACCCCAGCCACCTCGGTTACCAGGGCGTCGACTACGTGAAGTTCATCCGCACCTTCGGCAAGCAGATCCACCACGCCCACATGAAGGACGTCTGGTGGGGCCACGGCGACGGCACCGTCGGCGTGTTCGGCGGCCATACCGATTTCTGCGACCCGCGTCGCGCGTGGGATTTCCGTTCCGTCGGCCGCGGCGACATCAAGTTCGAGGACGTCATCGTCGCCCTCAACGACGTCGGCTACGCCGGCCCACTCTCCGTCGAGTGGGAAGACGGCCGCATGGACCGCTTCTTCGGCGCCGCCGAATCCGCCGCCTACGTCAAGAAGCTCGCCTTCCCGACCAACAAGGTCGCCTTCGACGCCGCCTTCGACAAGGCCGCGCAGGGCAAATAATCCCACCCGAACCGAATCCAGATCATGGCCACCAAAGTAGGCGTCATCGGAGCAGGCGGCATGCTCCAGTACCACGCCGCCGGCTTCAAGCAGGCGGGCGCGGAAATCCTCGCCGTCGCGGATCCCGCGCCGGGCGCCGCCCAGAAGGCCGCGACCAAGTGGGGCGTCCCGCACGCCTACGAGTCCGTCGACGCCATGCTCAAGGCGCACCCGGAACTCGACGCCGTCAGCGTCATCGTCCCGAACAAGTTCCACGCCTCGCTGGCCATCCAGTGCCTCAACGCCGGCAAGCACGTCTTCTGCGAGAAGCCCCCGGCGCTCAGCGCTCCGGAGGTCCTCGAGATCATCGCCGCTTCCAAGAAGTCCGGGAAGCACGTGATGTTCAACTTCAACAACCGCGCCCGTCCCGAGTCGCAGGCGATGATCAAGTACGTCGAGCAGGGTCAGGTCGGCAAGATCAACTCCGCGCAGGCGAAGTGGATCCGCCGTACCGGCATCCCGGGCTTCGGCGGTTGGTTCACCACCAAGGAACTTTCCGGCGGCGGTCCGCTCATCGACCTGCTGCACATGGTCGACCTCGCGATGTACTTCATGGGCTACCCCGAGCCGGCGCACGTCCTCGGCCAGACCTTCGATGACTTCATCCAGGACAAGTCCTTCAAGGGCCCCTGGGGCATCCCGGATCGCGTCGGCGGCGTCACCGACGTCGAGAACGCCGCGCACGGCTTCGTGACCTTCAAGACCGGCCAGGTGCTGACCCTGCAGGTCTCCTGGGCCGAGATGATCAAGCGCGAGGAAGTCTCCGTCGTCTTCCAAGGCACCAAGGCCGGCGGCAAGGTCGAGCGCCTCTTCGGCATCGACGGTCTCGACAACACCGCCATCGATACCTGCGAGCTCTACGTCCAGGAGAACGGCAACAGCGTCAACCGCGCCATCGTCACGCCCGCGTGCGAAGACATGGGCCGCATCGCCTCGGCCGCTAACTTCATCGAGGCCATCGAAGGCCGCGCGAAGCCCCTGAACACGCCTGAGCAGGCCTATCGCCTGATGCAGGTCATCGACGCCATCTACGCGTCGGCGAAGTCCGGCAAGCCCGTCTCCCTCTGATCAACACACCTATGGCATCCCTTAATCGCAAACTCCGCATGGGCATGGTCGGCGGCGGCCGCGGCGCCTTCATCGGCGGCGTGCACCGCATGGCCGCGGCCCTCGACGGCAAGATCGAACTCGTCGCCGGCGCGTTCTCCTCGGATCCCGAGAAGTCCCGCCTCTCCGGTCAGGACCTCAACCTCGACCCCTCCCGCGTGTACGCATCGTACGCCGAGATGGCCAAGGCCGAGGCCAAGCGCCCGCTCGGCGACCGCATCGACTTCGTGTCGATCGTCGCGCGCAACGACCTGCACTACCCGGTCGCCAAGGCCTTCCTCGAGGCCGGCATCCACGTGATCTGCGAGAAGCCCCTGGCTTTCTCCCTCGCCGAAGCGAAGAAGCTCAAGGCCGTCGTGAAGAAGACCGGCCTGGTCTTCGCGCTCCTGCATAACTACACCGGCTACCCGATGGTCAAGGAAGCCCGCGACTTCGTGGCCGCCGGCAAGCTCGGCAAGATCAACAAGATCCTCGTCGAATACCCGCAGGGTTACGGCATCGGCGCGCTGCAGGCAGGCAAGATCCAGAAGATCGCCAACTGGCGCATGGATCCGAACTGTTCGGGCGTCTCGAACTGCGTCGGCGACATCGGCACGCACGCCGAGAACCTCGTCCAGTACGTCACCGGCCTCGAGATCAAGGAGGTCGCCGCCGACCTCAGCACCTTCATCCCGGGCCGCCTGCTCGACGACGACGCCAACATGCTCGTCCGCTATAAGGGCGGCGCGAAGGGCGTGCTGCACTGCTCGCAGATCTCCACCGGCGACGAGAACAACCTCAACATCCGCGTCTACGGCACCCTGGCTTCCCTCGAGTGGCACCAGGAGCATCCGAATGAGCTGATCGTGAAGTATCTCGACCAGCCCCGCCAGACGCACCGTCGCGGCAACTCCTACAACGGCGCCAACGCCAAGAAGTATACCCGCACGCCGTTCGGTCACCCGGAGGCCTTCATCGAGGCGTTCGCGAACATCTATCGCGCCGCCGCGGAAGCCATCACCGACCGTCTCGAAGGCCGCAAGGCCCCGAAGGAAGGTTACGACTTCCCTTCGATCGACGACGGTGTCACCGGCATGGCCTTCATCGAAGCCGCGGTGAAGTCCTCGAAGGGCAACGCCCGCTGGACGAAGCTCGACGCCTAAGGCGCCCGACAGTCCGTCACGAAGGCCCCGGGTTCCGGGGCCTTCTTATTTGTTCAGCCACCAGATGCTCGCGTTGAGCATGGTGGCGAAGCTGACCCAGAGCAGGTGCGGGAGCTGCAGCAGGGCGGCGACGCGATGCTGCGGCCAGAGCTGGCGGATCCAGAGGACGAGCAGGATCAGGTAGCCGAGGATGTCGATGAGCGCGAGGTCCGGCCGATGCAGCCCGAAGAAGAGCAAGGACCAGAGCGCGTTCACGAGGAGAATGATGAAGAAGGTGCGGCGCGCGAGTCGGTCGTCCCAGGCGACGTTGACCGACGTGGCCATGAGGACGTAGAGCGTCGACCAGACTGGGCCGAAGATCCCGTTGGGCGGATTGAAGGCCGGTTTCGCGAGGCCCGCATACCAGCCCTTGATCTCGGGCAGCGTGGCGGCCGAGCCCAGTCCGCCGACGGCCAGGCAGAGGGCGATGAGCCCGATGAGCCGCCGGGGGAATCCCAGGGCGCTCCGTTCGCGCCTTGCGCGGGCCAGGTCCTCGAGGCTGGGTTCCATGGAGTCATTTTCGCCCTCGGCTACCCGATGGCAAGGCCCGGGGCGGAGTCCGCTTGCCATCCGCCGTTTTGCCTCTCTTTTTAAGGCCTTATCACCATGTCCGAGTCCTACATCCAGCAGCTTTTCGCCGAACGCATCGGCGGAGCGAACTATGGCAAGTCCACCGCCATCTATAAGTTCGAGAAGATCAAGCGCGCCAAGGCCGCCGCCAAGAAGGCCAAGCCGGACGTCGCCCTGATCGACCTCGGCGTCGGCGAGCCCGACGAGATGGCTTTCCCCATGGTGGTGAAGGCGCTCCAGACCGAAGCCGCCAAGCCTGAGAACCGCGGCTACGCCGACAACGGCGGCGCGGACTTCAAGCAGGCCGCCGCCCGTTACATGAAGAACCTCTTCGGCGTGACCGTCGACCCGGACACCGAAGTCCTCCACTCGATCGGCTCCAAGGCCGCGCTCTCGATCCTCCCGGGCTGCCTCATCAATCCCGGCGACTACGTGCTCATGACCGTCCCGGGCTACCCGGTGTTCGGCACGCATGCCAAATACTACGGCGGCCTCGTCCACAACC
>CAIWNE010000069.1 GCA_903913915.1 uncultured Opitutia bacterium
CGGCTGCAAGAACCTCAAGACCCGCCCCACCGGCCGCCTGGCCGACGTCGCCCCGACCCTGCTCGCCCTCATGGGCCTGCCGAAGCCGGCGGAGATGACCGGCGAGTCGCTGATCGCCGGGTAAGCACCGCTTCAGGTTACAGGTGGCAGGCTAAAAACCTCCGGACTTAGGTTCGGGGGTTTTCTTTTGGCATCTCCCACCACCTGCTTCCCGCCACCTGGATAGATGCCCCAGGACAGCACGTGGTGCTGTCCCTACCTGTTCAGGCCGGTCGCGAAGCTGATGCCGAGCGAATCGGCGACGGCGCGCACGATCTCGACTTCGGCGGGCTCAGCCTTGCCGTCGTTCAGCATGGCCACGCCGCAGGCGCGGACGAATTTTCGGCGATCGTAGACGCTCTGGCTGGCGATGACGGCCAAGGCGTCGTCCACCTTCTGCAGGTCGACCTGGTCCGCCGGCAGGATCGCCGAGCTGACGCCGATCAAGCCCAAGGCGCCGACGCCGAACTGATAGGCCCGCGCCTGCTCCTCGGGCGGCTCGCTGGAGGTCCTCACGACGGCCGAAAGCACGAGACCGCAGGCCGCCGGCAGGTCACCCTCGCGAGGTACGAGGTGCTGCTCCTTGGAAAGATACCTCCACATCGACGCCTGGATCAGCAGCACGACCAGTCCGTCCTCGGCATCGTAGCCGACCTTCTCGATCGCGAGACGGAAGAGGGCTTGCTGCTCCGGCGAGAGCTGACGCAGGGCCGGCATGGAAAGGTCGAGCAGCGGCACGCGCGAACCCGCCGGCAGCTCACGCAGGCGAGGCTCGAACCTTTCCGCTTCACGGGAGACTTCGCCTCCGGCGAGCCCGCGGGCCTGCTCGAGCTGGGCGGCGCGCAACGAGGGGTCGCGACGGAGCAGCAGCCCAAGGACCAGCCCCATCGCGCTGACGGGATCCTGCGAGGCCTCGCGGAGGTCGGTCGGAATCGTACCGCGGAACCCGACCGAATCCTGGATCTGGAGATCCGTCGGGGCGGTGCGCACCGTTGAGGGCAGCGGTGGCGGTGCGACCCTGCCCGTCGGCGCAAGCCCAAGCACCGGCTCTTCGGCCGGAACTTCGATCGGCATGACGTCGGGAATGATCCCGTCGAAAGCGGGATCGATGAGCCGGATACGTTCGTTGATGGGCGGGTGCGTGGAGAAGAGGAACTCCATGAAACCGCCCGAAGACGCGAAGAAGAGGTGCTGTGACTCGAGGTCGGCGTTCGAGCCGGCGCGCTTCGCGCCGGACATCCCGGCGACCTTCTTCAAGGCCGAGGCCAGACCGAGCGGATTACGCGTGAACTGGACCGCCGAGGCATCCGCGAGGTATTCGCGCTGACGGGAAACGGAGGCTTGGATCACCTTCGCGAAGAAGACGCCGCCTAGGCCGATGAGCACGACCCCAAGGCCGGCGATCGCGAGGGGCCATGGTCGCGAATTACGGTCGCTATCGCCCGACGTCAGGCCGGTCCGGATGAGGATGTATCCCAGCTGAGCGAGAGCGGTCAGGCCGGCGACGGCGCCGATGATGCGGAGGCTCAGCTTCATGTCGTCGTTGCCGATATGGCTGAACTCGTGGGCGATGACGCCCTGCAGTTCGTCGCGGGTCAGGTGGACGAGCGCGCCGCGGGTGACGCCGATGGCGGCGTCCTGCGGGTCGTTGCCCGCCGCGAAGGCGTTGATCGTGGCGTCGCCGTCGATGACGTAGCACAGCGGGACGGGCAGGCTCGCCGCGAGGGCGATCTCCTGCACGACGTTGAGGTAACGACGTTCGGCGAGGTCGGTCGTGTTCGCGCCGACCAGACGGCCGCCGAGACGTTCCGCGATGGCGCCGCCGCCCTTGGCGAGTTCGGCGATACGCAACAGGCTGCCGCCGACGATGACGAGCAACGCCAGGCCCGTCGTGAAAAAGAAGAGCTTCGGCTGGACCCAGTCGTGCGGCCCGTCGCCGAAGACGATCGTCGACCGATGGCGGAAGCCCGTCGGCACCGTGTGGAAATCGCCGAGCAGGACGCCGACCACGTAGAGCGAACCCGTCAGGACCAGGATCGCCAACACGAGCAGCACGAGCAGCTTGGTCGTGCGTCCGCGGGCCTCATCCTGGGCCCGGAAGAAATTCATCGTATCGGCCATGGGCCGCGAAGCGTCTTAGGCGACGGCCTTAGGCGAAAAAAGGCGCTCGTAAGCCGCCGAATGCATCAGGCCGGCCATGGGAAGGGTCGCGAAGACGCCGATGAAGCAGGCGATCAGGCCGACATAGGCGACCAACGCGGAAACGATGAACAGCAGGAGCGCCCAACCCCAGTGAGGGGTGATGGCCTGACGGCTGATTTCCATGCATTCCCAGAAGCTTCCGCGCTTTTCGCCGAGGAGCTTCCAGGAGAAAGACCAGGCGAACAGGAGGTAGATGCCCGGCAAGATGAGGCAGACGAGGCCGAGCATGCCGATGACGATCATGGAAAGGTACATCAGGGCGCCCTGGCCGAACGAATCAAAGCCGCCGAACATGTCCGAGAAGGAAGCCTGCTCGCCGCGGATGACCTTCAAGTTATGCCGGCTGTATCCGACCATCAGAGGAGGAAGCAGCAGCAACATGGCGAGCTGACCGACGACGGGAATCAGCGACAGCGCGATGACCGGCGCGAACGACAGCATGAAGACGAAGTTCCTGAACACGATGTTCCAGAAATCGCGCTTCAGGGCCGAGAGCGCGGCCTCGAAGCATGCGCCGACGGCGAAGGGCGAAGGCGAATGACGGGCGACCTGCACGAGGCCGTTCTGTTCCGGATTCAAGGTGGCGAAGAGAGACATGGCGCGGAATGATCAGGGTGAGATAAGCGCCTCAGAACTTGACCGTCGGGGCGGCCTTCTCGGCTTCCTCCGCCTTGAAGAACTCCGCGGCGGCGAAGCCGAAGGCGTTGGCGACGAACACCTGCGGGAAGGTCTCGCGGGCGTTGTTATAGAACAGGACGGCGTCGTTGAAGGCCTGGCGGGCGAAGGCGATGCGGTTCTCGGTCGAGGTGAGCTCTTCCATCAGGGCGCGCATGTTGGCGTCGGCCTTGAGCTGCGGGTACTGTTCGGAGACGACCATGAGTTTGCCGAGCGCGCCGCTGAGGCCGGCTTCGGCCTGGCTGAGGTCGCGCATGGCGGCGGGGTCGTTCGGGTTGCCGGCGAAACGGACGTTGGCCTGGGTGGCCTTGGCGCGGGCCTCGATGACGGCGGTGAGCGTGCCGCTTTCGTGGGCCATGTAGCCCTTGGCGGTCTCCACGAGGTTCGGGATCAGGTCGTAGCGGCGCTTGAGCTGCACGTCCACCTGGGCGAAGGCGTTCTTGCAGGCGTTACGCAGGCCGACGAGGCCGTTGTAGATGCCGACGCCCCAGAGGGCGGCGATGACGAGGGCACCGACGATGACGAGCAGGACGACGAGCAGGATGGCGGCGATGGGCATGATGGAACCCAAGGTACCCGGGCTAGCAGGGCCTGCAAGTCGGCAAGGGCCCGGGGGTTGATAATTATAGGCGTGAATTGGAACGCCCCACCCCGGCTCCGGGCCTTAGGCGGCCTTTTCGAGGCGGGAGCAGACCTCGTCGATCAGGAACGCCGGGGTCGACGCACCGGCGGTGACGCCGACGGTGCCGACGCGGGCGAGCGCCGCGAAGTCGAGTTCCGCCGCGGTCTCGACATGGAAACAAGGCAGCCCCTGGATCTCGACGAGCTTGGCGAGCTTCACGGTATTGGCCGAATGGCGGCCGCCGATGACGACGATCGCCTGGCATCCCTGTTTCTGAAGCTCGAGGATGTCGGCCTGGCGGTCCTTGGTGGCTCCGCAGATGGTGTCGAAGACCAGGGCGGAGGGAAAACGCGCCTTCAACCGGGCGCCGAGTTTTTCGAACTCGTCGGTGAACATCGTCGACTGGGAGACCATGCAGACGTGGGCGCCGAGGTCCGGCAACGCGTCGATCTCGGCCTCGGAAGCGATGACATAGCCCCTCCCTTCCGCGTAACCAAGCAGGCCGATGACCTCCGGATGCTTCGGGTCGCCGAAGATGACGGTGGCGAAGCCCTTGCGGGCGTGCAGGCGCACCTTGCCGGCGATGATACCGACGTCGGGACAGGTGGCGTCGCGGAATTCCATGCCGAGCGACTTCAGGTAATCGCGTCGCTCAGGCGAGATGCCGTGCGCGCGGACGACCATGACGGCCCCGGCGTCGGTGGACTTCGACACCTCGAGCTTCGCTTCGCTGCGGTAATCGCCGACTTCGCGGATGCCCTCGCCGGTGAGGACCTCCATCATCTGGCGGTTATGGATCAAGGGGCCGTCGGTGTAGACGGGATGGCGGCCCTTCTGCGCGTATTCGCGGGCGATATCGATGGCGCGTTCGACGCCCCAGCAGAAACCCGCGGACTTGGCTCGGATGACCTTCACGGCTCCAAGGTGCGGGCAAGCCCGCCCGATTCAAGCAAAGTCCCGCCTTACTTGGCCGGGACACCCCAGACTTCGGCCTCGATATAGTCGTTCGAGGGTCCGGCGGAATTGCCCTTGGAGTAGAAGCGGACGTAGCGGCCCTTGACGGCCGGGCTGACGGCCATCACGCGGCCTTCGTTGGACTCGTAGTAGCAGTAGTCCTTGCCCTTGCCCAGGCCGAGTTCGTTCTCGGAATCGTTGTTGTAGACGGTGGTGACGTCCTTCTTGAAGGCGGGGTCGTTGGAAATCTGGACGACGACGTCGAAGTAGACGCGGCGCTCGCGATGGAAGTGCCAGAGCGCGATGGCGCTGATCTCGGCCTGCTTGGCGAGGTCGATCTGCATCCAATGGGCGCCACGCGGGAGCTCGACCTCGAAGCCTTCTTCCCCGCCCTTGTCACCGTCGGTGAGGTAGGAGAAGTCGCCGGCGGCGGCCTCACGGGCGCTGGAGGTGACATTGCAGCCCTTGGCCAGGTTGACGGCTTCGGCGGGCACCTTGGGCAGCTTGCGCGGAGCGGCGGACACCGGCTCGAGGTTGTTGATCTTCATCGGGCGCGGCGTGCCGAGGGCGACGGACTTCGGCAGGACGAGCGGGAGCTCCTTGTCTTCGGCGAAAAGAGCCAAGGGCAGAGCGAGGAGGCAGAGAGCGAGGTGCTTCATGGTAAGGGGTTTGAATTGAGACAACGGAACCAAGGGCTGGTTTCAAGCCTTCGGGGCTTCGAGGGTGCGGAAGCGGCGGTGCTTGAGGGGGAAACGCAGGATGACGGTCGTCCCGACGTCGGGCGTGCTCTGGATGTCCACGGTGCCGCCATGAGCCCGGAGGATGCGGAGCAGGATCAGCATGCCGATACCCCCGCCGGAGGCCTTGGTGGTGTAATAGGCGTCGAACACGCGGGTCAGCTTGTCGGCCGGGATGCCCACGCCGGTATCGCGGATGGAAAGCACGACCCACTCGTCGTCCGAAGACAGCTTCACATGGATGTCGCCGCCGCGGTCCATGGCCTCGAGGGCGTTCTTCATCACGTTGAAAAGCGCCTGCTTGATCTGGTTGCGGTCGCCGAGGATGAGAGGGAGTTCGCCCGGGACGTCGAGCGAGACGCGCACGCCGAGCTGCTCCATCTGCTCGCGCAGGAGGCCGGTGGCCTCGGCGACGACGGCGACGAGGTCGGTGTCGGTCAGATGCGGCGGAGTCTGGCGCACGGCCCCGAGGAAATCGCGGACGATGCCGTCCAGTCGATTGATCTCGCCCTGGCAGACTTCGGCGGCCTTGCGCACCTTGGCGGCGGCGGGCGAATCGCCCAGCTTCGCGGCCTCGCGCTGGAGGAGCTGGAGATGGATGCCGATCGCGTTCAGGGGATTGCCGACCTCATGGGCGACGCCGGCGGCGAGCGAGACGATGGAATCGATGCGTTCGCTCTCGACGCGGTCCTCGGTCTGCACGCGTTCCTTGGTGACGTCGCTCAGGACGGCCACGCGACGGCTGCGTTCGGCCCCCTGCTGCTCGCCGACGCGCGTGAGGTGGAGGTTGAGGAGACGCGGCTCCGGATAGCGGACCTCGAGTTCGCGGGTCAACGCGCCGACGGTCTCGGGCAGTTCGAGGGCCTGGGCGATGTCGGGCGAAAGACGCCGCAGCTCGGCGCCGTTGACGTCCTCGGGATTGACGCCGAGCAGCCGGACCGCCGACGCGTTGGCGTACTCGATGGCACCGTCATGGGAGAGCACGATCACGCCCTCGCGGAGCGTGTCCAAGACCGTCTCCATGAGGTCGCGCTCGCGTTCGAGTCGGCGGACGAGGATGGCGAGGTTCTGCGCGTCGAGGTCGTCGATGCGGCCCAGCACGCGATCAAGGGGGCTGAAACGACGGCGGGCCATGTCAGGAAGCCGGGCGCGCCGCGACGAGGCGGGCGATCACGTCGATGAGCTGACGGGCGACGACGGCCTTCGAAGCCGGGCCGAGCACCTCGCGGAAGCCGTTTCGGCCGAGCAGGATGAGTTTGTTGCGATCGGAACCGAAGGCTCCTTCGGTCCCGGCCACGGAGTTGGCGGCGATCAGGTCGAGCCCTTTGCGCTCGAGCTTGTCGAGCGCGTTGGCTTCGACGTTCTCGGTCTCGGCGGCGAAGCCCACGAGGAACTGGTCGGTGCGGCGCTCTTCCGAGAGGGCGGACACGATGTCGGGGACCGGCTCAAGCTCGACGGTCAGGCCTTGGCCGTCCTTCTTGAGCTTCTGCGGCGCGGTCGTCTTCGGACGCCAGTCGCTGACCGCGGCCGTCATGATGAGTACGTCGCACGGGCCGAACAGGGCTTCGGCCTGACGCTGCATCTCGGCGGCGGTGACGACCGGATAGACCATCACGCCGGCGGGTTCGGGCAACGAGACCGGGCCCGCGACGAGGTCGACCGACCAGCCGGCTTCCTTCGCCGCGGCCGCCAAGGCGAAGCCCATCTTGCCCGTCGACGGGTTGCTGATGAAGCGAACCGGGTCGAAGAACTCGCGGGTGGGACCGGCGGTGATGAGGCAGCGGAGGGACAAGGGGAGAAAGCGGAGGGGAGACGGCGGGTTGCGGTTGGCGGTTAGGCCAAGCCACCAAGACACCTTGGCCGAGGATGGGGGCGGAAACAATAGAGAAGGGGTAGGAATAGGGGTGTGGGTAGAGGTAGGAAAGACAATGAAAGCAAAGGGAGACCGGAAACCGGAATGAATGCTGCGGATATCAATGCCCCCAGCCAATCATCCGGTCTCCGGTTTCCCTTTGAGTGATATATGCCCGCCACCTGCCACCCGAATACCGGCCTCTTTCTTTGATCCCAACCGCCAACCGCTAACCGCCGGACGCAAAGACCTCTCCGCCACCCCTATCCCTTGCCTTCTTATCCCGTCGTGCCCACATTCCCGCCATGGACATCTTTCTGGCGACGGGCAACGCGCACAAGGCCGAGGAATTCGGACGCATGTTCGCCAAGGCGCGCCTCGACGTCCGCGTGCGCTCCGCGAAGGAACTCGGCGGCATGCCTTACGTCGAAGAGATCAGCGGCACCTTCAACGGCAACTGCCGCATGAAGGCCGAAGCCCTGCGGGCGATCGCGCCGCGCAAGGCCTGGGTGCTCGCCGACGACAGCGGGCTCTGTTGCGATGCGCTGCAGGGCGGTCCCGGCGTCGACTCCGCGATCTACGCCGGCATGGGCGCGACCGACGCGCAGAACCGCGCGAAACTTCTCGAGGCGATGAAGAAGGCTCCTCCCCATAAGCGCGGCGCACGCTTCGAATGCCACCTCATCCTCCTCGGACCCAACCAGGAAGTCGGCAAGTTCGTCGGCCAGTGCTGGGGCAAGATCCTCGAGGCCGAGGTCGGCACCGAGGGCTTCGGCTACGATTCGCTCTTCGTGCCCGCCAACGAGGAACGCACCTTCGGCGAGCTCAGCCCGGCGAAGAAGGATTCCATCAGCCACCGCGCCAAGGCCTTCCAGCTCATGGCGGCGTGGATGCGGGAGAACGGGGTGGCGTAAGTGGTCTCGAGGTAGGGACAGCACCACGTGCTGTCCTAAGGCATTCCCCTTCTTCCTGAGACTGCCATGCGCCACTTAAGTGCCGCATGCCGTTCTACTCCCGAGATTCCCTTCGTAATCGGCGACCGGAGTGGGTCGACGAGTATGATCCGCTCTTCATAACCCTCTGCCATAAGCGGAGAGGAATTCATCACTTTGATAGTCCCGACGCGTGGCAGCACTTATTAGACGCATGTATGCACGCTAAGAAAGTCGGCCGGTGGAACCCGATGCTGCTTCTGGCTATGCCAGATCACCTGCATATCATTGCGAAGATCCCGCGAAACCCCGACATCACCAGCACGCTCGGCGAACTGAAACGCGACTACTCGCATCGCCTAAGGACTGAGTGGCAGAAAGGTGGCTTCGACCATCGTCTCAGGTCGTACGAGCATTACCTCGAAAAGAGGGACTATATCCTGATGAATCCCGTCAGGGCCGGCTTCATTTTGAAGCCAGCTGATTGGCCATACTCAGCGTGGTGGAAAACCAAAGGATATGAACAGCCTGAGGGTGTCAGGGAATACTTCGGAGATTAGGACAGCACGTGGTGCTGTCCCTACCTCATGAAAACGCTTAGAAGAACACCGCTTCGGACAAGGCTTCGGGGGCGGCCATCAGCGCGACGCGCTGGGTGACCGGCGCGGACTGGCGGCTGCGCGTGAAGGTGATGATCGCGCGCGTGCCCTTGTCGGCATGCTCCCAGGAGAAACGGGCGCCGTCGGCGTAGACCCACTCGGCGTCGAGATTGTCGCCGGGCGGCGGCTGCGGCGAGGTCGCGAACTCGGCGGCGAGGTGCGAACGAGAAAGCCCGGCGCAATGCGTCAGGCAGCCGCGCATCCATTCGAGGAGGCCGGAGGCTTCGCCCTTGAGGCCGGCGCCGTAGTTGACGGTGACGGAACGCAGGCCGCGGACGAGTTCGGCCGGCGCGTGCGCGGCGAGGAACTGGCCGAGCGCCTGGCGGACCGGCAGGCAGCGCGCGACGGCGAGGTCGCGGACGGACTTCGGGTTCGGGAAAGCGAGCTTGAAGAATTCGTCGCCCACGAGCGAGCGATCGGCCACGACGCGACGGCAGCGCGAGGTCCACGCGAGCCACGGCTTGAACTCATCGACGGTGACGCCATGAGCCCAGACGTTGACCGGAAGGTCGCCTTCGAGCCAGGTGGACACGAGCGACTCCAGCTCGGCCGTAGGCGCGCCATGGGCGAGCATGAGCGCCTCGCAGCAACGCTTGCCGCGACGGGACGGGTCGAAGAAGCAGAGGACGTTGACCTTGGCCTCGAGCGTAGCGGCGGCCTCGGCGACCGGACGGGCGGCGAGGATGACGAGACGGCAAGGATAGCGCTGGGCGAAACGGATGGCTTCGTCGAAACGAGCCTGCGCATCCTCGGGCGAGACGCCCGCGCCGAACATCAGCACGAGGTTCATCTGCGAGGCGCGCGCGGCCTCTTCGCCTTCGTCGGCCCACGCCTTGTCGAGCGACGGGAGGACGGCGGAGATCTTGACCGGGAAACCCGGGAGCGCGTCGATCAGCGGGTGGGCCATGATCAGCGGCCGGCGTTGCGCCAGGCGTGGCCGTGGGCGGCCAGGAGGGCGTCGCCGCCCGCGGGACCCCAGGAGCCGGCGGCGTAGGTTTCCATGCCTTCGCGGCCCTGCTTCTGCCAGCTCTGGAGGAGCGGCGTGAAGAGGCGCCAGGAGGCTTCGGTCTCGTCGCCGCGGATGAAGAGCGTGCGGTCGCCGACGATGCCGTCGAGGATCAGGCGCTCATACGCTTCGGGCGTGTTGGAACCGTAGGTGGTGGCGTAGCGGAAGCTCAGGCGGACCGGCTGCGTGCGGGGCTCGAGGCCGGGCACCTTGGAGTTGAGGACGAGCGTGGTGCCTTCGTCGGGCTGGATCTGGATGACGAGGCGGTTCGGCGCGAGGTCGTAACGGGCGTCGCCGGCGAAGAGGCCGGACTCGGGCTGCTTGAACTGGATGGCGATCTCGGAGACGCGGCGGGCGAGGCGCTTGCCGGAACGCATGTAGAACGGGACGCCGGACCAGCGGCTGTTCTCGATCGAGAAACGCAGCGCGCAGAAGGTCTCGGTCGCGGAATCCTTCGGGATGTCCTTCTCGGCGAGATAACCGGGGACCTTCTCGCCAGCGGAGAGACCGTCCGCGTACTGGGCGCGGACCGCGTCGGCGCCGGCGCCGAGGCGCAGCGGCTGGATCGATTCGAGCAGCTTGACCTTCTCGTCGCGGATGTGTTCGGCCGAAAGCGAACGCGGCTGCTCCATCGCGACGAGCGCGAGGAGCTGCATGGTGTGGTTCTGCAGCATGTCGCGCGTGGCGCCGCTGCCGTCGTAGTAGCCGCCGCGGGTGCCGACGCCGAGCTCCTCGGCGACGGTGATCTGGACGTGGTCGACGTGGCGACGGTTCAAGAGCGGCTCGAGGATCGGGTTGGCGAAACGCAGGACGAGGAGGTCCTGGACGGTCTCCTTGCCGAGGTAGTGGTCGATGCGGAAGATCTGCGACTCGCGGAAGTTGCGGGCGGCGACGGCGTTGAGGTGGACGGCCGAGGCGAGGTCCTTGCCGAACGGCTTCTCGATGATGACCTTGCTCTCGAGGTCGGTGCCGACGCCGCGGGCGGCGAGACCCGACTGGCCGAGGTTCTCGAGGATCGGCTCGAAGACCGTGGGCGGGGTCGAGACGTAGAAGACCAGCTGCAGGGGGCGGCCGGCGCGCTTCTCGGCCGCGGCGATCTGCTCCTTCAGGGCGGCGAAGGCGGAGGGGTCATCGTAACCGCCGGCCTGGTAGGTCGTGTTGTCCTCGATACGCTTCCAGATCTCCGGGCGGAACTCGCGGCGGGAGAACTTCTTCAGGTCGGCCGCGGCCTGGGTGCGGAACTCGGCGTCGGGCACCGGCTTGCGGCCGAAGCCGATGAGGTGGAAATCGGCGGGCAGCAGGCTGTCGACCGCCAGGTTGTAGAGGGCGGGCAGGAGCTTGCGGGCGGCCAGGTCGCCGGAGGCGCCGAAGATGACCACGCAGGTGGGCTGGGCGCCCCGGTGCTTGCTCAGGCCGGAGAGGAACGGATGACGGTCGGTGTCGGACATCGGAGTCTAGAAGCGGCGCCGTCCGAAGAGGACTTCGCCACGGTGTTGAAGGAGGCGGACGGTGCCTTTCTTGCAAACCAGAACTTCCACGACGTCGAAGCGCGTATGACACTTGCCCCCGATTTGACGGATCCAGGCCGCCGCGGCCCGCCGCAAAGCCGTCTTTTTCCGTCGATTCACGGCCCAATACCCTTCCCCGCCGGCTTCCGCCGTCCGTGTCTTCACTTCGACGAAAACCAGCACCTCGCCTTCGAGGACGACAAGGTCGACTTCGTCGCGACCATGCCGCCAGTTGAGGGCGAGGCAACGGCCTCCGAGCCGGCGGTAATATGCCTCGGCCTGCCTCTCCCCGAACGCGCCGAGGTGCGTCGACGCAGGACGCCCATGCCACCAGGTCAGGAAAGCTTTCCGCAGTTCGGAGAAAATCATGTCGGATGGCACCCAAAACGGGGCATTTCCGCCACACCGCGACCGAGGGGTTCTTGACCTAGGGAACCCTAGGCCCCTTTCTCTGTCCTTACACCCCACACCCATGCGTCTCCTCACCCTCCTCGCCCTCGCCGCCGCCGCTTGCGTCAGCGCCGAACCGATCCCCGAATCCTACCGCCAGAACGGCTGGTTCGTCGGCGCCCAAGCCTACACCTTCAAGGAGTTCTCCTTCTTCGAAGCCATCGCCAAGACCAAGGAAGCCGGCGGCAACGTCATCGAGCTCTTCCCGGGACAGACCCTCAAGCCGGGCTCCAAGGACAAGGTCCACCACACGATGTCCGACGCCGCGTTCGCCGAGATGAAGGCCGAGCTCGACCGTCAGGGCGTCCGCGCCGTGAACTACGGCGTCGTCGGAGCCAAGAACGCCGACGAAGTGAACCAGATCATGGCCTTCGCCAAGAAGCTCGGCCTCTACTCCGTCTGCACCGAATCCACCGAACAGATCGCCGCGTGGGAAAAGGCCGCCATCGAGACCGACGTGAAGGTCGCCTTCCATGAGCACGGCAGCCGCCCGACCAAGGACGGCAAGATCGACACGAAGTACAAGGTCTGGCACCCCCTCTACATCCTCGGCGTCGTCGAGAGCCGCGACCACCGCGTCGGCGCCTGCGCCGACATCGGCCACTGGGCCACTTCCGACCTGAGCTCCGTCTGGTGCCTCAAGGTCCTCGAAGGCCGCATCATCAGCGTCCACCTCAAGGATAAGTCCGAGTTCGGCCACAAGGCCGGCGTCGTCGTCGCCGGCAAGGGCGTCGTCGACGTGGACGGCTGCCTCAAGGAGCTCATCCGCCAGAAGTTCGACGGCCATATCTCCGTCGAACACGAAGCCGACTGGAAGGACAGCGTCCCCCAGGTCAAGGCCGACATCGACTTCGTCAAGGCCCACGCGAAGTAAGCCGCGCCCGCCGCGCGAACATCAAGCCCCCGGATACCGGGGGCTTTTTTGTGCGCGCGCACGGAGCGCGTGGGGATCTGCTGGCATGGTGAACAGCTGCGAAGCAGAAACACCAGGCAACCGGAAACCGGAAAGGATTCGGCGGGGATACTTTTAAGGTCCCAGGTCTCGGCCGTCGGGCATAAGGTTCTGGTGTTCAGGTTCGGGTACAGGTCCCGGGCCTGATTCCCGCACCCGTACCCGTACCAGAACCCGCACCGGAGCCCCGGGACCTGAAAATGTCTCCCCAGCCAATGATCCGGTCTCCGGTTTCCCTTTGAGATTACACTTCCCACATCGGGTAGGGCCAAGCATCCCTGCTTGGCCGCGGCCGACCAAGGATGGTCGGCCCTACCTCTGGACAGCTAGGGCAGCAGGCGGTGCTGCCCCACCCTCGAGACAGAACCTCACTCCGCAATCGCGGCCTTCAGTTCCTTGAGCATGCGCTTCAATTCGCCAGGAGTGTCGTAATTCTTCCGGCCCATGGGCAGCGACTCGATCGGCAGGTAGCCGTTGTAACCGGCGTCGCGGGCGATCTTCACGATCCTGCGCATGTCGGTGAGCGGCTTGTTCGGCTTGCCGAACGGGGTCTCCTTGACCTGCCAGTTCACGGCGAGCGGCGCGGTCAGGGCGATGTCGACGTACGGGTCGGCGGTGAGGTACTTGCCGGTGTCCACGATGGCGCGGCAGTTCGGGTGGTTCACGCGCCTGATCAGGCTGACGTGCTCCGCGCCGCTGGTCAGGAAATCGCCGTGGTTCTGCACGCCGATGAAGATGCCATGCTTGGCGGCGAATTCGGAGCACTCGCGGAAATCGTCGGCCATCCAGCCTTCGACCTGCTCGCGCGTGGCGCCGCCGGCGACGTCGGGCCATTTCTTGCCCGGGATATTGGTGTCGGCGAAGACGCGCAGCACGGGAGCGCCGAGCTTCACGCAGACCTCCACCCAGTCCTTGACGCGCTGCACGCCATCGGCGCGCATGGCCTTGTCGGCGGTCGTGAAATCGTGCTTCACGCCGCTGCCGCTGATCTCCAGTCCGAGACGGAAGGCCTCGTGCTTGACCGCGAAGATCTCGGCGTCGGTCGGGACCTTGGGGTAGCTGGCGAAGAAGTAGCCCGTGACGTCGATCGCGTCGAAGCCCGCTTCGGCGGCGAAGTTCAGGAGCTGGCTCATCGTCATGCCCTTCGGGTTGTTCGGCTCCTTGAGGCCGAGGTTGAGCTCGACGTAGAACGAGTAGGCGTTGAGCGAGGTGCGCAGGCGCGAAATCTTGGCGGCCGGCGCGGACTCCGCGGCGCGCGCGGTCAGGCCGAGCGCGGCGAGCGACAGCCAGGCGGAGTGTTTCAGGAATTCACGACGAGGGGTGGCGGAGGGCATGGGGAGACAGTGTGCAAAAGTGCGAAGGGGAAAAAGGGCAAAAGTGAACCCAAGGTAGGGACAGCACCACGTGCTGTCCTAGTCTGTTACCTTTGGTAGGGTCGGGAACGCGTCACGACATAGCCTGCATCGGGTAGGGCCAAGCATCCTTGCTTGGCCGCGGCCGACCAAGGATGGTCGGCCCTACCTCGAGACAGCTAGAGCAGCACGCGGTGCTGCCCCACCCTCGCGTCACCCTTCCGGCGTGAACCCGAGGACGACATCCCAGCGCGCGGACAGCTCCCCGGCCTTGGAGCCTTTGAGGGGATTGAAGTCCAGCGAGACGCTCGCGCGCTGCGCAGGGTCCTTGATTTCCCGGAAGACCATGTCGTTGGCGTTGAGCTCGTGACCCTTGATATAGCACTGGGTGATGAGCTCCTTCTTGCCCTTGATACGCACGGCCATGTGGATGTGCGGCGTCCTCGGCTTATACGGCACGGGCTTGATGGTCCGGAAGACATACTCGCCATTGGAGCCAGTGAGGAAACGTCCGAAGCCCTGGAAATTACCGTCCCGCTTGTCCGCGTTCCCGGTCTTGGTGTGGATGTAAGCGCCGTTGTTGTCCGCCTGCCAGATCTCGACCAACGCGTTGCGTACCGGATCGCCATGCTCGTCCAAGATGCGCCCTGACAGCCAGGCGATCTCGCCGACCGCCGGCGTGACGCTGTTGTTCACGATGATCAGGTCGTTGTCGGTATCGAGCGGCAGCTTGTCGGGATAGAACGGGCCTTCGGTCTGCTTCGGCGTGCGGACCAGCGCCTCGGCGAAGGCGCCAGGCATGGCGAACATCGCCGCGCCCAAGGCCACCTGGCGGAGGAAATCACGGCGGGCACGGAGATCGGCAGGCAGAGGGGGTAAGGCCATGACGGGAGGGATAAGGGTAAAAAGGTTAAGGGGCAAGGGGGAGGTTTTGGCGGTAAGCGACTGGCGGTTGGCGGTTATAATAATTCTCGGATCGCGGGTGCAGTTGCTTAACCCGGGACCTGCACCCGAACCCGAATACCCGAACCTGGCACCCGACGGCCGAGACCTGAGACCTGAAAATGCAGTTCCCAACCGCCAACCGCTGACCGCACCCACCCTTGATGTGGGCGGAACGCCCGCATCAATACCCTTCCCCTCCCCGCCCCGCCCCCTTTATCTTCGGAGACGTCCATGTCGGAATCTCCCCGCGATCAGATCCTCCGCCTCCGCGCCGCCATCCAGCGCCACGAGGAACTGTACCGCAAGAAGCACGCGCCGGAGATCTCCGACTTCGAATTCGACAAGCTGGTCGATCAGCTGGCCGACCTGGAACGCGAGTTTCCGATGTTCGCCGGCCCTGACCTCGGCATCGGCGACGACAAGTCGGAAGGGTTCCAGCAGGCGGACCACAAGGCCCCGATGCTGTCGCTCGACAACACCTACGACGAAGCCGACTTCCGCGCCTTCGGCGAACGTCTATACAAGGCCCTCGGCGGCACGGGCCTGGAATTCATCGTCGAACCCAAGGTCGACGGCGTGGCCGTCTCGCTCACGTTCGAGAAGGGCCAGTTCGTCCGGGCGGTCACCCGCGGCAACGGCGCCCGCGGCGACGACGTGACGGCCAACGTCAGCCTGATCCGGGAGATTCCGCGCACCCTCAAGGGCGCGCCCGACCTCCTCGAGGTCCGCGGCGAGATCTACATGGAGCTCGCCGAGTTCCAGCGGCTCAACCAGCTCCGCGAGGCCGAAGGCGAACCGCTTTACGCCAACCCGCGCAATCTAGCCGCAGGCACGGTGAAGCTCCTCGACGGCGAAGAGGCCCGGAAACGCCGCCTCAGCATCGTCTGCTACGGCCTCGGCGCCTGCGAACCGACCTCCGCCTTCGCCTCGCTCAAGGACTTCAAGAACAAGCTGAAGGCCTGGGGCTTCCCGATCCGCGACGACATCGACGTCCAGCAGGGCGTCGACGCCGCCTGGAAGGCTATCCAGCAGCTCGACGTCCTCCGTCGCGACCTGCCCTTCCCGACCGACGGCGCCGTGGTGAAGGTCAACCGACTCGAAGACCAGCGCCGCGCCGGCACGACGAGCAAGTTCCCGCACTGGGCCGTGGCGTTCAAGTTCCCGCCCGACCAGGCCGAGACCATCCTCCGCAAGATCAGCATGCAGGTCGGTCGCACCGGCGCCATCACGCCGGTCGCCGAGCTGGACCCCGTCCTACTCGCCGGCTCGACCGTCGCCCGCGCGACGCTCCACAACGCCGACGAGATCGCCCGCAAGGACATCCGCGAAGGCGACACCGTCCGCATCCAGAAGGCCGGCGAGATCATCCCGCAGGTCCTCGGCGTCGTCCTGGAGAAGCGCCCCGCCGACGCGCAGCCGTTCGACTTCGAAGCCCGCCTGAAGGAACTCGGCCTCGACGCGACGCGCGACGGCGAGGAAGCCGCCTACAAGCTCCGCGCCCCGTCGCGCGAGATGAAGATCCGCCGGCTCGTCCACTTCGCCAGCAAGCAGTGCCTCGACATCGACGGCCTCGGCGACGCCGTGGCCGAACAGCTCGTCGACCTTACGCTGGTCAATGTCCCCGTCGACGCCCTTGGCATCACGCCGGCCCAATGGCGCATGCTCGAAGGCTTCAAGGATAAGTCGGTCGACAACATGATGGCCGGCCTCGAGCAGGCCAAGCAACGCGAACTCTGGCGGGCGATCCACGCGCTTGGCATCCCGAACGTAGGCATGCAGACCGCCAAGGATCTCGCCCGTCATTTCAAGTCCATGGACGCGCTGGAAGCCGCGCAACCGGCCGACCTCCTCGTCACCAAGGTCGGCAAGAAAGGCGGCGTCTCATATGAGTCCGTCATCTCCGGCGTCGGCATCGAAGTCTCGGAGTCGATCCTCTCCTTCTTCAGCGACCCTAACCACCGCGACTGGGTGAAGGCCATGCGGGCGGCCGGCTTGAACCTCGTCGAAGCCGCCGCGGCGGGCTCGGTCGCAGGCGTCGCCGGCAAGACCTTCGTGCTCACCGGCACCCTGCCCTCGCTCGGACGCGATGAAGCGCGCGACCTCATCGAGAAGGCCGGCGGCAAGGTCTCGGGCAGCGTCAGCAAGAAGACCGACTACGTCGTCGCCGGCGAAGAAGCCGGCTCGAAGCTCACCAAGGCCCAGGAACTCGGCGTCGCCATCCTTGACGAAGCCGGCCTGCGCACCCTGCTCGGCAGCTAAGGCCATGTTCGCGCTGTCTTTCCCGAAGGAGATTCCGAGCTTCGGGAAGACGATGACATTCATCGCGCTCAACGATCTGTCGCATTACCTGCTCTTCGCCGGGATCGCCTGGCTGCTCGGCTATGTGCTTTTCCAGGGCTGGTGGCATAAACGCAAGATCATCCAGGAGATGCCGACCGGCGCCGACATGCGACGCGAGGCGATGTGGTCGGCGCTCACCGTGGTCATCTATGGCCTCGTCGGCGGCAGCACCCTTGCGCTCAAGAAACTCGGCTGGACACAGATCTACACCACGGTCGACGACTACGGCTGGGGCTGGTTCTGGGGCAGCATCGTCGTGGTGATCTTCGTGCACGACGCCTACTTCTACTGGACGCACCGGCTCATCCATCACCCGAAGCTGTTCCGCTTCTTCCACGGCGTGCACCATGAGAGCCATAACCCCAGCCCGTGGGCGGCTTATTGCTTCAGCCCCGGCGAAGCCGTCATCCAGGCGGGCATCTTCCCGCTCGTCGCGCTGACCATGCCGATCCACCCGGGCGCCTTTGGGATCTTCATGCTGTGGCAGATTACCTTCAACGTCGCGGGCCACACCGGCTACGAATTCCACGCCAAGTGGCTCATGGATTCCTGGCTCGGCAAGTTCCTGAACACCCCGACGAACCACATCCAGCACCACGACAGCTTCAAGGGGAACTACGGCCTCTACTTCAATTATTGGGACCGCTGGATGGGCACCAACCACGCCGACTACGAAAACCGCTTCCGCGAAGTAACGTCGCGATAGCTAATTAGTATCCGAGAATTAGGACGCCCTTTAACGGAAGCGTCATTCGGCGAGATGCATAAAGGGCGTCAAAGAAAGCCAAGACTGCCGTGAAGTCGTTCTTACCACGGTAGTCATTCCTGACTGCAATAACCACATGATCCACGTCTTGCATCATGCAGGCTTCAAAAAAGTCCTTAAGGAATTGGTTGTTAACGACCGCACGCCCTGCCTCGACCTCAACAACCACTCGACCCGAGGCATGATGGGCATCCACGTTGAAGGTTTTATCGATAGCGCCATTAAGCCCAAACAGTACAGGGACGGCTATTTTATCGTCGGCCTTCTTGGATGTCTCGACCTTAAAACCTGCCGCGGTTAATCCAGGCTCAATCGCGGCAAGTACAGCGTTACTATCGTGCTCATGCTTTGAGGAATCAACCGACGGAAACACTCGCTCAAAGGACTTGATAACATCAAAAACTTCCGGCGACGGAAGATGTGATTTCGGGAAATGAATCCAGTTAAGCTGCCCCATAGTTTGAGCAAATCCACAGCTCCTGTCCGAAGCTAGCTAAATTACTATGCCAGCATTACATTACTTAAGGCTAGGTCTTCAGTTTTTCCGAGTACAGGTGATCCAGCGCGCCGGGCAGTTCGGGGTAGGTGAAGCGGAAGCCCTCGGCGAGGAGCCTTGAAGGCACGCCACGACGGCCGGTCAGGGCGAGCACGGGCTCGGTCCGGAAAAGCCAGCAGCCGAGCGGCATCAGCCACACCGGGGTCGGCGGGCACCACGGACGCCGCAGCACGCGGCGCAGTTCGCCCATGAGAGTGGCGTTGGGCACGGCATGCGGCGTGGCCACATTGTAGACCCCTTGCATCGAAGCGTCATCGATCGCGCGGAGGAAGACCCTGATCATGTCCTCCTCGTGGATCCAGCTGATGTACTGGCGGCCGGAGCCGACCGTCCCGCCAAGGAAGCACTTCGTCAGCACTTCGAGGAAACGCAGGGCGCCGGCGCTGCGGCCGAGGACGAAACTGATGCGCAACCACGTCCGACGGACGCCCGGAGTAGGACTTTCCTCGAAGGCTTTCTCCCAGCGCAGACAGGTATCGACCGGGATGCCTTCGCCGGGCGGAGCGTCTTCGTCGCAAAGCCGGTCACCGGCGTCGCCGTAGATGGCCATCGATCCCGTCTGCACCCAGGCCTGCGGCGGCCGGGCGCAACGACGGATGGCTTCGGCGACCACCTTGACCGAATCGACGCGCGAGGTGTTGATCTCGGCGAGCGCTTCCGGCGTGTAACGGCAATTCACGTTCTTGCCCGCGAAGTTCACCACCGCATGGGCACCTTCGAACATATCGGCCCAAGGACCAAGCGTGCGTCCATCCCAGTAGACTTCCCGATAGCCCTGACGGGTGGCGTCGGGATGGCGGGTCAGCACGATGACCTCATCGCCTGAGGCGACCAACCGTTCGGCCAGCGCTCGGCCGAGGAAACCCGAACCACCCGCCAAGATGATGCGACGCTTGGACATGGACCTGATATTTTCGGACGGCTGAACGCTGTCGACCCTTCTTCGGGCTTCTCAAACCCTGCCCCGACCTCAGTCTACACCCACGGATGAGCACAGCTTCCCACCCTCTTCTCCCCGAAGCCGCCGCCGAGCTCGCCCGCAAAGGCGATACCGCCGGATTGGCGGCGATGCTCAAGGACGGCCTGGCCGTCGATGCGCAGGACGCCAAAGGCAACACGTTGCTGATGCTGGCGTCTTATCACGGCAAGGCGGATACGGTCGCGATGTTGCTCAAGGCCCGCGCCTCGGTCGACCTCCGCAACGCCAAGGGTCAGACGCCCCTCGGCGGCGTGGCTTTCAAGGGCTATGCCGACATCGCCACCCTGCTCCTCGACGCCGGGGCGAATCCGCTCGCGGACCAAGGCGGCCAGACACCGGTCGACTACGCCACGATGTTCGGTCGCCAGGAAATCCTCGTCCTCCTCCGCGAGCGCCGCGGCGCCGCGGCCAAACCGACCCGCTGGTTCAGCAAGCTGATCGGGTGGATCAGGAGGTAGGGACAGCACCACGTGCTGTCCTCGCGGCCGACCAAGGATGGTCGGCCCTACCCGGCACAGGCTATGTCGTGACGCGATCCCGACCCACCCCATCGCAGAAGGACAGCACCACGTGCTGTCCCTACCTTTCCCTCTGGTCTCCCTTCGGGCAGCGTCCATCCTATGCTGACCCCGATGAGCTATCCGCTGCTTTGCCTGACGGCCCTGCTGGCCGCGCTGACACCCTTACGCGCTGAGACGCTGCCTCCGCTGCAGGACGGCAAGGTACCGCAGAACCTCGATGAGCTGTGGGCAGGGTATGACCCGCGCAAGGAGCCCCTCGAAGCCGAAGTGACGAAATCCTGGGAGGTCGACGGCGTCGCCTGTCGGATCGTCCGATACCGCGTCGGCACCTTCAAGGGACAGCCGGCCACGATCGCGGCGTTCTATGCCGCGCCGAAGGGCGCGAAGCTGCTGCCCGGCCTGATGCACATCCACGGAGGCGGCCAGTCCGCCAACCTCGGCAACGTGCTCTCGGACGCGAAGCGCGGCTATGCGAGCCTGTCGCTCAACTGGGGCGGCAACAAGATGACGCTGAATAACGGCAAGGTCTACGACGGGCCGAACACCGACTGGGGCGCGCTCGACGCCACGCACCCGCCGCAGCGCAACAAGGTCAACCACTTCGCCGGCGGCATCGCGCCCGACGCCTTCACGCTCGATGCCGTCGAGTCGCCGCGCAACGGCAACTGGTTCCTGGTCACGCTCGCGGCTCGCCGCGGACTGACCTTCCTCGAAAGCCAGCCGGAGGTCGACCCCGCGCGCCTCGGCGTCTACGGCCATTCGATGGGCGGACGGCTCACGACCCAGCTCACCGGCATCGACCCGCGCGTGAAAGCGGCCGTACCGTCCTGCGGCGGCTCAGGCGACCTCACCGCCACGCCCGACGAGGTACCCGGCGGCCAACGCTCCAAGGCCACGCCGCTCGAATTGGCGACGGTCTCGGAGAACCCCTACATCCGCCGACTCGCGGCGCCGACGCTCTGGTTCTCGCCCACCAACGACTTCCACGCGCACATGGACAACATGACGTGGAACTGGCGCAGCGTGCCCGACGCGCTCCTGCGGCTCAGCGTATCGCCGCACTTCAACCACCGGCACGACCATGCCAGCTCGCTGACCCAGCACCTCTGGTTCGAGACCTACCTCAAGGGGAAGACCGGACTCATCCCGACCACGCCCAAGATCGCGATCGAACTCGGCCGTACCCAAAAGATCGTCGTCACGCCGGACCCCGCGCTGCGCTGTCAGACCGTGCGGATCTACTTCAGCCAGGACGTCCATGAGCTGACCCGCTTCTGGCGCAGCGCCGAAGCCCGCCAGGAAAACGGACGCTGGATCGCCGAGGCTCCGCTGATGGATCCGACGCAGCCGCTCTTCGCCTACGCCAACGTCGTCTACGCGACCCCGGAAGCGTATCGCAAAATCGCCAATCCGCCGGGCACCGCGAACTCGGACACCTACTTCTTCAGTTCCCGCGAGACTTGGGCCACACCGGCCCTGCTCAAGGCCACCGGAGCGGAAGCGACCGACAAGCCCGAGCGGATGATCTGCGCGGACAGCGCCGCTTGGGGCGACTGGTATCAGCTCAACGCGGGTAACCCCGACCTCTGGAGCGTGTTTACCCGCAAGGTGAAGGATCCGAAGTGGCGCGGGCCCACGGGAGCCAAGCTCCGCTTCGAGATCGCCGCCCGCGAAGACAGCTGGCTAGCCGTACGATTCACCAGCAACGAATGGGGTGCTTTCACCGCGGACCAGAAGGCCGACTACGCCGCCGTGCAAAAACTTCAGGTCAAGGACGGCTGGGCCTCCGTCGAAGTCGACCTCGCGGACCTGCATCCGATCGGCGCCACCAAGGGCAAGCTCGCCGATTGGAGCACCCTGACCGATATCGGCCTGACACCCAACATCCCGGCGGAACTCAAGACCCCGGAGATGACCCCTGCCAAAGGTTGGACCCGCGGGTTCGAACTCAAGGTACGCAATCTGCGCTGGGAAGGCGGCACCTATGCCGAGAGGAAGCAGTCGCCTGCGACCCTGACCGAAGCTGAGCGCACCAAGGCCTTCAACGACTCCATCAAGGCTTCCCTCGAACAGGAGAAGAAGGATCGGAAATAAATAATAGGTGGAAGCGGCTGGCGGTTGGGGAATGCCGTTCGCCGCAGGGCGAACCAAGGTAGGGGCACGATTCATCGTGCACTCCTGTTCGGAGGGCACGGCGTAGCCACGCCCCACCCCTCGGCCGCCCTGCGGCGGCCAGAGACGGAAAGCCTCCGGCTCAGACGACTGCCGGCAGCTGGTCCAGCGACGTGATGAAGACGTCGGCGCCGGCCTTCACCTTGGCGCGGACGGCATAACGGCCGAAGCCGACCACCTTGTCGGCGTCGCCCTTGACCTCGAGGTCGCTCGCGCCGTCGCCGACCATGACGACGTGGGTGGCCTGGTGCTCAGCGCGGAGGCGGCGGGCGACGACGTTCTTGCCCTTGGACCGGCAGGTCGGGCAGGACTCGTCGAAACCGGCGTAGGAGCCATCGGCGTTGAAACGAAGGATGACGGCTTCGACGCGGGCGATGCCAAGGAAAGCGGCGAGAGGCAGGATGGCCTGGGTGAAGCCGCCGCTGACGATGGCGATCGTCCAGCCGGCGGCGCGGAGCTTTTCCAAGGTGGCCTTGGCGGTGGGCTCGACGGTCGCGATGTACTTCGCGCCGATCGCTTCGAGCTCGGCCTTGGTCGGCTTGATGATCTCGAGGCGCTTGGCGAAGATGGCTTCCATCGGCGTGCCGCCGTCCATGGCCGCGTTGGTCATGTCTTCGACGGCCTTGAAGGTCTCCGGCCCCCGCAGGCGGCCGAGTTCGTCGATGCCCTCGATGGACGAGAGGGTCGAATCACAGTCGAGGAGGAGGAGCTTCGTGGCCACGAGGGACTACAAACCGCGGCGCGGACAAGGTCAAGTAAGGGCGGTACACGGGGGTCTGCTGGCATGGTGAACTGCTGCGAAGCAGCTTCGGGCCGACCCCGCTGGATTGGGTTCGCAGCAGTTCACCATGCCAGCAGTTCCCCCACTTCCAGGAAGGTAAACCGCCGCGGCACATGATGCGCTTGCCACCCATGTAGGGGCTGGATACGAATGGGTTCTACCATGGCCTGTACCGCTCCTACCTCCGCCTCCGAAGTCTTCTGCCGCTCCGCCAAGTGCACCCGCTGGGCCGCCCGCCTCGCCCTGCTCGGCGCGATCATCCTGACGATCGTCCTCGTGAAGGGCGGCGCCGAGTTCATCCACAACTCGACCACCGGCAACGTCGGCACCGCGGAGCGGATCGTCGGACATCTGACCCACTTTTCCGCGCTCATCGTCCTGCAAGTCGCGCTCATCATCCTCGCTCGCCGTCGCTTCTCCGCCGCTCATCACGCCCAGGTGAAGTCGAACAACCTCAAGGCCCTCGAACTGCTCGCGGCCTCCGCGACCGACGAAGCCACGAAGAAGGAATTCCTCGCCCGCGCCGCCGACCTCGTCGCCGGCAAGCCCGGTTGCTGCAAGTAAGCGAAGCCCTCACCTCGCAAAAAGGACGGCCACGGCCGTCCTTTTTTGTGCCCGGATAATGACCTATGCCGCATCCTAAGGTAGGGCCGACCATCCTTGGTCGGCCGCGGTCGAGCAGGGATGCTCGACCCTACCCAAGACAGGAGGCGTAAACTCAAGGGGAAACCGGAGACCGGATGATTGGCTGGGTGATGCATTTCGGGTCCCAGGTCTCAGGCGCGGGTTCAGGCGCTGGTACGGGTGCGGGAGTCAGGCCCGGGACCTGTACCCGAACCTGAACACCAGAACCTGATACCCGACGGCCGAGACCTGGGACCCGAAAGTATCCCCGACGTATCCTTCCCGGTTCCCATTGCTGGCCTGCCTACCCCTACCCCTTTCCTCACTTTTGCACCTTTGCACTTTTGCACCTTTGCACTCAATCTCCCCCCATGCGCTGCCTCCTACCCCTGCTCGCTTTCGTCACCGCCTTCGCGGCCGACGCCCCTGCGCCGCTCCGCGTCTTCATCCGCTGCGGCCCCAAGACCCACGGCCCGGGCGACCATGATCATCCCGCCTTCGCGCGCGACTGGCAGCCGTTGCTCACCGCGGCCGGCATGAAGGCCTCCGTCGGCGATGCCGACGACAAAGGCGTGCAGACCTTCCCCTCCGACGACCAGCTCGCCCAGACCGACGTCCTCATCATCCACCGCCAGGGCGGCGGCGACTTCAAGCCGGACGAAAAAGCCCGCGTCGAGAAGTTCGCGGCCCGCGGCGGCAGCTTCGTCGTGATCCATGCCGGCGCGGTCGCCGGCAACGCGGCCTCCGCCGATTTCTACAAGGACCTCGTCGGCGGCTCCTGGCGCCAGAAGGTCACCAAGTGGCGCGAAGGGCCCATGGAGCTCGCGTTCGTCGACAAGGCCCACGGCATCACCAAGGACATCGCCGACTTCGGGATGAAGGACGAGATCTACTACGACATGGACCTGCGCGACGACATCCATGCGCTCGCGACTTCCGTCACCCCGAAGAAAGGCGAGAAGCCCGACATCCAGACGCAGCTCTGGACGTACGAGAAGGCCGGCGCCCAGCGCGCGTTCGTCTTCATCCCCGGCCACACCTACGCCAACTTCAGCCGCGTCGACGTGAAGCTCCTGCTCCTCCGCGGCATCGCGTGGGCCGGCCGCCGCGCCAACGTCGGCGAATACGACACGTGGGCGAAGGTGTCGCTCTCGCCCTACACGCCGCCTCCGGCCAAGTAGGCCTAGCAGCCGAGGATCTCGCGGATCTTCGCGCGGCGATAGCGGAAGATGCGGTGGACCTTCGACTTCACGAACGGATAGGCGACCTCGCCGATCGGCCAGAGCGGCAGCTTGTAGAGGACTTCGTCGTCCATGCGCGTCTTGCCGCCTTCGTCGGCGAACGTGTGCGTATGGAACCAGACGGCGTACGGGCCCTTGACCTGCTCGTCGGCGAAGGCGTAAGGCGGCTCCCAGTGGGTGATGCGCGTGCGCCAGCCGAACGGCACGCCGCTCATCTTCAGGTCATAGTCGATCAAGGCGCCCTGCCTCATCACGATCGGCAGCGGGGTCTTGATGCGGAAGCTCAGTTCCGGCGGGGTGATCGCCTGGAGGTTCTCGGCCTTGGAGAAGAATTCGAACACCTGCTCGATGGGCAGCGGCAGGAGCGTGCTTTCGAAGTAGCGGTGGACGCCGGTGGGGAGCGAGTTCGGTTTCGCGAGATGGTCGCGGCGGTGGGCGCGGATGACGTCGCTGTAATCGGACACGGTGGGTGGCGTTGAAGGCAGGCTGGCGGGCCGCAGGCGGGGTGTCAAGGGACGCCCATAGGGCAAGGGCGTGCGGCGGGCACCGCCCGGGCTTCCCTTGGAGGACACCCTTTTCCAATGGCCTCCCCCCATTCCCGTCGCAAGACCACCGGCGCCTTCGGCAACAACAAGCCCCGCGACATCAAGCGCGACTTCTCCCGCCCTGAGCCGGCCCCGGTCGACACGACCCCGCGGGAGCTCAATCTTGCCGACAGGTTCAGCCTTTATGCGGAGATCATCATGGAAGATGCGACCCGCGACAGCCACCTCACCCAGAAAGGTGCGATTAAGAAGGCGATGGAAGGCGCATTAAGGATTTCCCAAGCCTGCTGGAATGCCGCCGTCGAAGGACCTGAGGGAGTTAAAAAGACCAAGGAGCACCTCTTCAGCCAGCTCGGAAAGACGATTTCCAAAGAGCAGCTCGAAGAACTGATCGACGAAATGGTGAAGCGGAAGAACGAGATGTACCCCGACGACAAGGTGCTTATCACCAACGTCCTCCCCGACTTCAAATACAAGGGGCCCATGCGTTTCCGTATCCAGGCTGTGAACATCAACCCCGAAGGCGTGAGCAAGGCAGACCTCTCCGACCTCATCGGAGGAAAGTAAGGGGCCTTTTCCCGTTTGCGGTGGCCGTGGTTTCAGGCTGAATGAGCCTGCCCATGTCCACCGTCGTCCTCCGCAACGCCGAGATCATCAACGAAGGCCGTCGCCTCCGCGCCGACGTCCTCATCCGCGCCGGCCGCATCGAGCGGATCGGCACGATTCCGGCCGGCACGAAAGCCGACCAGGAATACGACCTGACAGGGAAGCTACTTCTGCCCGGTCTCATCGACGACCAGGTGCACTTCCGCGAGCCCGGCCTGACCCATAAGGCGTGCATCGCCAGCGAAGCCCGCGCGGCCGTCGCCGGCGGGGTGACGTCGTTCATGGAGATGCCGAACACGAACCCGACGGCCACGAACCATGAGGAACTCGAGAAGAAGTTCGCCATCGGCGCGGCGACCTCGGTCGCCAACTACTCCTTCTTCTTCGGCGCGACCAATACCAACCTCGACGCCGTCAAGGCCACCGATCCGCGCAAGGTCTGCGGCGTGAAGGTCTTCATGGGCTCCTCGACCGGCGACATGCTCGTCGACCGCGCGGAGACGCTCGAAGGCATCTTCCGCCACTCCCCCACCCTCATCGCGACGCATTGCGAGGACACCCCCCGCATCAAGGCCGCCGAAGCCGCCGCCAAGGCGAAGTGGGGCGAAGACGTCCCCGCCGGCGAACACCCGCGCATCCGCGACGCCGAAGCCTGCTACGCCTCCTCGTCGATGGCCGCCGAGCTGGCCCGGCGCCCTGACGCGCGCCTGCACATCCTGCACATCACGACGGCGAAGGAGCTCTCGCTCTTCAGCGCGGCGCCGCTCAAGGGCAAACGCCTGACCGCCGAAGCCTGCGTGCACCACCTCTGGTTCGCCGAAGAGGACTACGCCCGCCTCGGCCACCAGATCAAATGCAACCCGGCCGTGAAGACGTCCGCCGATCGCGCCGCGGTGCGCGCGGCCGTGGCCGCCGGAGTCATCGACGTCATCGCGACCGACCACGCCCCGCACACGCGCGAGGAGAAGGCGCAGACCTACTTCAAGGCCCCGTCGGGCCTGCCGCTCGTCCAGCATTCGCTCCAGGTCCTCCTCGACCTCGTCGCGCAGGGCGTGCTCACGCTCGAGACCGCCGTCGAACGCGCCTGCCACGCCCCCGCCGTGCTCTTCGGCGTCGAAGGCCGCGGCTTCGTCCGCGAAGGCTGCTGGGCCGACCTCGTCGTCGTGGACCCCAAGAAGCCCTACACGGTCAAGACCGGCAACATCCTCTACCAGTGCGCCTGGTCGCCCCTCGAAGGCCACACCTTCGGCAGCACCATCGAACGCACCTTCGTCAACGGCGTCTGCGTCTTCGAAGACGGCCAGATCCGCCCCGACGCGCCGAAAGGCATGCGGCTGACGTTCGATGGGAATGCGCGGTAGTTGCGGTTGGCGGTTAGCGGTAAGCGGTTGGGAAAATGCCGCTGAAGAGGATTGAGTTGAAAAGATGGTAGGCTTGAGCGGACCCGTGCCTTTCTCAATCCAGCCCTCCACTCAGTCCTCAATTCAGACCTCCCCTGCCGAACAGGGTACCTGAACGCTATCCGCTTGTGTTGTCTTCGGCCCTAAACTCCATACTCCCGACCCTAGCCCCCGCGCCATGTTCACCCTCCTGAAGACCGATACGACGACGGCCGCCCGCCTCGGCGTCCTGAAGACCCCCCACGGGGAGGTCCGCACGCCGGTCTTCATGCCGGTGGGCACGCAGGCCACGGTCAAAGGCCTCTCGCCGCAACAGGTCGCCGAGACGGGCGCCCAGATCCTGCTCAGCAACACCTACCACCTGAACCTGCGCCCGGGCCGAGAGATCGTGCGCGCCGCCGGCGGTCTCCATAAGTTCATGCACTGGGACAAGCCGATCCTCACGGACAGCGGCGGCTTCCAGGTCTTCTCGCTCGCGAAGCTCCGCACGATCACCGACGAGGGCATCCACTTCAGCTCACACCTCGACGGCAACAAGCTGTTCCTCGACGTGAAGGACTGCTTCGACATCCAGGACGCGCTCGGCTCCGACATCGCGATGGTGCTCGACGAGTGCCCGCCCTACCCCTGCGACCGCGCCTCGTGCGAAGTCGCGGTGAACCGCTCCATCCGCTGGGCGAAGGAGATGCTCCAGCTGGCCAAGGACCGCGGCTTCCTCGCCTCGGGCCGCCACCTGTTCTGCATCAACCAGGGCTCGGTCTACGACGACCTTCGCATCCGCTGCGCCGAAGAACTCGGCGGACTCGACTTCCCCGGCCATGCCATCGGCGGCGTGAGCGTCGGCGAACCCGAGGAGCACATGCTCCACCAGGTCGGCCTGGTCGCCCCGCTCCTGCCCAAGAACAAGCCCCGCTACGTCATGGGCGTCGGCACCCCGCCCCAGCTCCTCCGCATGGTCGCCCTCGGGGCCGACATGTTCGACTGCACGATGCCCACCCGTATCGGCCGCCACGGCGGCGCGTTCACGCCCGACGGCCCGATCAGCGTGAAGCACCTGCGCTACCGCGAAGACCACCGTCCGCTCGTCGAAGGCATGGACAACTACACCTGCCGCCATTTCTCGCGCGCCTACCTGCGTCACCTGCATCACGCCGGCGAACAGCTCGGCGGCACCCTGCTCGCCCTGCACAACATCCACTTCCTCCAGGACCTCATGGCCCAGGCCCATGCGCACATCGCCGCGGGCGATTTCGCCTCCTGGTCCAAGGCCTGGTGCGAACGCTACGAAGCCGGCGCGAAGGACGAGATTCCCGCGGACTAGAGGCAGGCACAGAGGGAGACCGGAAACCGGGAGATTGGATCGAGGTAGGGTCGAGCATCCCTGCTCGACCGCGGCCGACCAAGGATGGTCGGCCCTACCATAAGGTAGCACACGGGGCGTCCCTACCCAACGCCTTGCTTTACCCTGCGGTCAAAGCGAGAAACTCTCCCCGCAGGAACAGCTGGCCTTGGCGTTGGGGTTCGAGAACTTGAATCCGCCTCCGATCATCTTGTCGGAGTAGTCGAGCTGCGTGCCCCGGAGATAGAGGGCCGACTTCGGATCGACCAGGACTTCGACTCCTTCTGAGCGGACGAGGATGTCGGCCGGCTTGGCCTCGCCGACGAAACGCATCTTGTAGGAAAGCCCGTTGCAGCCTCCCCCGGAGATCGCGACCCGGAGGAAATTGCCTTGGGCCTCCCGGGCCGCCAATGCGCGGACCTTGACCCCGGCCGGAGCCGTCAGGCGGATCAGGCGCTCGTCGGCGACGCGCGGGCTGGCGGCTGCGGTGGTGGTATCCATCTCCGCGTAAAATGGCGGCGAACTCCCTCAAAGACAAGCCGCCACGCCGATCAGGCCCCTCCCTGCAGGAAAACAGGCTTGCCCGCCTCCCTCCCCGGAGGGATATGATGCCTTCCCGGGTAACGGTCGCGTAGCTCAGTTGGTTAGAGCGCAGCATTCACATTGCTGAAGTCACAGGTTCAAGTCCTGTCGCGACCACCACCCGGGATCGCTTCGCCGGCCTGACATCGTCCGGAGGATTCTATTAGTTTATAATATTACCTCCCGGATTGTAATTAGGTGTTCCCAGCAAACTGTCGCCTAATTATTCCATGGACCTTCGCTGGCGTCTCCTTGCGGGCCGACGCCAGCGAGCCGACCTCTCCTTTCCTCCCGCCCTCCTTTCCGCCTCAGATGTCCGAGTCTTCGAAACTGCCCGACGGTCTTCCCGAGCTCCTCGCCCACCTCCACGAACGACAGGAGAAGCGCGGCAACTGCACCATGAGGGACCGGGCCGAGCTCTGGCTCCGCTTCGGCGGTGAGCAGATGGACATCAGCCCGCCCAACTTCCACCACGCCCTGGCCACGTGGCTGGCCAACGCCGGCCTGGTCCACAAGGACAAGACGCAGGACGTCGCCGCGGTCCTCTACTGCCTCGGCGTCACGAACTCCAACAACCTCTTCCAGAAGGTCAACCAGGGCAAGCTCGTCGCGCTGGGCATCGGCAAGAACGGCCGACGCAACGCGAAGAGCAAGAAGTAGGCCGGCGCCTCAGGCGCAGTCCTGGGCGTCGACGTCGATGACGTCGATGACATCCTCGTCGCCGAGGATCTTCCCGCGGAGCGGCAACAGGGCCGCGAGGAGCGACTTCACGCCGGTGACGAGATACCAGATGTGCACGCGGTGCTGGTCCTGGACTTTCTCGAACGGACACGGCGCCGGGCCGCGGATCTCACAGAGGCCGGGGTGCAGCCGTTCGAGTTCCTTCACCCAAGCGTCGGCGACGAAGTTGACCTTCTCCGCGTTGCGGCCGCGGAAGACATGCCGGATGAGATGACGTTCCGGCGGGTAGCCGAACTCCGAGCGCTTCTCGAGCTCGGCGGCGGCGAAGCCGTGGAAATCGAGTCGCTTGGCGAACTGGATCGGATCGGAAGCCGGCTGGAAGCTCTGGACGACGACCACGCCTTCGAGGTTACCGCGGCCGGCGCGGCCGGCGACCTGGGTGAGCAGCTGGAAGGTACGCTCGGCGGCGCGGAAGTCCGGCAGCTGCAGCGAGAGGTCTGCGTCCAGGATGCCGACGAGCGTCACCCGCGGGAAGTCGAGCCCCTTGGCGATCATCTGCGTACCGAGGAGCATGTCGTATTTCCCGGCACGGAAATCCGAGAGGACCTTGCGGAACAGGTCCTTCTTGCCCATGGTATCCGCATCGATGCGGGCCACGCGGGCGCGGGGGAACAGCTGGGCGATGGTCTCCTCGACCTTCTGGGTGCCGTACCCCTTCCAGCGGACCTTCGGGGAGCGGCAGCTCGGGCAGAGCACCGGGGCGCGCTCCTGGTGGTTGCACAGGTGGCAGCGGGCGGTGTCGTCGGTCCGGTGGAGCGTCAGCGAGACGCTGCAACGCTTGCACTGCACGGCCTCGCCGCAATCCGGGCAGACCAGCGAGCGCGAATGGCCGCGTCGGTTCAGGAAGAGGATGGACTGCTCGCGGCGTTCGAGGCGGGCGCGGATGCCATCGGTGAGCTCGCGAGAGAGGATGTGCTGTCCCTTCGCATGCAGGACCTCGCGGCGCATGTCCACGATGCGGAACGCCGGCATCGGACGGTCGTCCACGCGTTTCGCCATCACGTCCAAGGCGTAGCGGCCGGCCGAAGCGTTCTTCCAGGTCTCCAGCGAAGGCGTCGCCGAACCCAGGACGCAGGCCGCGCCGAGGATAGAAGCGCGCATCACCGCGACATCGCGGCCGTGATACATCGGCGTCTCGCCCTGCTTGAAGGAAGGCTCGTGCTCCTCGTCGACCACGATCAGCCGGAGGTTCGGCAGCGGGGCGAAGACCGCCGAGCGGGCGCCGACCACCACCCTCGCCTGCCCGAGCGACATCGCCATCCAGGCGTCGAAACGTTCGCCGGCGGAAAGATGGCTGTGCCATACGACCACCTTGGCGCCAAGGTCGGCGAGGCGGGAACGGAGCCGGCCGACCGTCTGCGGCGTGAGCGCGACTTCGGGGACGAGGAAGATCGCCGAGCCTCCTTCGGCCACGACCTTGCGGATGAGCGCCACGTAGACCTCGGTCTTGCCGGAGCCGGTGACGCCGTGGAGCAGATGCGCCCGGAAGGCCTTTGAATCGAGGGTCTTCGTCACGGAATCGACCGCGGCGACCTGCTCGGGGTTCAGTGTGTGTCCGGCCGAGGCGACGGTCTCCCCTTCGGCGTAAGGATCGTTGTAAGCCACGCGCCAGAGGACGCTGGCGTCCTCCTTGACCGTGCCGGCCTTGATGAGGGCGTCCACGGCCTGCTGGGCGACGCCGAGGCCTTCGACCATCTTGGCACGATCGGCGGGCTCCTTCTGACCGGAAAGGTAATCGATGACCTGCGCCTGGCGCGGGGCCTTCTTGCGGAGCTTCGCAAGCGCCTCGGCTTCGGGCGGCGCGACAAGCGTGAGCAGGCGACGCAGCACCGGGCGGACGCCTTTGCGGACCGCGGCGGGCAGGACGGTCTCCAGGACGGAGTTCAGCCCGCAGCCGTAGTAACTCGCCATCCATTCGGCCAGCTTGCAGCAGTCCGGCGTCATCACCGGTTGCTCGTGTTCGAGCGAGATCACGCTGCGCAGGCGCGCGGAGGGAGGGGGCTCGGCCGGATATTTCCAGACCACGCCGATGCTCGTGCGGCCGCCAAGCGGCACGCGGACCAGCTGGCCGACCTGCAGGATATCCTTCAGCGCCGCGGGCACGGAATACGAGTAGGCCCGGGCCCCGCCGTCGAACGGGACCACCTCGGCGACGCCGGGTTCGATTTCTCCGAAGAGATCGGGCACAGGGGTAGCCTCGCCGAGGCGAAGCGGGGATTCAAGCGAGGGTTACCGACCGGACCCTCATTTGCCTTCCGGCTTCTCGCCCTTGACCAGCGGGCTGGCCGGAATGGCGACCTTGGCCGGCTCGTCCGGGTGCGTCGGGTCGAACGGAATGACCGAAGCCGCCAGGAAAGGCGCCAGCTCCGGGACGCCGCTCCGGATACCCTCGACCGCGCAACGGGCCATCTCGTAGGCCCCATAGGCGCTGAAGTGCGTGTCGTCGCGAAGCGGCGCCGTCTGCCCGGGGAAGGTGTTCGCCGGGTAATGGAGGAGCGCCAGCTTGCTCGGCTCGACGCCGAGGGCCTGATACACCTGCTTCGAGGTCGCGTTGAGGTCGATCAACGGCACGGCCAGCTCCTTGGAGACGCGGCGGACGGCTTCCGGGAAATCGCCCAGCGATTCGAAGACCTTGCCCTGCTCGTCGAAGCGACGGCGGGCCACGGCGGTGATCAGCACCGGTTTGCCTCCCTTGGCCCGGATCGCGGCGACATAGTCGCGGAGGCTGTTGGAATAAGTCGTGAAGGCGCCGACGCCCTCCCCTTTCTCCTTCTGGTCGTTATGGCCGAACTGGATCAGCACGAAGTCGCCGGGGCGGAGCTGGGCGAGGATCTTGTCGAAGCGGTGTTCGCCCTTGAAGGATCGGAGCGCCCGGCCGGATTCGGCGTGGTTGGCGACCGCGGCCTTCGGGCCGAAGAACAGCGGCAGCGCCTGCCCCCAGCCGACGTACGGTTCGTGGTTCTGGTCGCAGACCGTCGAGTCGCCGGCGAGGAAGATGCGGATCACCGACGGATCCGCCGGCAGCACCGAGACCAGGCGGGCCCGGCCGGCGGCGCCGAGGAATTCGAGCGAGAGCGAGTCGTCCCACGTAGGCATGCCGACCGGGTTGCCCCTGAGCGCCACGCGACCGCCGACGTACTCCGGACGACGGACATCGACGAGGAAGCTGCGGGTCTCCGTGCGACCTTTCGGCACCGTGACGTCGAGGGCCATCAGCCGGCGGGCCTCGGCCTTAAGCGTCGTGACCGAGTCGACATCGGCCGCGCCGAACTCGACCGTCACCTGGTAGATGCCTTCGGGGCGCGGCTCCCGATAGGCAGCGGAGGGATGCTCGACCGAACCGACGAAGACGAAGCCATCCGCCGCGGTGGCGGCAAGGGCCAGACAACAGCAGACGAGGCGGAGCATAAGGAGAGGTCGATCAGGCGTGGACGTCCGTGGCCGGAACACCCGAATGGGCCGCGATGCGGGCGCACATGAGGGCCCAGAAACAACCGATGCAATTGGCCACGACCAGCTGAAGGTCGGTGGGCATGCTGTAGAAGATGAGCGTACCGGGGAACCAGACGAAATAGTTCGTCAGCAGGTTGGGGAGGACCAGGCGGCGATACCAACCCGACCCCATCGCGGCACGCAGGCGGGCGGTATCCCAGCCGCAATCCTTCCAGAGGTGGGAGATGGCGTTGAACGGCGCGCCGATGAAGATCGTGAAGCCCGCCATGTCCACCGTCACCTTGAGCAGCACGGTGCGAAGATTGGCCTCACTCCCGAACCAATCGGCCTGCAGGTGGTAGAAACAGGTGATCAGCATGCCCATCGAACCCCACCAGACCATGCTATGGATGAGGTCGCCGAGCGGGTGGGCCGGACGTAGCCCGCGGAAGATCATGCGGAAGCCCCAGGGAATGAGCCCGGAGGTGATCGCCGTGCAGATCGCGGCGAAGGTCAGCGGGTGGGCCTTGTTGACGTCACCGATGCGATTGAGCGCGGCGGCGACGGCAGGCACATGGTAATAAGCGACGACCAGGCCGGCCGCGGCCAGCATGATGATCGCCAAAGGCAGCGCGTTATCGCGGGCCGCCTTGATGCCGGCGGTCAGCGGCGAAGCGTCGGGCTCGTTCATGCGAGGAACTTGCGCAGCAGCTGGTCGATGAGGACCGGGTTGGCCTTGCCCTGCGTACGCTTCATGATCGGACCCTTGAGCGCATTGATGGCCTTCTCGTTGCCGGCGCGGTATTCGGCGATGGACTTGGCGACGGCGGGGTCGGCGATGACTTCCTGGACGATCTTCTCGAGCTCGCCGGTGTCGCTGTTCTGGCGAAGGCCCTTGGCGTCGACGATGGCGGCGGCGTCCTTGCCCGACTTGAACATCTCGGCGAAGACTTCCTTGGCCTGCTGCTTGGAGATCACGCCGTCATCGGTCAGCTTCACCAGACCGGCGAGCTGCGCGGGCTTGATGGGGCAGGACGAGAGCGAGAGCGGCGCAGCGGCCGCTTCGTCAAAGGCGCCCGCGGCGCCCGCCGAGGCGGCGAGGTCGCGGAGCAGGTCGTTCGCCACGAGGTTGGCGATGCCCGACGGGTTGGCCGGGTGGGCGGCCACGGCGGCCTCGAACCATTCGGCGAGGGCGCGGTCGTTCACGAGCACCGAGGCGGCGGTGTAAGGCAGGCCGAGCTTCTCGACGTAGCGACGCTGGCGGTCGTAGAGGTTTTCCGGGACCTGCTTGGCGAGGCGCGTGACGGTGTCGCGCGAGATCTTCAGGGTCGGGATGTCCGGATCCGGGAAGTAGCGGTAGTCGTGCGCGTCTTCCTTGTCGCGCAGGACGTAACCACGGGCGAGTTCGGCGTTCCAACCGCGGGTCTCCTGGGTGATCGAGCGGCCGGCCTCGAGTTCGCGGATCTGGCGGGCGGTCTCGTAGATGACCGTGTCGCGGACGCTCGAGATCGAATTGAGGTTCTTGGTCTCGGTGCGGGTGCCGAGCTTCGCGTCGCCGCGGCGGCGGACGGAGACGTTGCAGTCGCAACGCAGCTGGCCCTTCTCCAGGTCGCAGTCGGCGACGCCGGCCTGGGTGAGCATCGCGACGAGCGAGCGCAGGAAAGCTTCGGCTTCGGCCGAGGAACGGAGGTCCGGCTCGGTGACGATCTCGAGGAGCGGCACGCCGGCGCGGTTATAGTCGACCAGCGAGCCGCTGCCCGCGTGGCTGAGCTTGCCCACGTCCTCTTCGAGGTGCGCGTGGTGGATGCGGATGAACTTGTGCTCGCCCATCACGTTGCGCGAAGCGCCCGGGAGCTCGATCTCGACCTGGCCGCCGACGACGACCGGGAAATCCTTCTGGGTGAGCTGGTAGTTCTTCGGATTATCCGGGTAGAAATAGTTCTTACGGTCCCAGGCGCAGCGCTCGGGGACCTCGGCGCCGACGACGAGGCCGAAGAGGATGGCCTTCTCGACCGCCTCGCGGTTCACGACAGGGAGCGTACCGGGGAGACCGAGGACGACCGGGTCGACCTGCTCGTTGGGCTCCTTGCCGAAACCCCAGGGGGACGACGCGAAGACCTTGGCGCGGGTGTGCAGCTGGACGTGGACCTCGAGGCCGATGACGACTTCCCAATCAGAAGGTACGTTGCTCATAGGGCGGCTTGCTGGTGGGCGTAACCATGGGCGGCCTCGAAGAGACGGCCCGCGGCGAGGAGCTTGGCTTCGGAGAGCGGCGCTCCGACGAGGTGGAAGCCGACCGGGAGATGGCCGGACTTGCCGCAGGGGACCGAGATCGCCGGAAGGCCGGCGAGGTTCGCGGGAATCGTGAAGATGTCCTCCAGATAGAGCTGCAGCGGATCCGAAGCCTTCTCGCCGACCTTGAAGGCGGGCGTCGGCACGGTCGGAGTGAGCAACATGTCGACACCGGCGAGGGCGGCCAAGTATTCGGCGCGGATCTTCGCGCGGGCGCGGAGGGCGCGGACGTAATACGCGTCGGCGTAACCGGCGCTGAGCACGAATGTGCCGAGCAGGATGCGCCGCTTCACTTCGGGGCCGAAGCCTTCGGAGCGGCTCGCCGTCATCATCTCGACCGGCGTGCCGGCGACCGGGGAGCGATGGCCGTAGCGGACGCCGTCATAGCGGCCGAGGTTCGAGGAAGCCTCGGCGGTCGCGACGACGTAGTACGTCGGCACGGCGAGATCGGCGGAGGGCAGTTCGACCTCGGAGATCGCGCAACCCTGGGTGCGGTAG
>CAIWNE010000070.1 GCA_903913915.1 uncultured Opitutia bacterium
CCATAAGACGGACGGCTCGGAGAGCCGTCCCTACCCCGGCAGCCCCAGCCCCTGATTCCCGCCAACGTTTTGAAGGCCTTTAAATTACTTAAAACTATAACCAATAACAACTTAAACAAAAACACCCACTCTGCCTAATTTTAAGCAATACCCTAGGTAGGGTCGGGACCGCGTCAAGACAGTGTCGCCTGCCTACCCCTGTCTTGGGTAGGGGCAGCACTGTGTGCTGCCCTAGCTGTCCCACCCCCGGTAGGGCCGACCATCCCTGGTCGGCCGCGCGAGGTTAGGGGTGGGCTCTCCGAGCCCGCCGACCTCGTATAAGACGGAAGGCTCGGAGAGCCCACCCTACCCCCGTCAGCCCCATCCCCCCGATCATCCCACCCCCACCCCCATAAACTGACCCAAAAGGGACTTATTCATAAAAGGGGGTTGTCTAGGGGGGTTCTTTTAGGTGAGAATAACTACCTTAACCCCATCTTAATCTTTCCCCTTCGGTGCCCCGCCGAAGGGTACCCTCCTTGTTAATAAACTGACACAGTAGATGTCCGCACCCCGTCGACAGCGCCCTCGCGGAGCTTTGTCGCGCGCCTCCCTCATGGTGGCCGCGGCCCTGCTCGGGGTAGGCGTGTCCCGGGCGCCCCAGGCCAAGGCCGCGAACTATTATTGGGACCAGAACGGAACGACTTCGGGCGTCGGTGGCACGGGGACCTGGGACACGACCAATGCCTATTGGTCTTCCTCCACGGCCGGCACCGACGCTTCCGTCGTCGCCAATTTCACCAACGCCGACACGGCGTTCTTCGGCGGTACGGCGGGCACGATCACGCTTTCCGCTCCGCTGACCATCGGCGGCCTGGTCTTCACCGCTTCTGGCGACACCCTGACCGGCAGCACGCTGACGCTGGATACGTCCACGGGCTTCGCGCCGACGGTCAACGTCGATTCAGGCAACGGCGGCCTGACCGAGGTCGGCACCCGGGCGACGATCAGCTCCGTCCTCGCCGGTAACAAGGGTCTCGTGAAGACGGGCGATGGCACGCTCGTGCTGACCGCCGCCGACACCTACACCGGCGCCACCATCGTCCAGAACGGCACGCTCATCGTCGCCGCGCAGTCCCAGTTGGGCGCGTCGACGGGCTTCATCAGCGTCTTCGGCGGCAACAACGCCGGCATGTTCGGCGGCGGCACCTTGGTGATCGGGTCTGGCAGCATGGTCTCGTCGCCGGCCATCTTCACACGCGACTTCAGCGTGTCCGGCCGAGGTGATGCGGCCATCGGCGCCGGTTCGCTGCAGTTCATCGGCAACAATACCCTCACGGGTCTCTTCTCCACCGGTTCCAATTCGGACAACCGATTCTACGGCGAAGGTGGCGTCACGATCTTGAGCGGCAAGGTCAGGTTCGGCGCCGGTCAGGAGACTTACTTCTACGGGAACACCATCATCTCGGGCGCGATTTCCGGGGGCAACACCGGCGCCTCCACGACGATCGCCAAGGCCAACACCACCTTCTCGACCGAACTGCAGATCACCGGGACGAACACCATGCTCGGCGCCGTCCGCGTCGAAGGCGGATTCTTCCGCGTGACGGACGGTGCGCAGGTCGGTCTCAGCACGGAAACGACCAACGGCGCCAACTTCCAGTTCAACGGTGCGGCGCTGGAAATCCGTTCCGACACCCCGGCGTCGTTCGCCACCAAGAATTTCGGCGCGATCTATAACAGCATGAACGTCTACGTCGATCATGCGATCGGCACGATGGGGGCGTCGTCCCTGAATCAGACGTTCGCGTTCAACAACATCAACCAGGTCAACAGCCGTACCTATACTTTCACGGGACGAAACGGCACGAACGTCAGCTTCGCGTCCGTCAACGGCTCGGATTCGAGCAGTTCGAACGGCTGGACCAACAGCGGCAGCGGCTTGCTGACGATCAACGCGGCGGCCGGGGCGTTCTATGCTGATACGTACGGCACCGCCCAGACGCTCACGCTCACGGCCACCGGCGAAATCGTCCTCAACGGATCCATCACGGCTTCTGGTGCGAACCATAACTTCACCAAAGCCGGCTCGGGCGTGCTCTCCATCAGCGGCACGAATTCGACCTTCACCGGTACGCTCAATATCAATGCGGGGACGTTGAGCGTCGGCGACCTCGGCGCCTTGAACAACACCTACGCGTCCAACGTGCTGGCCGACGCCTATTTTGCCGGTGGTACGCTGAACTATTCCGGCGCTTCCTCCCAGACGCTCAATCGCAGCGTCTGGATGAATGCCACGAGCAACATCATCACGGCGAACGGAACGGGCGCGCTCACGGTCGGCAACTCCGCCAACGGCGCCAACGCCGTCGTCAACGGGACTGCTGCCAGGAACTTGCTCCTGGGCGGCGCCAGCACGCTCGCCAACACCCTCGCCGGCATCGTCACCAATGGCCCCGTCGCCACCGGGCTCACCAAGTTCGATTCCGGCACCTGGACGATTACGACCCCGGGCACCACTGCGACTTCCATCGGTACGGCGAATGCTACGTTCGGGATAACGGCCGTCGGGACGGCGAGCCAGACGATCACAACGACGAGCACGAGCGGCTTGGTGGTCGGTCAGCCGATATCCGGGGGTGGAGTTCCCTTCGGTTCGGTCATCAGCCAGATAATCAGCGCTACTCAGTTCTCCATCAGCCAGAGTTCGGCTGTTAATGCGGCGACCTCCTTGAACATCGGGACGGTAAGCGGGTCTTTGTCATCGATCACGGTCACGTCCAACGCCGCCAATGTCCTTACCGTTGGCACCACGGCGAACCTGGTGGTGGGTCAGCCGATCAGCGGTACCGGTCTCGCCGCCGCTCAGGGCTGGTATGTCAGCGCGATCAATTCGGCTACGACTTTCACTGTCGCCAATACGACCGGCACGGCGGCCCTCGCGACAAACGCCGCGGCCGCGACGCAGACGTTGGGCCTCAGCCCAAGCTTCGCCGGCGCGCTCACGATCACGGGAGGCACGGTCATCGTCAGCCCGACTTCCGGCACCGCGAATACGATCAACGACTCCGCCGGCCTGACGTTCGCCGCCGATACGATCCGTAACAACGGCTACGCCGGGGGCATTTTCAATTATAGCGTCTACAGCGGCGGCAGCAGCGAGACGATGGGCGTGTTGTCCGTCACCGCCGGAGCCGGTACGGTCCAGATCACGCCGACAGCGGGCACCAACACGCTGACGTTCGGCTCGCTCACGGCTCCTTCTGTCGGCACCGGACTCAACTTCGTCGTCCCCGCTTCGCCTGGGACAAATAGCGTCGTGCTGATGGCCGGCGGTACGGCCGGGCTTCTGAGCGCTCACGCCTATTATAACGGCGCAGACTTCGCTTATACGCCCGGCGGTGCCAGCGCGGTCTTGTCCGCCCCTGTCTACGGCACCACGAGCGGATTCACGGCGGTCAACACGCTGACGGGCTCGACGAATGTCGCCATCAATACGGCCGCCTCCACCGGTACGTTGTCCGTCACCTCCCTCAAGATTTCCGGCAATTCCGCCCTCACGCTCACAGGGCTGCTGACGGTCGGCGGGGCGACGGGTGGCGGCATCCTGGTCGACAGCGCCACGACGGGAGCCTCGATCACGGGTACCGGAGTGACCACCGCCTCGGCCGGCGACCTGGTCATCCGCGTCAACGGCCCGAGCGACATACTCACACTTTCCGCCCCGGTCACCGCAACTACAACCGGCGGCATCACCAAGAACGGCCTGGGCACGTTGATCCTGAACGCCGTCAACGCCGAGACGACGGGCGGCGTGGTCACGGTCAACGAAGGCAAGTTGCAGCTTCTCGGCGCCACCACCACGCTGGGCGCTTCCGGCGTCGGTCTCACGCTTCGTCAAGGCACGACGTTCGACATGAACGGCGTCAGCCTGAGCGCGGTCGGCGCGCTTAACAGCGCCGGCACGATCATGAATTCGTCCGGCACCCTCGCCACGCTCAATGTCGGTACGGGCAACGGCAGCGGCATCGTCTCCGGCCTCATCCAGGATGGCACCGGCGGCCTCGCCTTGACCAAGTCCGGCACAGGCACACTGACGCTCACGGGCCTGAACACCTTCACGCAGCCGCTGACCATCGCCGGAGGTACGGTGGCGGTCACGACGCTCGCGAACATCGGTTTCCCGAGCGGCATCGGCGCAGGCGTCGGGACGAGCGACGCCACCAACGCGGCCAGCCTCGTCTTCAGCGGCACCGGAGGCACGCTCCTTTACACCGGAGCCAGCGCGAGCGTCTACCAGACGACGCAGACGCCGTCGGTCGCCATCAACCGACTCTTCACCGTCGCCGGCGGCGCCACCGCGACCATCGATTCTTCCGGTCAGTTCGGCAACAACACCGCGGCGACCAGCTCGGCGAACAGCGCCACGCTGATCTTCAGCAGCGCCTCGCCGCTCGTCTATACCGGTTCGGGCACGGCGACCGTCACCCTGCAGGGCAGTTCCATCGGCGACAACGAGTTCGACCCGCAGCTCGCCAATGCCAACTTCGCCCTGACCAAGACCGGCTCTGGCCTCTGGATCCTCGGTAACGCGAATAATACCTACGCCGGCGCCACGACCATCTCCGGCGGTCAGCTGCGTGTCGCCCCCGGCAAGTTGTCGGCCAATTCCAACCTCGTCCTGGCGGGCGGCGTGCTCGAGACCTCTGGAACTTATTCCGCGGCGATCGGAACCGGCCCTGGCCAGGTGCAGTGGATCGGCTCCTCGGCCGGCGGCTTCGCCGCTTCGACGGCTCCTCTGAAGGTCAATCTCGGCGGGGGTACGGCAATCAAGTGGGGTTCGACGACCACCAATTTCAGTTCCACGGGCACCTTGACCCTTAGTTCCTCCACGGCGTTGGCCGACGTCGAGTTCCAGAACGCCTTGGACCTCAACGGCGGAACACGTACGATCACTGTCAACGACAACACCCAGACCGCGACGGACTTCGCAACGGTCTCGGGTGTAATCAGTAATTCGACCGGCACGGGCAACATCACGTTGAACGGCAATAGCGTCCTGTACCTTACCGGAGCGAACACTTATAACGGCACGACGACCATCACCGGTAGCGTGGCGGTCACGTCGATAGGCGCGAGCGGTGCGACTTCGTCGGCGTTCGGCACGAACGTGAGCGGCGGCCAGTTGCTGGTTGGTTCGGGCGGTTCGGGCGGCGCATTGGTGTATTATGGCTCCGGCGAGACGGTCACGCGTGTCATCGCGTTGAACGGAAGCACCGGTGGCGCCACGCTCGACTCAAGCGGTACCGGGCCACTTGTCATCGGCTTGGGTGGCATCGTTAATACCGTTTCGACCGGCGCCGCAACGAATGCCAAAACCTTGACACTCCGAGGGCAGAATTCGGATGCGAACATCATCGGTTCAGTCCTTACTAATGATCCCGTCGGTTATTTGACCGTCAACAAGACCGATGGTGGCACTTGGATCCTGGCCGGAGCTAACACCTATACCGGCACGACGACCGTCACCAACGGCTGGCTGGGCATCGGCGGGACCACCGGCGGTACGTCGGGCAATCCGCTGCCGGGCGCGCTGACCTTCGGCTCGGGTTACATCAACGAAGGGATCTTCGCCACGAATCCGGCGGGTCTGACGATCTCGTCCACGGTCTCCTTTAATAACAATCAGGCGAACAGTTTCGGCGGGGCCAATAGCATCACGCTTTCGAGCGGCAGCTTCACCTCGCCCGGTGGCAACCCCACCATCCTGAACATTATCTCAGGCGGGACGCTCACCATCGGCTCGTCCGCTGCCACCTTTTCCTCGGACGGCACCAACGGCCGCACGCTCTATTTCAACGGATCGGGCAATACCGTGTTGAACGCGGCCATGGTAGCCGGTTCGGGTGCCGGTTATGTCGCGCTGACTGTCGCGACCAGCAGCGACGCCACGACAACATTGGCGGGCACGGGCACGCCGACCACCACTTCCACGACCTTGGCGCCGTTCACGCTTACTCAGGGCAACCTGGTCCTTGGAAGGACGCCTACGGGCGTCATCACGACCAATTACTATTTCGAAGAGCTTCTCACGCAGACGGTCAACCTCAACGGCGGCGTGCTTTCGGCGAGCAACGCCCTGACGGGAACCAATAGCATCCAGAACCCGATCAAGCTCGGCGGCACGGTCACGGTCGCCGGAACCAACCCGATCGAGTTCGGGTGGACGACTTCGGTGACCATGGCCGCCAGCCAGCTGCTGATCAACAACAACAGCGGCGGCCTGACGATCAGCGGTACCACGGCGGCGCTTACGAATTCGGCCGCGTCCACCCTGACCATCGCAGGCACGGGGAACACCGCTATCAGCGGTGTCGTGGCCCAAGGCACTGGCAACCAAGGCCTGACCAATTCCGGCAGCGGTACGGTGACGCTGACCGGCGTCAACACCTCCCAGGGCGCCCTGACCGCCAGCAACGGCGTCGTGGTGCTCAGCGGCGCGGGAACTTGGAATTCCGGCACGATTGCGACGAATCCGGGAGGTATCCTCCGCCTGGACAATACGGCCGGCAGTGTTTCGCGCGCCACGGGTGCTTACACGACCGCCGGAGGCACGCTTGATTTCATCGGCAACTCGGCCGGCACCAGCCAGTCCGTCGGGGCCCTGACGATCAACACCGGCCTGACGGCGATCACGATGAACACGCCGACGTCCGGGACGAACATCCTGACGTTCGCGTCGGTCTCGTTCGCGAACAGCGGCTCGTCGCTCGACCTTACGGGCGTTCCCTCGCTGAACACGTCGAACAAGGTCGTCTTCACTTCGGCGCCGACCCTGACGAACAACGTCGCCCCGCGCATCCTGCTCGGCACGGACTTCGCGACCTACTCCTCGGGCGTCCTCGCCTTCGCGGGCTATAATTCCGGGGCGATCAACAGCGCCGCGGCGACGGACACGATGAGCCTCGCGGCCAACGCGACGATCGACTCGAACCGGACGCTCAATGCGCTGAAGATCAACGGCAGCGGCCTGACGATCGGCGGCACCGGCCAGTCGCAGCTGACCTTGTCCGCGGCTTCCCTCATCAATCTTGGCGGCAACAACACGCTCAGCGTGCCGTTGCTGGCCTTCGGCAGCAACGCCGGCTACTTCCAGGCGGCGAACGGCACGACGCTCGCCGTCACCGGCATCATCACCGGCAGCGGCGGACTTTCGAAGGCTTCGGCCGGCACCTTGGACCTTCAGAAGGCCAACTACCAGACGAGCACGACCAACGTCCTGGGCGGCACCCTGAAGCTTTCCGGCGGCACGAACACCCTTTATGCCCAGCAGGCGCTCAACGTCAACCTGGGCGCCACCCTCGACCTCAACGGCAACGCGCAGCTGATCGCGGCGTTAGGCAGCGCGGGCGCGCTCGCTTCCACCGGGGGCACCATCACTTCGTCTGCCGGCACCGGCACCTTGGTCTCCGTTTCGGGGGCCGCTTCCACCTTCGCCGGCGCGATATCGGGCGCGGTCAACTTCGTCCGTGCCGGCAATTACACGACCACGTTCGAGAGCGCGCAGACTTATACCGGCGCCACGCTGCTGTTGGGCTCCCAGACGAACCTTCAGGACAACGCGACGCTGCTCAACACGTCGTCGATCGACCTGAACACCGGCCTGCTCTACGTCGACAACAACTCGTCGTTGGCCGTCTACAATCCCAACCGCATCGGGGACACGATTCCGATCACGATGCGCGGGGGTTACCTCCAGTACAATCCGCGGTTCAACGCCACCTCGAACGAGACGTTCGGGGCCCTGTTGCTGCCGCTCGGCTCGAACCGCATCACCGTCAACCAGGTGCCGGGCAACTACGCCTACAACACCTCCACGCTGACCTTCGCCAGCCTGACGCGGACTTCGGGCGCGACGATGAACTTCTCAGGCTCGAACCTGGGCCTGCCGCAGGCCGGCGCTTCGCGCATCCTGTTCACGGCCGCGCCTGCCTTGGTCGGCAACCAGCTCCTCGGCGCCTGGGCGATCGCGAATTCGACCGACTACGCTTCCTACAACACGCAGACCGGCGTCGGCGCGGCCGGCTCCGGCGGCTACACGCCTTATCTCTGGCAGGACATCAATGCGGCCAACGTCGCCCCCGGTGCGGGCATCTTCGTCGCCGGCAGCATCACTGACATCAATGCTCAGGCCAACGCCTCGTTGCTCCTGCCGTCCGGCGCCACGACCACGGACATGCTCCGTGTCAGCGGCGGTTACAGCAACGACATCCTCTTCACCAACGCCACGGACACGTTGAACCTGGCCCTGGGCGGCTTCCTCCGCGACAACAACAACACCAGCACCTCCATCGGTTCGACGACGACCCGCGGCATCCTGACCGCCGGGGGCGCCGAGACCTCGGGCACGCGCGAGCTGATCTTCTACGGCAACCAGAACACGATCACCGTCAACGCCGTCATCGCGGACAACGGCAGCGGCAACAGCGTCCGCCTCGTCAAGTCCGGCGCGAACACGCTGACGTTGACCGGTTTCAACACCTATACGGGCGGCACGATCGTCAACCAAGGCACGCTCAACCTTTCCGCGACGACCGCGCCGAGCGGCTCGAACTACGTCATTCCCGGAGACCTGACGCTCTCGATGGGCATCCTGGACACCCAGGTCGCCGTCACGATGAACACGAATGCCGGGCAGATCAATCCGGCGGCGAACATCATCATCAACGGCTCCGGAGCATTGACTCTAGTCGGAGCGAACACGCTGAATAGCCTGACCTTCTCGAACCTCGGTGGCAATGTGGCGCCTACCATCACTTCCGGCGGCGTGCTGACCCTGACCAGTTCGACGCCGATCACCGCCACTTCGAGCAACCCGGCCAAGGTCGTGACGGTGGCCGGCACCCTGACGCTCCCGTCCGGCTCCAGCACCATCAGCGTCGCCCCGGTGGTCCTGCAGGGGACGACCACCGGCATCGCACCGCTTGTCGCGACCCTGAACATTTCCGCGATCGTCCAGAACGGCGCTTCGGCCTCCTCGATCAGCAAGACCGGCGACGGCATCCTCCAGCTGAGCGGCGCCAGCACGTTCACCGGCGGCGTGACGGTCGGCGGCGCGGCCGGCGGCCTCTTGCTCAGCGGCAGCAGCTCCAGCTCTTCCAGCTTCGCCGCAGGCACCGGCTTGAACGGGACCTTCATCAGCGGCCCGGTCGGCCTCGGCACGCTGACGATGGGGTCGGGCACGACGCTCTACGGCGATGGCACGACGCGCACCCTCGCCAACGCTGTCGTCTTCTCCGGCCAGCCGCTCTTCGACGCCTACACGACCACGGCATCATCGGTCGTGATCAACGGCACAAGCACCTTCAACGGCGGCAACGCCCTGACGGTCAACGTCACCAACCCTTACCTGACCGCGACCTTCCAGGGGCCCGTCACGAACATCGCCGCGCTGACCTCGGTCACCAAGACCGGGGCCGGCAACTTCGGTTTCGACTTCACGGGTTACGGCGCCGCTGCGCCGATCACCATCAGCGGGGGCGGCACCTTCACGTTGCTTAACGACGGTGCCGGCAACGGCTTACCCGAGACCCTGACGATGGGAGTCATCACGGATGACGCGGCCTTGCCGACGATCGTCATCGGCGCATCTGGTCAGACCGCCCTGTGGAACCAGCCGGCCAACAAGACCATCGCCCCGGCCAGCCTCGTCGCGCACCTCGAGAACGGCCTCTCGCTGACGAACAACAACCAGTACGGCCTGCTCGTCGCGGACAACATCGTCCTGAGCACGACGCAAGGCTCGACCGGTCCGGTGTATACGGTGTCTACGGCCACCGCTTCCAACCTGACGCCCGGGCTGAACCTCGCCGGCGTCATCAGCGGCGGCGCCACCGGCTCGGCGGCCGTGGTGCTGACGAAGGCCGGCGCCGGCGCGTTGGTGCTGTCCAACACGGGCAACACCTTCGGCGGCTCCGGCTCGATCATCGACATCACGGGAGGCATCCTGCAGGCCGGGTCCGATGCCGTCCTCGGCAACTCGGCCAACGTCGTCCGCCTGAGCGCGAACAGCGCCACCCAGGGCTTCCGCGCCGCCGGCACCTTCGCGACCGCGCGCACGATCCTTCTCAACTCGGCGAGCAACGCCTTGGACGTGACCCCAGGCAACACGCTCACGCTGAACGCGGCCTTCGCGACGAACGCCACGTCGACGACGAATTACAATCTCCAGAAGAACGATGACGGCACGCTGACGTTCGGCGCTTCCGTCAACAACACCGCCTTCAAGGGCAACCTGACGGTCGCCGCTGGCGCCGTGCTGGTCGCGGGCAACGGCAACCTCGGCTCGGTCACTACCGGCTCCGCGACCACCAATGCCACGGTCAACGTCACGGTCGCCTCCACCGCCGGCCTCTTCCCGGGCATGTCCGTCACCGGCGCGGGCATCCCGGACAACACGAGCATCGCCTCGATCACGGACGCCACGCACTTCGCCCTGTCCGCCGCGGCCACCACCTCCGCCACGCCGACGCTCACCTACACCAATTTCATCAACGTCGGTTCCTATGTGAGCACCACCGCCTATGGCGGCGCGGCCCTGCAGCTTTCCGGCGGCGTGACCGTGGCCAACTCGCTGGTCCTCCAGTACGGCGGCAACAACCTCGCCCAAGGCGGCATCAATACTTCCGGCCATCTCGAGAGCATCAGCGGCGCCAACACCGTCAGCGGCGCCGTCTACCTGAATTATGACGCCAGCATCGGCGCCGACGCGGGCGCTTCGCTGACGCTCTCCGGCACGGTTTCGACCCTTTCCGGCAACCGACAGATCTACTTCGTGGGCGACGGCAACATCAACCTCGCGACCAACATCATCGGAGGTTCTTACCTGCTGTCGAAGCGCGGCGCCGGCACGTTGACCGTCTCGGTGGCGCAGACCTCCAACCTGAACAGCGGCGGAACGACCCCGATCATCGGAGGAACGCTGCTTTTCAACGCCGCCGGAGCATTCTCTTCTTCCAACACCAACGGCATCCAGGCGCAGAACGCCGCGATCGTCAGGCTGGACAACAGCTCGACCTCCGTCGCGAACCGTCTTGGCACCAAGGGGCTGACGCTCGCGACCGGCACCTTCGACTTCATCGCCAACACCGCCGCTGGCACTTCGGAGTCCGTCGGCACGCTGACGGCCACCTGGGGCGCCGACGCCGTCAACTTCACCAACGCCGGCGCCGCCAACTCCACGCTGACGTTCGCCGGCCTGGCTTCCAACGTCGTGAGCGGCGGCGGTTTCCTCTCCTTTAATTCCGCCCAGACGTTCAATGCCGGCACCGCCAAGGTCGTGTTCACGACGGCACCGACGCTGACGAACGGCCTGGTGCAGCGTGCGGTCGTGGCCGACGCCTCGGGGCTCAATTTCGCCGCCTATGGCACGTCGCTCACGGCTTTCGCGGCTTACACCGCCAGCGACGGTTCTGGTACCGGCACGGACCTGACTTACACGAACGGCAACGGCGGCAAGGCCTACGGCCTCAATGCTTCCAACGTCGCCGGCACCTATTCGGCCACGACGACCTACAACGTCACCGGCACGACCGCGCTGCTGAGCAACCCGGGCCTCAGCGGCCGCACGATCAACGCCCTGCGCATCGCCGGCAGCGGGACCAACGTCCAGTTCGGCGCCTCGGGCGGCATCCAGCTCACCCTGTCCGCCGGCAACATCCTCGCGACGGGCTCCTCCGAAGCCATCGGCAACGCGACGCTGGCGTCAGCCGGGATGGCGCCCGTGATCGCGACCGCCGCCGTCGAAGCCGGCCTCGCCGTCGGGACGGGGGCCTCCCTCGACTTCAACGCCGTCCTGAGCAACGCGGCCAACGTGACCAAGGCGCTCGGCGGCTCGCTGAGCCTCAACACCAAGCAGTACTTCAATACCGGCGCGAACGTCTTCAGCGTGCTGGGCGGCACCGTGACGCTCAATGGCGGCGAGAACACCCTCTGGCAAGGCGCCCAGGGTGGCACCAACGGCCAGCTCCTGGCGATCGGTCCGGGCGCGACCCTCGACCTGAACGGCAACAGCCAGATGGCGGGCGACCTTGTCTCGCCGAACCGCAACGCCTACGCGAACGGCGGCGGCACCCTCACTTCCGCCACCGCCGCCACCTTCGTCTCCTCGCTGCTCAACGGAACCGCGTCCTCCTGGGGCGGCCAGATCACGGGCGCTCTCGCCTTGAACCTAGCGGGTACCAACGGCACCACCTTCTATTACGACAACACTTATTCGGGCCCGACGATCATCACCACCGGCGGGACCCTGACCCTGCGTGACAACGCCCGCCTATCCGGCACCTCGAGCATCCTCGTCTCGGGCGGCGGCCTCAGCATCGACAACAACCAGGCGAACGCGCTCGCCGACCGTCTGCCCGATGGCGCCACGATCACGCTGAAGAGCGCGAAGACCTTCAATTTCACCGGCCGCGACAACACCAACGTCAGCGAGACCATCGGCAACCTCGTCTTCGCCGAAGGCGGCACCAGCACCACGCTCACGAACGGCGTCGGACTGGCCTCGACGGTGCTCAACGTCGGCAACGTCACCCAGCAGAACGGCGCGGTCTGGCTGATCAGCTCGAGCGCGATCGACGGCACGATGGGCAGCAGCCGCCGCGTCCTGATCGCCAACGGAGCCAGCCTGCTCGTCAACGGCATCATCCCGTGGATCAACATGGGCGGCGGCGACCTGACGAGCTACCTGATGCCGGTATCCGGGACGGCCGTCGGAGGCCTGGGCAAGCTCGGCGCGGTCGGCTTCCAGGGCTACGACGGCACCGTGTTGCCGACCTCGAGCAACCCGACCGGCAACTACAAGATCGCCACCGCCGCGATCAGCCTGCCTGCGGGAGGGCTGACGCTCAATGCGATGGCGATAAACAACGGCGGTTCCGCCCAGACCTTCTCCTTCGCCGCCGCGACCGACGTGCTGAACCTCACCGCTGGCCAGATCGTCAAGTCGGCCACGTCGGATACGACGATCGGCGCCACGTTGGACAGCGGCCGTTTCACCGCCGGCGGGGTCACGCCGCAGTCGGGCACCGTCGACCTGACGCTGGTGAACACCGGGGGCACGAACACCAACATCGTCCTGAACGCGCGCGTGGTGGACAACGGCTCGCAGCCCGTCCGGCTGGTCTTCACCGGTTACAATACCGGTCAGCTTAGGATCAACAACGGACTCAACAGCTACACCGGAGGCACCATCGTCAACGCTCCCAACGGCGCCGTGACGAACGGCTATGTCGACCTCAACGTCACGGGCGCGGACGGCACGACGGGCAACTCGGCCATCCCGCTCGCGGCGAACCTGCCCGACTCGCTCATCTTGAACGGCGGCGGCGTCCGCCTCTTGCAGTCGAACCAGATCAACTTCGCCATCACGCCGGTGCTCCGCGGCGGCGTGGCCACGTTGAACCTCAACAATTTCAACCAGACCCTCGCCGGGCTGAGCTTCGACAACGACGGCGGCGCCGGACCGCAGGTGACGACGGGCACCGGCGTGCTCACCCTGGCCGGAGGCATCACGGCGATTTCCGGCAACGTCGGCGCCCTTTCGCTCATCTCCGGCGCCGGGGCCAGCGTTCCTGCCGCCGGCGGCACGATCGCCGTCGACCTCGCCGGCAACAACCTGACCTTCAACGTCGCCCCGGTCACGGTCAACGGCAACGCCACCCTCGCGAACGCGACGCCGACGCTGAGCATCTCCGCCCCGATCGGCAGCTCGGTGAATCCATCGACGACGGGCATCACCAAGACCGGCAACGGCCTCCTGCTGCTCAGCGGCGCCAACCTGTTCGGCGGCGGCGTCAGTGTCAATTCCGGCGGCCTGGCGGTAGGCGCCAGCACCAACGTCTCGACCCGCGGCGCGACGACCGGCCTGGCCGACGCTTTCGCGAACGGTCCGGTCGGTACGGGCACCTTGGCGATGGGGGCCGGCACGTTCCTCACCTCGACGGGGGCCAATACGCTCAACAACGCGATGACGGTCGCCGGCGCGCTGACGATGCGCGGCACGAACAGCCTGACCATCAACGGCGCGACGACGCTCCTCGGCAACGCGACGATCAACGTCGAGGCCCCGCTGACCGTCTTCACCCTCAATGGCGTCGTCGACGACGCCGGCGCGGGTTACTCGATCACCAAGAGCGGCTTGGGCACCTTGCTGCTGGGCAACAACAACACCTTCAGCGGCGGCGTCACCGTCAACGCCGGCACGCTCGCGCTCGCCGGCGTCAACGGCGGCAGCGCGGCTCCGGTCTTCGCCGGCACCACGGCCACGATCGGCAACGGCGGCATGATCAGCCTGCTCAACAGCGGTTCGGGCAACAACGGCCTGATCGTCTACGGGAACAACATCGTCGTCAGCGGTACGCTCGCCGCCGCCAACATCAACGTCGGCAACAACGGCGCCAACACGGGCAACACCATCCAGGTGCCTGATGTCTCGCTCCTCGGCGGCCAGATCCTGAACGTCAGTTCGGCCAACAGCTACATCCTGCGCATCCTCAACCTGTCCGGCGACGTCGCGGATGGCAGCGCACCGAAGATCAACGTCGCCCCCGGTTCGACCGCGGTGGTCTTCACGTATTCGGGCGACAAGCCTGTCAATGTCGGCCAGGGCCTGCTCGTCTTCCCCGACCTGATCTCGGTCGGCACGACCACCGTCCTGACCACGGGCACCGGTTCGGCCAACACGAACGGCAACGGCCAGAAGGCCATCCTTCTCAGCGATGCCGTCGCCTATCCCGGCGGCTATTATCCGCTGGTGGTGCAAGGTTACGCCACCACCCCCGCGACGACGCCCGCCGGCTTCGTCAGCGGCGGCCTTCTCGGCGTGTACGCGAGTTTCGCCGCGACCCAGGCCGCGACCAACGCCACCATCGCCGGGATCGGCTACACGGCCGGAGGCAATCTGGTGACCAGCCTGAATGACGCCAGCGCTTCCAGCCGTTCCGCTTCCCTGGTGGGCGCCTTCGCCAACAGCACGGGCGTCTTCAACGGGTTGCTGAAGATCACCAACGCGGGCACCTACCGTTTCCGTTCCAGCGGCGACGACCAGACCGTGCTCTATGTCGACGGTTCGGCGGTCGTGAACAGCACCGCCTATAACACCGAATCCTCGATCGGGACGCTGACGTTGGCCGCCGGTTACCATAACATCTCCTTCCGCACGTACAATGGCAGCGGTGGTTCGAGCTACCGCTTGTTCTACACCGGCGCCGACACCGCGGCCAACGGACTAGGTGGCGGGTGGCAGACGGTGGCGGCCAGCAACCTTTATTATGCTTCCGGCGCGCCGAACGCCGCGAACAGCTACAACGGGGCGGCCGTCATCGCGAACGATTACACCTTGGCGGCCGGCGCCAGCGCCACGGTCGACACCTTCGGCACGCTGTTCGGCTCCGTGATCGACCAGACCAGCGTCCTGACCCTCGGCGCCAATTCCAACCTCTCGGTCCAGAACGGCACCATCGGCAGCTTCGGCGCGGGTTGGTTCGGCGCCGCCGGCTCGGCCGTCATCGGCAACGGAGCGATCGTCAACGCCGGCGGCACGGCCAGCTCCGCCGCCGGGACCTTCAACTTGCTGGGTGCCGTCACCCAGTCGGGCGCGGGCATCGCGACCGGCGTCGGCGTCTCCAACGCTTTCATCAAGACCGGCACCGGTACGCTCGGCCTAGGCGGCAACAATACGGCGACCTTCACCGGTGACCTCGTCGTCCAGGGCGGCACCGTCATCCTGAATTCCGCCAACTCCCTTCCGGCGGGCAGCGCGGGCCGTACCGTGGTCACGGCCCCGACGTATTCCACGACCACGATCACGCTCGGCGGCACCGATACCGTCGGCACGCTGGGCATCCAGCCCGGCGCGATGCTTTCCGGCACGAACGTCGCCGCCGGGACCTACGTCGTCTCGCTGACCGATGCGACGCACATCGTCGTCTCGACGGCGCCGACGGGCGCGCTCGCGACCAACCTGACGTTCAAGCTGGGCACGCTGATCCGCACTGCCAGCAACAACAGCGGCGCGACGGCCCCGACGGCCACCCTCGGCGGCTCGACCGTCACGCTCGGCGGTTCCGACACGGCCTTCTCGCTGGGATTGCAGCCGGGCGTCCAGGTGTTCGGAACGGGCATCGCCGCCGGGACCTACGTGACCGCGGTCACCGGCGCCAACACCTTCACGATTTCGCAGCCGACCACGGCGACCTTGGCAGGGACCTATAACTTCTCCGCGAGCGGCATGCTCGACCTGAACGGCCAGACCGGGGTCGCCGGCAACGTCGTCATCAGCGGCGCAGGACCGACTTTCCCCGCTGCTACGCCGGCCGCCATCCTTGCCACCACCGCCGGCGGAGCGCTCTGGAACAGCAGCCCGAACGCCGCCAGCCTGACTGGCATCTTGACCGTGCCGGCGAACGCGACCGTCGGCGGCAACGGGGACCTCACCCTTAACGCCATCTACGCCCCGAGCACGACCACGGTGACCAAGGTGGGCGCGAACACGTTGGTGCTGAACGGGACCAATACCACGACGTTCCTCGGCAACATCGCGGTCAGCGCCGGCGTTCTCAGGCTGACCAATCTGGCGGGACTTGGCGACACCACGGGGACGACGACCATCTCCAGCGGCGCCGTCCTGGACCTCAACGGCCTCGCTGTCGGTGCCGAGCCGGTCACCATCAGCGGCACTGGGTTCGGAGGCAGCGGCGCCATCTCCGGCTTGGGCACGGTCAGCTCGCTCGGCGCGTTGATCAACAGGAGCGGTACGGCCGCTTCCCTCTCGGGGACGCTAACCTTGGCCGCCAACGCCGGCATCGGTTCTTCGGACATCAATGCGACTTCCGGTATCACCTCCGCCGGTAATCTCACCCTTTCGGGTCAGATCACGGGTGCGTTTGTCCTGACTAAGGTCGGCGCCAATACGCTGAACATCACCGGGATGACCAGCGCGTCCGCCAATACCGGCATCATCGTCGCCGAGGGCAGGGTGGTCTTCTCCGGCGGCAGCACCGTCCAGAACGGCGCGGGCGCGTTGACCGTCAATGCCGGCGCCGTCACCGGCGCTCTGACGCCGATCAACACGTTGCAGTTCGATTACGCCGGCTTGGGGGCGACTTCCGTCAACCGCGACAACGCGCACACCATCAACCTCAGCGGAGGCGCGCTCCTCCTGACCGCCAACACCGGCGCCGTCACCGCCCAGAACGAGAACCTCGGTGCGGTGAACATCGCCCTGGGCAGCGGCTTCAGCCTCATCACGCTCGATGCCAACGCGACCTCGACGCTGGAGCTTTCGAATACCGGCACCGCCACCGTCACCCGCTCCGCCAACACCGGCACCGTCTTGGTCCGCGGCGCCAACCTCGGCGTCAACGCCCCCCTTGCCGTGGGCAGCACGAACATCGTCCCGGGCACGGCGCCGACGGTCATCGGCGCGGCGTATTCGGCCGGCAACAAGACCAACGGCATCATCCCTTGGATGATCGTCGACAACACCGGCATCGCCGGGTCGGGAGTCAGTTTCGCCACCGACACGGGCACCACGGGTATCCGCGCGCTGAACACGTCGACCGAGATGGACACGACGTTCACCGCGGGCAACAACATCCTGCTGAACACGACTACGGCCCTGACGGCGGGCGCCGTGTTTTCTTCCGGCTATGCGACCACCACGGTCAACTCGCTGACTTTCAGCACGGCGGCGAACCCGTCCCTGACGATCCTTTCCGGCCGCAACGTCGAAGTGGGCAGCGGCGGCATCCTCGCTACCACGAGCGCCACGATCGGCTCCGTCGGCGGCGGCTTCGTCAACGCCGCCAGCTCGGGGACGGCCCGTGAAATGATCGTCACCACCGCCGGCGCGGGCACCGTCCTGACGATCAACGCGGCGGTCGGCGGAACGGTCAGTCCTTCCACCGCCGGCCTCACCAAGTCGGGCGAAGGCACCCTCGTCCTCGGCGCGGCCAGCGATGCCTACACCGGTTCGACGGTCGTGAACCTCGGCACGCTCCAGCTGGCTCCGGCGGCTCCGACCGCCAACGTGCTCTTCTATAAGGCGACGGTGCCGGCGGCGCAGGGCTCTTATGCCAGCACCCTCAAGGCCGATGCGTTGGTGCTCAACGCCGGAGCGACCTTCGACCTCAACGGCAGCAGCCAGGCTTTCGGCGGCTTCTCCAGCGCAGGCGTGCTGCCGGGCGGCGGCGGCATCGTCACGAACAGCTCCACGACGGCTTCCACCTTGAGCGTCGACCTCGGCGCCGCCGCGGACTTCGCCGGACAGATCAACGGCACGGCGACGAACGTGGTGAACTTCGTCAAGGCCGGCGCCTATGCGCTCACGCTGCACGACAACAACGCCTATTACGGCACGACCACCGTCCAGGGCAACCTGCTGACACTGACAGACCAAGGACGTCTCTCGAACACCAGCGGCATCACGATCGCAAATTCGGTACTCCGTTGGGATGACACCGGCGTCCAGGCGATGTCCAACCGCATCGCCAGCACCGTGCCGATCACGCTCGATGGCGGCGCCTTCGAGTATGTCAGCCGCAGCGGCGTCAACGCCACCCTCAGCCTCGGTCCCATCAACGTCGCCGCGGGCAACGGCGTGTTCCGCATCACCCAGGGAGGCTCGACGTCCACTTCCACGACGACCGGCGTCGGTTCCGCCACGGTCACCTTCGCCGCGATGCCGACCCGCTCGACCGGCGCGACGTTCAGCTTCGTCACCGGTTCCTACAGCGCGATCGGCGACAATCCTTACGTCGTCTTCACGACGCCGCCCGCGCTGACCAACGGCATCATCGCTCCTTGGTCGACGGTGGTCGGCTTCGACTTCCTGAACTCGACCCCGGCGGTCAACGTCGAATTCGCGACCTACGATCCCGCCTCGGGCGTCCATGCCGTGACCAACGCGCAGCAGACGGTGCTCACGGCCGCCAACACCTTCGCTTCGTTGGCGAGCGCGACCTCGAACGTGCGCATGGGCACCGCCGTGACGGAGACGGTCGCGGTCGGCGGCCAGACCATCAACACGCTGACCATGAACATGGCGGCGGAGACCTTGTCCTTCGCCGCGGCCGGCGACACCCTGACGCTCGCCGCGGGCGGATTGCTCGGCGGGACCGACAACAATGCCCGCACCATCGGCTCCGCAGCCCTGCCGGGCAAGCTGACGGCGGGAGCAACTGTCTCCGAGCTCTTCGTCACCAACGGCGGCAATTTGCTGACGCTTTACCCTAAGATCGTCGACAACGGCGTTTTGGGCGGACTCAACCTGGTGGTCAGCGGGCTCAGCCAGCCGGCCAACACTCCGGCGGTCGTGCTGGCGAACGCCAATTCCTACCTTGGCACGACCTATGTGAACGGCGTCGGCCTGATGTTGGCCAACACGACCGGCTCGGGCAACGCCGTGCCGGGCAACCTCATCATCACCGGCGGCAACTCGGCCGGCCTCCTGGCCAACGCCGACTCCCTTGCCATCAGTTATGCGGTGGTCCAGAATCTCGCCAACCAGCAGATCGCCGACACGGCGACCGTCACGGTCCGGGGCGGCTCGGCGTACACGACGAACGGATTCAACGAGACGATCGGCAACCTCGTCTTCAACGCGCAGGGAGGCGCCAACGGAGGCAACGGACCTTATGTCTCGACCGGCTCCGGCCTGCTCACCATCGCCTCGGGCGGGACCATTTCCGCGACCAGCCTGACCGACTTCCGCGATATCCCGACCGTCCTTGGCAACCTGGCTTTCAGCAGTTCCTTGGGCGTCTCCGTGGATCAGGTCGCGAACACGACCGTGAACGGCGGCAACGGCCAGGTCGGGTTGGCGCTGAACAGCCGCCTGATGTCCGCAGGCAGCATCATCAAGTCCGGCGCAGGCGTCCTTTCCGTGGGAGGCGTGAGCTATCTCGCAGACACGTTCGGTTTCGCCGACGGAAACAGCGGCACCATCGTCCTCGGCTCGAACGCCAACTACCCTCTCTCGACGGTCAACCTAGGTTACGCCGGCAACATCCTGGACATGCGCGGGCAGTCCAACCTTCAGTTGGGCGCGCTGACCGGCGTCGCCGGCTCGCTCGTGAAGAACTTCAACGTCTCGGCCGGCGGCACCTTGGTCGTCGGCTCGGCGAATTCGGCCTTCACCTATGACGGCGGTTTCGCTTCGGACTACACCACCGGATTGCTGAACATCACCAAGGTCGGCACCGGAGCCTGGACGCTGACGGCGGACAATAGCGCGAGCATCCTCGGCACCCTTCAGGTCAACTTCGGCTCGGTGGTGCTTGCCGGTTCCTCGGCGAAGGTGGGCTTCCTCACCGAGATCCTGGCCAAGGGCGGCGCGATCACCCTCGACAATAGCGTCAATGCGGTGAGCAACCGACTTGGCGGCACCACGAGTTTCCAGTCATCGGCGGCCGACCGTACCTTCAAGAACCAAGGCGGCACGCTGAACTACATCGGCGGCGGTTCGGCCGTTTCCGAAGCCCTGAACACGGTGACCGACGTCGAAGGCATGAGCACGTGGGCCCTGACGGCCGGCTCGGCTTCGACTACGATCACCCTCGCCACGCTCTCCGCTTCGAGCACGGCGAATCGCGGCGGCCTTTACCTCAACGCCGGCACCGGCATCCTCGGCGGCTCGGCCGGCTCAGGGCATGTCAACGTCATCGCCACCTCGACCGGCGTCGTCGGCAATATCCGACCCGACGTCATCGGCATCGACTCGAGCGGCTCCGGGCTGGTGGTCAGCGACTCGAACGGGTTTCGTCTGCTGACGTCCGGGGACGCCGCGCTCGGTTACTTCGCGCCCGGCGCCTCGAACTATCTCTCGACCACGACCCCGGCCATCATCACGGCGACCGGCGGCACGACCGCGAACGCCGCGTCCGGGTCCAATGCTTTCCTCGCGGCCTCTACGTTCCTCTATGGCGCGAACACCATCAACAGCCTGACGCTTAGCAGCGGCGGCGGGTTGGTCTCGAACGGCGGCGGGCTTTCCTCCGCGCTCTTCTCGGCCAGCGGCCTGAATACTTTGTCTCTCACCGCCGGCGCGCTCGTCGCCCAGTCCGGCAACTCCGGCCTCACCGGCGGCGCCGTCACCAGCGGCAGCGCCTTGCTTTATGTCCATGCCTTGGGCGACTTGGCGATCAATTCCTACGTCCTCGGCTCGGCCGGCCTCGTGAAGGACGGCCCAGGTACGCTTACGCTCGGCAAGGCTAACTACAACACCGCCCAGCTCTTCATCAACGAGGGGACCGTCAAGCTGGCCGGGGGCAACAACACGTGGCTCGTCATCCCGACGTCGACGATCCCGACCGTGGTGGACTTGGTGGTCAACGCCGGCTCCCTCGACCTCAACGGCAACAGCCAGGCCTTCGCCCGCATCACGCATACCACCTCCAGCAGCTTCGCCGCCGGCGCCGGATCCGTGGTCAACACCAGCGCGACGCCCGCCACGCTCTTCATCCTCAACCCCGCGACGTCCTTCGCGGGTACGCTGGGCGGCGTCGGCGGCAACAACTTCAGCTTCGACAAGAGCACGGTCAACACGCTGACGCTCTATTCGCCGGCCACTTATACCGGCACGACCGTCGTCCGCGGTTCGCAGCTGACGCTGCGCGATTCCGCCGCGATCACCGGCGGCGGCGCCGTCTCGGCCCTGCAGGGGGCGACGCTCGCCCTCGATAATTCAGGGCTTGCCATCAGTTCCGCCCGACTGGGCACGTCGGCGATCAACCTGACAGGGTCCACGCTCCAGTTCCTCGGCTCGGCGGGATCCGATTCGCAGACCGTCGGCGCGGTCACGCTGGGCGCCGGCGCGAGCGCGGTGAACGTCACGCTGTACGCGTCCACTTCCACGTCGAGTTCGCCTGCCTTGCTCACCTTGGCCAGCCTGGCCCAGGCGACCTCCCAGTCCGTCGTCAATTTCACCTACGCAGGGGGAACGATGGGCTTCGCCCGTTCCGGGGTGGCCGGCTCCCTTGGAACGGCTCAGTCTTCGAATCCGCAGGTCCTGATCACCGCGGCGCCGACGCTGACGAACGGTATCATCGGCCCTTGGGCCGTCGTGAACGGCTTCGACTGGGCCGCTTATCTCGCCACCGCCGACGCGGCTTCCGGCGCCCAAGGCGTCGGAGCGCTCGGTTCGAGCGTCACGACGGGAGCCGGGACGACGAGCTATCCGTTCGGGACTTATTCCTCGAACAGCCTGACCACGCCGCCCGCTTCGACCGACAACATCACGACCGCTTCTTCCACGCTCGGCACCTGGGGCACGGTGACCATGAACACCTTGGCGATCCGCAGCACGAGCGCCACCACCAGCATGGCGTTGACGGGCAAGTCTCTCGATGCGTTGGCGACCCTGGTCTCCGGAGGCTTGCTGACGAGCAACAACAACTTAACGACGGCCATCCGCGGCGTGCGCCTGACGGCCGGCACCGCGGCGAACGCCACGCTGTACGACTATGCCAACGGCACCGCCTCCCAGTCGATGCAGGCGCAGGTCACGGACAATGCGCTCGGCCAGGTCAACTTCGTCAAGTCCGGCGCCGCCACGGTGGGTCTCGGCGTCTCGCCCATCCTCAACCTTGCTTCGACCACGGCGAATTCCCCGACCGTCACGGTCACCGGCAACACCCCCGGTATCCTCGCCGGGATGACGGTGGCCAATGCCGTCGTCGGCGTCCCGGCCAATACGGTCATCACGGGCATCGCGAGCTCCACGACGTTCAACGTCGCCGTCGGCACCGCCCTCGCCGGTTCGACCACCGCGGCCGACTCCGCCTTCGGGTTCCCGTCCGTACAGGTCATCCCAGGGCTGACGCTCACCAACGGTTCGAACACTGTCACCGTCCCGGCGGGAACGAGCATCATGCCTGGCGCGGCGGTGACCTTGGTCAACGGGACGACGGGAGTCACGACGGCCGGGGGCGTGACCGTGGCCTCTGTCTCGGGGACGACGTTGACCCTTTCGGGCAACTTCGCCGGAACCACTTTCACTTCCGGCACGGTGATCTTCGGAACGGCCGCGACAGCACCCGTCTCGACCCCTGCCGCCGCCCTCAGCGGCAGCACCAGTCTGCAGGTGCTCAGCGGCACGGGCATCGCCGCCGGCATGTATGTCAGCGGCGCCGGCATCGCACCGGGTACCACGGTGTCGTCTGTCGCCGGCAACGTCGTCACGCTTTCGGCCGCCGCCGCCGCGAACGCCACTTCCAACGTCGCCTTCACGGCGATCCCGATGGGTCTCACCCAGACGGCCGTGCCGATCACGGCGGCAGGAACTTCGGTCACCGTCAGCGCGACCAATGCGCCGGGCATCGTGCCGGGCATGTCCGTGACCGGCTTCGGCATACCCGTAGGAACTATCGTCAGCTCGGTCTCCGGTACCGCCGTCACGCTCTCACAGGCGATCACGAGCGTCGGCGCCGGCAGCACTTCGACCCTGACCTTCGGCGCACAGCTGCTGAACTCGACGACCACGGCTTCGACGATTACTTCGGCCGCCAGCTCCGCTTCGGCCACCGTCACGATCGGTTCCACCCAAGGTTTGTACGCAGGCATGAAGGTCTCGGGCGCCGGCGTGCCGGCAAATTCTTATATCACGTCGATCGCCTCCGGTACGACGTTCACGTTGAACGCCACCGCGACCATCTCGAGCGGCGCCTCCCTAACGCTGACCTCGCCGACCGTCATCGGCACCTTCGCCAACGCCTACACCGGCGCCACGGTCGTCAACCAAGGCCTGCTTAACATCGGCGGTACGAGCGGCGGCAACACCGTCGGACAGATCATCGTGCCCGGGGACCTGGTGCTCAACAACGCCAGCGCCACCCAGCAGAGCGGTTATAACGGCACCATCGCCGCGACGAGCAACGTGACCATCAACGGCGGCGGCGTCCTGACGCTTACCGGCCTCAACACCGTCAACTCGCTGACCTTTAATTCGACCGGCGGCTCGGCTACGCCGTCCGTCACCGGTGGAACGTTGGTGCTCAACGCCGCCTCGGCAATCAGTGCGACCAACGACAATTACGCGTTCACGCCGACGGTAAGCGCGATTCTGGAGCTCAACGGTTCCTCGAAGACCATCACGACTTCCGGCCTCTCTCCGGTGGACCTGTCGATCACCGGCGTGATCCAGAACACCATGAGCGGCACCGCCGCCAGCCTGACCAAGGCCGGCGCCGGCTCCTTGGTCCTGACGGGTGCGAGCACCTTCAACGGAGGCGTCACGCTCAGCGCCGGCTCCATCATCCTGGGCGGCAGCAGTTCTGTCACGGCCCCGACGACCACGGCAGGCTACACCTTCGTCACGGGCACCGGTCCGCTCGGCACAGGCACGCTGACCATGGCGGATGGTACGACCATCCTGAGCGATACTACGGCCCGTACGTTGCTTAATCCGCTCGTCCTCAGCGGCAACATCACCATCGGTCAGGCCGCGACCGGGCTCACCTTGGCGGGTACGGTCAACCTTGGCGCATCGACCCGCACGATCACGGTCACCAGCCCGCAGGTCACGGGCACGATGTCCGGTCCGATCACCGGATCAGCCGGCCTTACCAAGGCAGGGGATGGCATCCTGAAGCTGTCTTCGGCCGGCAATGCCTATGCCGGTACGACCACCGTCTCGGCGGGCGAACTCCAGCTGGGCGCCGCCAATGCGCTGCCCCTTGCGGGTGCCGTGACCGTATCTGCCAACGGAGCCTTCGATATCGCCGCCAACTCGGCGGTCATAGGCGCGCTTTCCGGGTCCGGCTTGATCACTAATTCCAGTTCGGCCGCGACCCTGACGGCCGGTGACGCCACGAACACTTCGTTTGCCGGCGTGTTCACGGCCGGCACGGTCGCCAACCTGAATCTCACCAAGAACGGGTCCGGCACCTTGACGCTGACCGGCATCAATACGGCCAACGGTACGCTCACCGTCAACCAAGGCGGCGTGACCCTTTCCGGCGCCAACGGCATCATCAGCTTCGCGACGGACACGATCAACGCCGGCGGCACGTTGACGGTCGATAACTCGACCTACCTGACGAACCGGCTCCAAGGCAAGAACCTGACGCTGCAGGGCGGAACGTTCGTGCTGGGCGGCAATGCTTCTTCCGCGGTCAACGAAACCATCGGCACCTTGCTCGTCCAGAACGGCGGCGGCGTCATCACCCTCAGCGGCGGCGCCGGCGGAGCCGAACTGCTGACGATCACCACCCTGACCGCTCAGGCCGTGAATAGCGGCGGCAGCTTGCTGCTTCGCGGCGCGAGCCTTGGAAGCGCGGCCGGCGCCAACGTCGCCAACGCCACCGTCACCACGTTCACGGGTGTCACCGGCGTGACCCAGGGAACGGGTGTGAATCTTTCGGCCACCATGCCGATCCGCCCGGACATCATCGCAGACGCTTCCGCGACGGGCAGCGGCACGGGCTTCCTCACGAAGGACAGTTCCACGGGTTTCCTCCGTCCGCTCGCGACGGCAGAACTGGCGACCTCGCTCACCAGCAGCTCTACTACCAACTTCGGTAATTTCAGCGCCGTCCAGAACTACCCGGCCGCGACCTCGGTCAACAGCTTGACGTTGAGCACCGTGAACGGCATCGCCGTGAGCGGGGCAGGGCAGGCCGGCCAGCGTTACGCCCCTGGCAGCGGGCTCGCCGCACTGACCGTCAATACCGGCGGCATCTTGGCCACGTCCAGCGCGACGCTGTCCGTCGGCTCCTTGGTCACGAACGCCAACACCCAGTATGACATGCATGTCGTCGGCGGCTCGGCCACGCTGACGATCAACGGCTTCCTGACCGGCACCACCGGCGGTCTGGTGAAGGCGGATGCGGGACAGCTCGCCCTGAACAATACTGCTTACTATACTGGCGCCACGACGGTCAACGGAGGCACCCTGAAACTGAACTCCGGTGCCGCCAACACGCTTGCCGTCGGCATCACCAACACGGCTTCGACCGCGCAGGCCTTGGTCGTCAACGGTGGGACGTTGGACCTGAACGGTTACGACCAGTCGGTTACGACCATCACCAGCGCCGACGTGGTCTCTGGTCAGGCCGGCACGATCACGAGCACGGTCGCCGCGAACCTGATCACGAATACTGGCGCCGGTTCGACCTTCGCGGGCAATGTCGGCGGCACGCTTAATCTCTACAAGACCGGAGCCAGCACGCTGGTCCTGACCGGCACGAACGCCTACGCCGGCACGACCAACATCCTTGGCACCGGACTGACCCTCCAGGATGGCGGCACGCTGGCCAGCACGACGATCAACATCGGCGGCGGCGCGTTGAACTTCGTGAACAACGGCCTGGCCAACAACAACGCGCGCATCTCCGCCAGCGCCTTGGTCAACCTGAGCAGCGGCACGGTCACGTTGACCGGCTCGAATCAGGTCAGCTCCGCGGTCACGATCGGATCGGCGGGTAACGGCGTCTCGCTCCTGCAGGGTTCCAACACCTTCACCGTCACGCCGCCCGCCGCGACGACCAACAACGTCGCCTCGCTCGCCGTCGCCAACCTGACGCGTTCGACCGGCGCCGTCGCGACCTTCGCCGCGACGGGCCTGGGTTCGACCGTGACGGGCAACGGGCAGGTCTTCGTCACCAATGTCAACGGCACCGCCACCGCTAACACCAACGGCATCCTCGGCGGCTGGGCTGTCGCCGGGGCCACGGTCGCCGGCGCCGACAACTGGGCGACGCTGGCCGGCGCCCAGACGCTGAGCCTGACGACGACCGTCAACAGCAACACCGTGACCTTGGCCTCCGGCAGCATCGGAAGCCTCGTCCTCGGGCAGTCCGTCACCGGCGGCAACCTTCCGGCTGGAGCCTTCGTCACCGGCTTCACCGACGCGACGCACTTCACCGTCTCTGCTTATCCGACCGCCGCCGGTACGGCCAATTCTACGGCGGCGGCCGCAGGCATCGGCGCTTTCAATGCCTTCGGTTACGCGACCCTGGACGATACCACGGCCACGATCGGCTCGTCGGCGAACGCCAATGTCGTCGCGACCACGACCACGCTGGCCGCCCTTGGCGCCGGCGCATCGGTAGCGGTGAATTCGTTGCGCATCGCCCCGACGGCCACGCAGACCATCACCCTCGGCAACGACACCGTGACCATCGGTACGGGCGGCCTGCTCAAGACCAGCGCCGCCTTCGCCACCACCCTCGCGGGCGGCACGGTCACCACGGCTGCGGGCGGCGGCGAACTTTTCGTCATCAATAACTCGGCCAATTCGCTCACCGTCTCCTCGGTCATCGCCGACAACGGCGGCGCGGTTTCGCTGGTCAAGTCCGGCGCCGGCGCGCTCATCCTGAGTTCCGCCAATAACACTTACACCGGCGGTACTTACGTTAACGCTGGCACGGTGACCATGGCTGGCACCGGAAGTGCGGTGGTCTTGCCGGGCAATCTGACCGTCAACAGCGGCGGGACCGTCAACACGACCACCACCGCGAACCTCGGCATGGCCAGTACGGCCAACGTCACGGTCAACGGTGCTGGCACCTTTACCTTGGCGGGCATCACCACTGCGGGCACCTATACGCTCAACGCCCTGAGCTTTGCCAATAACGGCGGCACGACCAACCCCTCGGTCGTCGTTCCTGGCGTGACCGCTGGCATCCTCTCCCTGGCCGGAGCCACCCCGATCAGCGTCAACAGTTACAACGCCGCGACGGTCGCGACTATCTCCGGTACCGGCGCCCTGGCCTTCACCGCCGCGTCCCCGGTCGTCAATGTCACCAGCAACGATGCCACTGGTGCGTTCGTCGCCAAGGTCACCCCGGATCTTAACATCAACCCCACGGCCGGCATCGCTTCCTCGGTCACGGCCCAGATCGTCAAGACCGGCAACGGTGTCCTGGCCCTCAGCAGCGCCAGCGCGAACACGGGTGGCTGGAAGCTGCAGGACGGCACGCTGATCCTGAATAACGCCACGGCCCTGGGAACGATCGCCGGAGCCTTTACCATCGGCGATAGCACCACGGCGAACACCGTCCCGCTGACGATCCTCGCCGGCAGCGCCGCCATCGTGGTCGGCGCGAATCCGGTCGTCGTGAACCGCGACTTCACCTTCGGCGGTACGGTCGGCACCAACAACCTCACCTTGGGCGGCACCGTCAATCTTGGCGCCGCGACCCGTACGATCACGGTGGCCGCGCCGGCCGTGACCGCCTCGCTCACCGGCGCGATCAGCAGCACCGCCACCGGGACCGCCTTCGTGAAGGACGGACCGGGCGCATTGGTCGTCAGCGCCGCTTCCGGCCTGGCTGGAGCCGGCGTCACCGTGGCCAACGGCGTGCTCAGGCTCGGCGCCACCGACGCCATCCCGAACACCAGCGTCATCACGGTCAATGCCGGCGCCGTGCTGGATCTCGCTGGCTTCACCCTCAATGCGCCCCAGCTGGCCGGCGCCGGCCTGGTGACCAATTCCTCCACGACCGCCGCGGCGATCGTCTTGGGCGGCGCTTCCGCTTCGGATGTCTCGACGAATTCCAGTTCCACGTTCGGCATGTCGGTGGTTGATATCTCTGCGAATAAGATCGGGCTGACCAAGGCCGGCGTCGGCACCGTCACGCTGAACGTTTCCGGCAACACCAACTATGGCGCTACCACCGTCGTCTCCGGCACGCTGGCCGGCGGTGCGGATAACGCCTTCCCGGCGAACTCCACCGTGACGGTGGGCAACGCGACGACCGGTGCGCTGACCGCCACCTTCGACACCGGCGCCTTCAACCAGACGATCGGCGGACTGCAGGCTGGCAACACCAATGCTTCGGGACTCGCCTCGGTCCGCATCGGCGCCGGCAAGACCCTCACGGTTGGCGGGCTGGTGCAGGTCGGCGTGACCTCGGCCACGACCGCTACCACGAAGATGACGGTGACCGGAGCAGGCACGCTGAGCGTCGGTACCGCCAGCTCCCCGACCAACGCCAACATCGTGATCGGCTACGGACAGACGACCAACGTCAGCAGCGCCGGCGTCCTTGACCTCAGCGGACTTTCGACTTTCTACGCCAATCTCGGCACTGGCACGCTGCTGCTTGGCGATAATTCGAACGCCGGCGGCACCGCAACCGCGGCCTCTTCCATCATCTTCGCCCAGAGTTCCAAGGTCGTCGCGGCCGCCATCTCGACCGACACGCCCTCGGGCGATAACAACGGACTCTTGGTCCAGACGTTCAAGCTTGGCTCCGGTACGAATGAGTTCGACGCGACGAACATTTATGTCGGCAGTCAGGCCAATCGCGCCAACGGGGCCATCGTCTTCAACGGAGGAACGGGCACCTTCAAGATCCGCGACATGACCGGCACCGATACGGGCCGCGCTAATCTGTACGTCTCTTACGGCAGCGCCACGACCGGCTTCACGATCGATGGCAAGGTCACCCTGACCGGCCACTCGTCCGATCTCTTGCTGAATAATCTCGGCGTCGGCGGTGGCTCCGGGCTTTCAGCCGCGATCCGCTCAGGCACCTTCAGCTTCGATACCGGCACGCTTGATGCGACCACCGTCAACATCGCTAATCGTTCCGGCACGACCGCGACTTCTGGAACCGTCACCGGCATGATGAACTTGAACGTCGGCGGAGGTGCTGGCGCCGTCACGTTCGTAACGGCCGTTGTCGGTTCGAATTCGGCCACGACGGCCACTACCAGCGGCCAGGCTTCCGGCACCTTGAACATCGGCGGAGGCACGGTGGGCATCACGACCCTGACCCTCGGCAACGACTCCATCGGCGGTGGCACGACCGCCCAGACTTCCGGCCCCGTCAGCGCGACCCTGAGCGTCAGCGGAGGCACGACCACGATCGGAACGTTGAACATGAACGTGAACAGCTCGGCCAATACCGGCACGGGCAACGCTTCGGTCGCCAACCTGAACGTTTCCGGCGGAGCCTTGAATGTCACGTCGCTCAGCCTGGCGAACACCTCTGTCGCCGCCGCGACCGCGACTTCCACGCTTTCGATCACCGGAGGCACCCTGACGCTGGGTTCCGACCTGCTTTACACGAAGACGTCCGGCACGGTGAATTCGACTGTGACCCTGAATGGGGGCACCTTGGACATGGGCGGCTTCGCCATCGGTTCGAGCAGCGTCACCGTCGGCAGCGGTACGGGTGCCCTGAACTTCCAGTCGGGCACGTTGAAGAACGTCGGTCTCATCAACAACACCGCCGGCCTAACCAAGACCACCGCCGGCACGCTCACCATCGCCGGGACCGCCGCCTACACGGGCGCGACCACGGTCTCTGCCGGCACCTTGGTGCTCTCCAGCACGTCTTCTTCTACTTCCGGCGTGTCGATCAACGGCGGCACGAACACGACGGTGGTCATCACTAATGCGAACGCGACTGGCTCCGGTTCGTTGGTTTCTAGCACCGGCGCCACGACCCCGATCTTCAAGCTGCATATCGATGGCGGCGGCACGATCACCTTGCCCAACGCCGTGGGGGGGAACAGCGGGATCAATACGACCTTTGACGTCGATAACAATGGTTCGGGCTCGAACGGCGTCATCCTCCTCAATGGCACGATGGCCAACTCCGGGGTAGGAACGCTGACCTATAACGTCACCGGCGCGAACGGCTACTCGTTGTCGATCGCCAACATCCGTAATTCGGCGGGAACCCCAGGTACGATCACTTTCAATCCGACGACCGCGGCGCTGATCCTTGGTAACCTGACAGGGAATCAGTCTACCAGCACGAACACATGGGCTCTTTCGGGTACCAATACGGGCAACGCCGTCACCGGGGTCATCTCCAACTCCGCCGCCGGCACGATTTCCGCCGTCACGAAGAGCGGTACGGGTACCTGGGTGCTTTCGGGCGCCAATACCTATACCGGTGCCACCACGATCTCCTCGGGCGTCCTGCAGGTCGGCGCCGGTTCCACTTCCGGTACGCTCGGTACCGCCGCCGTCACGAACAACGCCTCCTTGGTCTTCAACCGCAGCGACGCGCTCACGGTCAGCAACGCGATTGGCGGCTCAGGTAGCGTGACGCAGGCCGGCGCTGGCAATCTTTCCCTCACGGGAGCCAATGCTTTCTCCGGCGCGACGCTCGTCTCTGCCGGCACGCTCACCGCCGCCTCGGGCGCGTTGGCCGGTACTTCCGGCATCGCTGTCAACGGCGCAACCCTGTCCGCGGTCGACGTCAACTCCGGCGCCACCCTCTCGCTCGACAACTCTTCGAAGGCCTCCTTCAGCGGCAACGTGACGCTCGGTGCGGTCAGCAACGCGAACGCGACGGACGCCAACGCCCTCAACTTCACCGCCTCGACCGGCGCGGTCACGCTCGCTGCGCTCACCGGCGCCGGCAACACCACCTTCGGTTCGGATGCCACCATCACCGGCGGCATCTCGGGCGGCACGGTCAATGTCACCGGCGCCCTGACCGCCGCCGTCTCGGGCGGCACGATCAATGCGGCTTCGCTCGCGGGCAACATCTCCGGCGCCGCCACGACGACGGTCGCCGGCCTGACCAACGGCGCGATCGCCGGCACGGGCACGCTCTCGTCCGGTTCCCTCACCTCTTCTTCCGTCAGCGGCGGAACCAACACGATCACGGGCGCCGCCACCGTGACGACCGTCTCCGGCGGCACGACCACCGTGGGCGGCGTGGCCACGGTGACGACGGTCACCAACGGCACGCTCAACCTGAACGGGGCCACGGCCGCGGTCACGCACCTCAACGGCGGTACGATCGCCCTGGGCAGCTCGACCGCGCTCTCCGTCTCGGATGGTACTTCCGCCGGCGCCATCGCGGGCGCGACTGGCAGCCTGACCAAGACCTCGAACGGCACGCTGACGCTCACGGGCGCCAATACCTACGGCGCCGGCACCACGATTTCCGTCGGCACGCTCCAGCTCGGCAACGGTGGCACGACCGGCTCGATCGGCGCGGGCGACGTGACCGATAACGCGACCTTCGCCATCAGCCGCAGCGACGACCTGACCTTCGCCAGTAAGATCACGGGCACGGGCGGCTTCACGAAGCTCTCGGGCAACAACCTGACGCTCACCGGCGCGAACGATTACGCCGGAGCCACGCTTGTCTCGGCCGGCACGCTCACCGCCGCCTCGGGCGCGTTGGCCGGCACCTCTGGCATCACCGTCAACGGCGCGACCTTGTCCGCGGTCGACGTCAACTCGGGCGCGACTCTGACGCTCGACAGCACTTCGAAGGCATCCTTCAGCGGCAACGTGACGCTCGGCGCGGTCACCAATGCGAACGCGACCGACGCCAACGCCCTTAACTTCACGGCCTCCACCGGTGCGGTCACGCTCGCTTCGCTCACCGGCGTCGGCAAGACGACCTTCGGTTCGGACGCCACCGTCACCGGCGGTATCTCGGGCGGCACGATCAACGTCACGGGCGCCCTGACCGCCGCCGTCTCGGGCGGCACGGTCAATGCGGCTTCGCTCACGGGTAACATCTCCGGCGCTTCCACCTCGGTCACCTTGACGGGCCTGCTCACGGGCAATGTCGCCAACGGAACGGTCGGCGCCGACGCCCTGACGGGCAATGTCACCGGCGGCGCGGTCACCATCGCCCATCTCCTGACGGGCAACGTTTCCGGTGGCACGGTCTCGGCGGGTTCGATGACGGGCGACGTCGCCAGCTCGGTCACGGTCGCGGGTCTCCTGACCGGCGCGATCACCGACGGCACGAACGCCCTGGGCTCGCTCTCCTCTTCCTCTGTCACTGGTGGCACCAACGCGATCTCGGGCGATGCGACCATCACGACCGTCGCCGGCGGCACGACCACGGTGAGCGGCATCGGCGCCGTCACGACCCTCTCCTCCGGCACGGTGAAGCTGATGGGCTTGACGGCCACGATCACACACCTCAGCGGTGGCGCCGTCGCCTTGGGCAACACCGCCCTGACCGTCTCCGACGGCACCTTCGGCGGCATCATCTCGGGTCCGACGGGCAGCCTGACCAAGACCTCGAACGGCACGCTGACGCTCAACGGCGCCAACACCTTCGGCGGCGCGATCAACCTAGCCGCGGGTACGCTGGCCTTCGGCGCCGCCAACGCCGCGGCCAATGCTTCCGGCCTCAACGTCACCGGCGACGCGACCTTCGTCCTGCCGGATTGGAGCGCGGGCTCGGCCCTCCCGATCGCCATCGCCTCGGGCAAGACCCTCACGGCCAACGCCTCCACGGGCATCACGCTCGACGCGGCGCTGACCGGCGCTGGCACGCTGACGATCGTCGGTTCCGCGACCGCCGGCGACCGCTTCATCCTCGGTGCGGCCACGGGCTTCACTGGTGCGATCAACCTGCAGCAGGGTATTCTCGAGGCCGATCCGTTCGTCGGTAATACCGGCACGGCGCGCAACGTCTCGGCGATCAACGTCACCGGTGACGCCACGATCGTCGGCACGACCTACCACGGCATCGCGGTGCCGGTCTCCGTCGCCGCCGGCAAGACCGCCACGCTCCGTGGCATCCAGAATCTCACCCAGACGCTCAGCGGCTCGGGCGACCTCCTCGTCCAGGACAGCACCTTGACCTTGGGCGGCACCAACACCTTCTCCGGCAATATCCGCCTCGCGGGAGGCAGCCTCGCCATCAGCGCCACGGGCAACGTCGCCAGCGTCGCCGGCCTCTCCGTCGAGAACGACGCCGGCCTGGCGCTCTCCACGAGCGACGCCACCGTCGCCGCCCCGATCGCCCTCGCGGCCTCGAAGACCCTGACGCTCACCGGCAACCATGTCCTGACCCTGTCGGGCGTGCTCTCCGGCGCCGGCGCCGTGACGGTCAACGCCAACGCCGGCGTGGTCTTCGGCTCGACCAACACCTACCACGGCGACACCGCGCTTGTAGCCGGCACGGCTTTCCTCGGCGCGGACAACGCCCTGGGCGACGGTACGCTGAACATCAGCTACGGCACGCTCAGCAGCGACGGCACGACCGCCCGCAGCCTGGCCAACAACGTCGTCGCTTCCGCCGACCTCATCCTCGGCGACCAGACCAAGAACGGCGCGCTCACCTTCACCGGTACGGTCGACCTCGGCGGCGACCGCGCCATCAGCGTCAACGCTCCGGTCACTCTCTCCGGCGTCGTCAGCAACGGCTCCCTCACCAAGAGCGGCGACGCGACCCTCACGCTCACGGGCGCCAACACCTACGCGGGCCTTACCACGGTCAACGCCGGCGTCCTGGCTATCGGCAACGCGGCCGCGCTCGGCACGGACGCCGCGGGCACGGTCGTCGCCGATGGCGCCGAACTCCGCGTCCAGGGCGACATCACCGTCGCCTCCGAGGCCATCACCGTGTCCGGTACGGGCGTCTCGGGCAGCGGCGCGATCCGTAACTTCTCCGGCGACAACACCCTCGGCGGCGCGATCACGCTCGCTGCCGACACGAGCATCGTCTCGACCGCCGGCAAGCTGACCCTCTCCGGCGGCGTCACCGGCGCGACCAAGAACCTGACCGTCGACGGCGCCGGCAACGTCACCCTCTCGGGCGTCCTGAACCTCGGCACCGGCGTGCTGGTGAAGAACGGCGCCGGCCTCCTGCTCCTTTCCTCGGCCAACACGCTCGGCGGCACCACCGTCGGCGCCGGCACGCTCAAGATCGGCGACGTCGGCTCGCTGGGCTCGGGCGCGGTCACCGTCGCCAACGGCGCCACGCTCGACCTCAACAATTTCGCGGTCGGCAACGCCATCAGCCTCGGCGCCACGGCGACCCTGAAGAACGGCCAGATCTCCACCGCTTCCGCCCCGACGACGGGTACGCTGGCCGTGGCGCTCACCGGCACCGCCGACCTTGTGAAGACGGACGCCGGTCGTCTCGAACTCACCGGCGCCAGCACCTTCACCGGCGCGACCTCCGTCGGCGCCGGCACGGTCGCCGTCTCCGACTTCGGCAACGGCACGAGCGCCAGCCCGCTGGGCATCACGCCGCTGGCCGACCCGAGCAAGCTCGTCCTCTCCGCGGGTGCGACGCTCGAGTTCAACGGCGCGACCAACACCAGCACGGCGCGCAGCTTCACGATCGGCGGTTCCGCCGGCATCGCGGCCTCCGGCACGGGCACGCTCGAGTTCACTTCCGACGCCAAGATCGCGACCACCGGCACGAACCCGGCGCTCACGCTCACGGCGAACAACACCGGCACCAACCGCTTCGCGCCGAGCCTGGCGGCCGACAGCGCCCCGCTGGCCACGCTCGCCATCGACGGCGCCGGCACCTGGGTGATCGGCACCGGCGCCAACCGCTTCAAGGGCGACGTCCGCGTCGACGCGGGCTCCGGCTCCACGATCGGCCTCGAATCCGGCGCCCTGCCGGCCGGCGCCACCATCGCCATCGCGGACGGCGCCAAGGTGCGCTGGGAAGCCGGCAACACCAGCGACCTTTCGTCCAACCTCAGCATCGCGGCGGGCGCGACCGCCAAGCTCGACCTCGGCAGCAACAACGTCGTGTTCTCGTCGGCTCCGGCCGTCGGCACCGGCGGCGCGACGATCGAGAAGACCGGCACAGGCGCGCTCAAGATCGACGCCACCGTCAGCGCCCCGACCCTGAACGTCGCCGTGAGCTCCGGCCTCGTGTCCGTCAACGGCACCGTGGGCAACGTCAGCGTCAGTTCCGGCGCGACCCTCGGCGGCTCCGGCACCGTCGGCGACGTGACCACCGTCCGCGGGTCGCACGTCTCGCCGGGCAATTCGCCGGGCACGCTGACCACGGGCAACTTCGGCCTCGTCGGCGGTTCCTACTACGACTGGCAGGTCCAGGACGCCAAGGAGCTCACCGTCCAGCCCGGCTATGACAAGCTGGCGATCTCGGGCAACTTCGACCTGCGTCAGGCCGCGCCGGACAACAAGATCACGATCAGCGTCATCTCGCTCTCCGACCCCCACACCGTGGGCAATCCGCTGAACTTCGACAAGCCGGGTACGATCGGTCTGCGTCCGATGACCTTTACCTTCGCGACCGTCGGGGGCTCGGTGCTCTTGAATCCGGGCGTGAACATCAACGATGTCTTCGCCTTCGACCTCACGCAGTTCACCTATTCCGACGGTAGCGCTTCCGACGCCGGTCTGTGGTCGGTCAACTGGGATGGCGGCAGCCTCGTGACCATCACCGCCGTCCCCGAGCCTTCCACCTACGGCTTCGGCCTCGGCGCCCTGGCCCTCGCCGCGGCGGCGATTCGTAGGCGCAAGCGCAAGCCTCAGGCGAACGCCTGAGCTTGCGCGGGGGTCTGCTGGCACGCTGGCAGGCTGCGAAGCAGTTGCCTTGGGTAGGGCTGACCATCCTTGGTCGGCCGTGTATTGGCCGGCGGTAGTAGGGCGTGCGGCCGAGCAGGGATGCCCGGCCCTACCCGAGGCAGGTTGTTGGTAGGGCTGACCATCCTTGGTCGGCCGTTAGGATGATCAGCCTAGCTCTTTGCTGATGGCTCTCCGGTTTTGGTAAAGTGACTGGCCGAATCATGATATAGGCATGCCTCTGCCTGTACGCGGTCAGCTTCGTCACGCCATCCCATCCTGGGTGGATGAAAAGGATAAGTGGTTCGTGACGATCTGCTGTCAGCCACGAGGACGAAATCAGCTGGCATCACCCGTGCCGGCAGCGGTTTATCGTGGGGCGCTGGCGTTTTATGAAGCGAGCGGGATGGCCAGATCTGTAATCAGCGTGCTGATGCCCGACCATCTCCATGTCATCGCCCAATTCGACCACCGTGCCGGCATGCCGAGGATTATCTCAGCCTTGAAGCAGCATCTGGCTAGGCATGCCGGTGTTAGCTGGCAGAAGGGCTTCTTCGATCATCGGCTGAGCGGGGAGCATGAAGTGGCCGAGAAATGCCGATACGTCCGAAATAATCCGGTCCGCGCCGGTTTGTGCGCGAAGGTGGAGGACTGGCCTTATACTTATTGAGGTAGGGCCGACCATCCTTGGTCGGCCGCGGCCGAGCAGGGATGCTCGGCCCTACCCAAGGCACGATGACAGCGGCCGAGCAGGGATGCTCGGCCCTACCCGCGATTCGCGAGCTACCCGCCGACCGCGTCCGCCTCGCCGTCGTTGAACTTGAGGCGGAGCTTGCGGCCTTTGGTCACGCCCTGGCTGGTCGAGATGACGGTGCCGTCCGCGTCGCGGACGATCGAGTAGCCGCGTGAAAGGATGGATTCGAAGCCGGCCGAACGCAGGCGATGGCCGAGCTGGTTGAGTTTCTCGCGCGTCACGCCCAGGCGGGCCTTGGGTGACAGGCGGTGGAGCTCGCTGCCGAGTTCGGAGAGACGATGCCGGTATTCCGCGACGACTTCCTGGGCGGCGCCATCGAGGCGCTCGTTGAGCAGGTCGAGGTCCTGGTACAGCGATTGCAGCTTGGCCTTGGGGGAATGGCGGGCGAGTTCGGCGCCCAGCAGCTTGAGCTTCTCGCGTAGCTTGATCTGGCCGGAGACGATGAGTTCAGCCGCGGCGGTCGGAGTCTCCGCGCGCTTGTCAGCCGCGAAGTCGCACAACGTGAAGTCGGTCTGATGGCCGACGGCCGAGATGACGGGCGTCTTGCTGGCGCGGACGGCGCGCACGAGTCCCTCGTCGTTGAATCCCCAGAGGTCTTCCATTGAGCCTCCCCCGCGGCCGACCACGATGAGGTCGATGCCCGGGATCGCGTTGGCGAGCTTGAGGCCGTTGGTCATCGAGCCGGGGCACGTCTCGCCTTGGACGCGCGCCGGCACCAGCCAGGCCGTGCCGCTCCAGCCGCGGGTCTTGAGCACTTCGGTGAAGTCGTGCCAGACCGCGCCGCTCTCCGAGGTGACGAACGCGACGACTTTCGGGAAGTCCGGCAGGGGGCGCTTGTTCGCCTCATCGAAGAGGCCTTCGGCCTTCAGCTTCTCCTGCAGTTCCTTGAATTTCTGGAACAGGTCGCCTTCGCCGGCTGGCTTCATCGAGTCGACCATCAGCGACAGCTTGCCCGAAGGCGCGTAGATGTCGGCCTTGGCCTTGACGATGACCTTCACGCCGTCGCCCAGCGGGAACTTCACCCAGCGGGCCTGGTAGCTGAGCAGCACGCAGGCGAGCGTGGCGCCGCTGTCCTTGATCGAGAAGTAATGATGTCCCGAGGAGTAGTGCTTGTAACCCGAGATCTCGCCGACGACTTCGACCGTCCCGATGCGATTCACCGTGCCCTTGAGGACATCAGAGAGCTCGCTGACGGTGAGGGGCGCCGAAGACATGACGGGAGGTTCGGGGATTTGGCAGGGGAGGGCAAGAGGTTGGTAGGGCCAACCATCCTTGGTTGGCCGCGGCCGAGCAGGGATACTCGGCCCTACCAGACACAATAACTCAAGGGGAGACAGGAAAGGATGCTGAGGCAGATTCATTTTCAGGTCCCTGGTCTCGGCCCTCGGGTGTCAGGTTCAGGGGTTCAGGTCCGGGGCATGCATTTCCCAACCGCCAACCGCTTAAACCTGACGCGGGTAGGGCCAATCCCCTTGGTTGGCCGCGGCCGAGCAAGGATGCTCGGCCCTACCTGTTTGCCATCGGATGCGTTCCGCCTTTCACTTCTCCCATGAAAATCGCGTTCGTCGGTACCGGGGTGATGGGCAAGAGCATGGTGGCCAACCTGCTCAAGGCGGGCCATGAGGTCACGGTCTACACCCGCACGAAGGCTATGGCCGAGGACCTGTTCGCACAGGGCGCCAAGTGGGCCGCTTCGCCGGCCGAGGCCGCGAAGGGCGTCGACGTGGCGATCTCAATGGTGGGCTACCCCAACGACGTCGAGGAAGTCTGGCGCGGCCCGCAGGGCTTCATGTCGACCGCCAAACCCGGGTGCGTGCTCATCGACATGACCACCTCGAGCCCCGCGCTCGCCCGTTCCCTGGCCGCGGAGGCCTCGGCCAAGGGCTTCGGTCCGCTCGACGCCCCGGTCTCGGGTGGCGACCGCGGCGCGCGCGAAGGCACGCTGACGATCATGGTCGGCGGCGCCCAGAAGGATTATGATTTCGCCCAGCCGCTCTTCGCGGCGATGGGCAAGACGATCGTCCTGCAGGGCGCTCCCGGTACCGGCCAGCTCTGCAAGCTCGCCAACCAGATCGGCATCGCCTCCGGCATGGTCGCGATGTCCGAAGCCCTTGCCTTCGCCCACGCTACCGGCCTCAACCTCGAGACCACCCTGCGTTCGATCTCCGGCGGCGGCGCCTCGAGCTGGGCTCTGCTCAACCTCGCGCCGCGCGTGCTCAAGGGCGACTTCGCCCCGGGCTTCTACGTGAAGCATTTCGTGAAGGATATCGGCCTCTCGCTCGACGTCTGCAAGGAGCAGGGCATCCGGCTCCCCGGACTCGAACTCGCCGCGAAGCTCTATGCCGACGTCGTCGCCGCGGGCGAAGGCGATTCCGGCACCCAGGCGCTCGCGCGAAGGTATTTTCAGATTAGCGGGTAGTGGGAGGCGGTTGGCGGTTAGCGGTTGGTAAAGCCGCGCACTCAAGGGGAGACCGGAAACCGGAAAGGATGCTGGGGTAGATTCATTTTCAGGTCCCTGGTCTCGGCCGTCGGGCACCAGGTTCAGGTGTTCAGGTCCTGGTACAGGTCCGGGGCATGCATGTCCCGCCGCCAACCGCTCACCGCTTAAACCTGACGCGTGTAGGCCCAGCCATCCTTGGTTGGCCGCGGCCGAGCGAACGGCCGAGCAGGGATGCTCGGCCCTACCTTGTCGATGCAGGGCTCAAGGGGAGACCGGAAACCGGAAAGGATGCTGGGGTAGATCCATTTTCAGGGACCTGGCTTCAGGTAGGGACGGCTCTCCGAGCCGTCCGTCCGCAAGAATACGGCGGGCTCGGAGAGCCACGCCCTACCCCTGTGGCAAACCAGGGCAGCACGTGGTGCTGTCCCTACCTCAATACAGGCGGGTGCGATGCCGTCGCATCCCTACCCGAGGCGATTGCTTCGCAGCTGTTCACCATGCCAGCATGCCCTCGCGCGCAAGCGCTGTGGCTCAGAGCGCCGGGACGGAGCGGAGCTGGATGGAATCGATGACGGTCGGACCGAGGATCACGTTGGTCACGATCACGAACACCTGGCCGGGCACGCAGTAGCCTTCGTCGCGCAGGCGGATGAGCGCGAGCGTGATGTTGTCTTCGGCCTTGGGCGCGAACTTCGTCTGGAAGGATTCGACGCCCCAGAGGAGGCTCATCTTCCGGTGGACGTGTTCTTCTTCCATGAACGCGTAGATCGGGCAGCCGACCGCGCGGAGGGAGGAAAGGGTGCGGGGCACGTCGCCGTTGCGGGTGAAGGCGATGATGCCCGTGTTGCCGAGGTCCTGGGCGAGGCCGGCCGCGGCGCGCAGCAGCTTAACCTTCGGGGTCTCGTTGGGCTGTTCCGGGGAAAGCACGCGCGGGAGCTCGTTCTCGGTCGTCTTCGCGATGCGGGTCATCACGTCGACGCAGCGGATCGGGTGCTTGCCCGTGGTGGTCTCGCCGGAGAGCATGACCGAGTCGGCCATCTCGAGCACCGCGTTCGAGACGTCCGTGACTTCGGCGCGGGTCGGGACGGGCGCCTGGATCATCGACTCAAGCATGTGCGTGGCGACGATCACCGGCTTGCGGCAGGCGATGGCCATGGCGACCGCGCGGCGCTGGATGAGCGGCAGGGTCTCGTAGGGGATCTCGATGCCGAGGTCGCCGCGGGCGACCATCAGGGCGTCGGTGGCTTCGAGGATGGAGCCGAGGTGCTCGATGGCGGACTGGTCCTCGATCTTCGAGATGATATGCGCCTTCGACTCGTGCTGCGCGAGCAGGGTGCGCAGGGCGTAGACGTCGGCCGCTTCGCGGACGAACGAGAGGGCGTAGAAGTCGACGCCGACCTCGCAGCCGACGGCCACGTCGGCGCGGTCCTTGTCGGTGAGCGCGGGGAGGTCCACCTTGACGCCCGGGAGGTTGATGTGGCGGCGGCTGCCGAGCGGACCGGGCTGCTCGACCTTGCAGCGAAGGCGGTCCTTCTTCTGTTCCAGGACGCGGAGCTGGATGAGGCCGTTGTCGACGAGGACCACGCCGCCCACGGGCACGGCGCTGATCATCTTCGGGTAATTCGTGGGGATGACGAGGATGTCGCCATCGGCCGGGGTGGCGTCGGAGCCCGCGACGTCGACGACCTGTCCGACGCTCAGCTGGGTGGCCTCCGTGCGGGCGCCGGTGCGGATCTCGGGGCCCTTGATGTCCATCATCACGCCGAGTTCCTTCTTCATGCGGCGGCTGACCAGCCGGACGCGTTCGACCGTCTTGCGCACCCAGGCGTGGTCGGCGTGGGCCATGTTGAGGCGGACCACGTTGGCGCCGGCGTTGATGATCGCTTCCAGCTGGGCTTCCGACTCCGTGGCCGGCCCGATGGTGAAAGTGATGCGTGTGTGACGGAAGGATTTCACAGCATTTATGACAACTTATGACAGGTGGAGATGCAAGGGACAGAACACCCTAGCAATCGGCACAAACTGGTGAATTTACGGCACTCGTTCCGCTTCGAGGTCCCGTTTGTCCTTCATGCGTTCCTCAAAGAACGTCGTTTGCTCGAACGGCCACGTCGTGTCGGCCCGCAGGTTCCAGGCGGCGTGTTCGGCCAGATGCGCGCGCGTCCACTCGAAGTAGTCAGCGTCGTCGGTGCGGAAGTGCAGGCGCGCGCCGGCGGCGGCGCGACGGGCGAGGAGGTCGAGGCTCGCCGGTTGGATGAAGCGGTTCTTGTGATGCTTCTTCTTCGGCCACGGATCCGGATAGAGGATGAAGATCTTGCGGAGCACGACGTCGGTCGGGAGCGCTTCGAGGAACTCCGTCGCTTCGGCCTTGAGGAAGATGACGTTGTTGAGCTTGCCCAGCGTCTGCTTGCGGACCGAGCGTTCGACGCGGTGCGTGATCAGGTCGATGCCCACGCAGAACTCGTCGGGGTGCGCGGCGGCGTAGGCGGCGAGCCAGTGGCCGTGGCCGCAGCCGAGCTCGAAGGTGATGTCCGTGCGGCCGGCCAAGGCGGCGGCCAGCGTCTCGCCCAGGCGGGCCACGTTGGCGGCGCGACGGGCGTCGGCCCATTCCTTGCCCATGACTTTGGTGTGTTCCGGCACGAAGGGGTTAAGAGGCAAAGGAGGGTGGGAGGCAAGCGGGCGGATGACAGATGACAGATGACAGATGACTGATGGCGGAATGGAGGACTGAGTTGAGGGCTGAATGGTGGATGCAGACTTCGGGATGCAGGGCGCGATTTCGGGTCTCGGGTCTCGGCCATCGGGTACCGGGTTCAGGTCTTCGGGTTCGGGTGTCGGGCAATGCATTTCCCGACTGCCAACCGCTCAACGCTTCCACCTGTCATGGGTAGGGCTGGCCATCCTTGGCCGGCCGCGGCCGAGCAGGGATGCTCGGCCCTACCTCGATGCGAGGTGCTCAAAGGGAGACCGGGAACCGGAAGGGATGCTGCGGCGGATCCATTTTCGGGTCCCAGGTCTCGGCCCTCAGGTCTCAGGTGCGGGTTATCAGGTACAGGTGCGGGTTATCAGGTACAGGTGCGGGTGCGGGGCAAAGTTTAGGTCCCGAACCTGAGCACCTGAGCCTGGCTGCTGAGACCTGAGACCTGGGACCTGAAAGTGCTGGCTTTGGCGTGCTGCGAATAACTCCGGCTTCCCTCGCTGGGGTGGTTGGAGTCTCTTGGGGGCCTATGGCCAAGGTAGACATCGAAATCGTCCAGAAGATCCTCAAGCAGAGCGGGGTCGACGTCCGCGTCGCCGCCGAAATCCTGAACCAGATCCGCGACGCCGCGGCCGAGGAGGCTGTCGAGCGCGAGAAGCCGGCCAAGAAGCAGATGCTCGTCCTGGTCAGCGAACCCGAGGAAGGCCTGCCCAAGGATCTCACCGGCTGGGTCGTGCAGCTCCTCGAGGATGACGACCCGTCGGAAGTCGCCGCCAAGATGGTCGACGTCGCCAAGGCCTTCAACGAATCGCCGAAAGGGCAGCGCATGCCGGTCGAGTCGTTCGGCGACGCCGTGCAGAGCATCCCCGGCAAACTTTACAAGGAGAGCGACCTGTGGATCAAGACGCGCGAACCCGTGCGCGTCATTCCGGTGAAGAATTCGATCGGCCGCCGTCGTCGCGACTGAGCGGCGAAGTTCCCGCGCGTTTTTGAAATAAGGTTCGCGAAAAAGCGAATTTAGCATCGCTTTTTAACCCTTCCCGGGCGGTTGATTGCTCTCGCCTCAGCGGGCGTCGGGGATAAGTTCGAACCCCTACTATGAAGTTCAAAAACTTCCCGATCTACCGCATCGAATGGGTGACCTCCGCTTTCCTCATCGGAACGGCGCTCCTTTCGCTGACGGTGGTGCCTTGGTTCCTCTGGACCCAGTTCCATCTCGCCGACGACGCCGCCAACAAGGTCCACGGCTGGGGCTTCATCTGGGCCATGTTCGTGTTCTATTACTACGCGACCGGCTTCGGCATCACCCTGGGCTACCACCGCCTGTTTTCCCATATCTCCTTCAAGGCCAAGTGGCCGGTGAAGGTCTTCGTGCTCCTGTTCGGCGCCGCTTCCTTCGAGAACTCGGCCCTGGATTGGTCCGCCGACCATCGCATCCACCACAAGCACGTGGACGAGGACGAGGATCCGTACGACATCTCCAAGGGCTTCTTCTACGCCCACATCGGCTGGCTCCTCTTCCGCCTCAAGCCGAAGCCGCCCGTCACCAACGTCAAGGACCTCGAGGCCGACCCCCTCGTCATGCTTCAGCATAAGTACGTCCAGTGGATCGGAGCCTTCGTGGGCTTCGTCTGTCCGGCCCTCCTCGGTTACGGCTATGCCAAGCTCATGGGTTACGCCAACCCGGGCATGACCGCCCTGGCCGCCTTCCTCATCGCCGGCCTGCTCCGCACCGTCGTCGTCCAGCAGGGCACCTTCTGCATCAACTCGCTCTGCCACATGATCGGTCGCCAGCCTTACTCCACGGACCACAGCGCCCGTGACAGCGGCCTGGTCGCGCTCCTCACGTTCGGCGAGGGCTACCACAACTACCACCACGAGTTCCAGCACGACTACCGCAACGGCGTGAAGGGCTGGCAGTTCGATCCCACCAAGTGGATCATCTGGACGCTCTCCAAGGTCGGCCTCACCGAAGACCTGCGCCGCGTGCCGGATTCCCGCATCATGGCCGCCGAGCTCAAGGAGAAGAGCCGCACCCTCGGCCGCGACATCGATTCCCTCGCCGCCCGCCTCGACGCCCGCACCCGCGAGCTCAAGGCCAAGACGATCGCCGCCGCCCACGAGCTCGCCAAGGAGCTCGCGCTGCGCGCCGAAGCCCTCAAGGAAGCCGCGGCTACCAAGGCCGAAGTGGCCCAGGAGACGATGGTCGAACTGCGCGGCCTGCTCAACCAGGCGGCCTCGCATCTCGAGACGCTGCGTCGCGCCGACGCCGGTTCCGCCGCCTAAGCGGACCGCCGTTCAGGACCGCAGTCCCTGCACCAGTTCGAGGACCTTCGCCTCGATCTGAGGCAGGGCTTCGTCCGGGTGCGCGCAGTCGATGTCGTGCACCGTCCAGTACTCGATGCGGTCGGCCCATTCCGGGTGAGCCTGGAGCATCATGGCGTGGTGCTCGTCCTTCTTGAGGGCGATGGTCCGATGGGCCCTTTCCAGGTCTTCGCGGCGGAGCTGGGTAGGGGCCGGGCCCGTGAGGTCGAGCGGGACCCCGAGCTCACGGAGGCGCTTTTCGGTATCCCGGGAAATCAGGGTCGGCTCATCGGCCACGAGGGACGTCAGCAGCCCGCGGGAGAAGGCCCGGGCCGGGTGCCCCATCCGGGCGGCGTGCCAGTTGAAGAGGGCCTCGGCATGGCGGCTTCGGTAGAAGTTCCCCGTGCAGACGAAGAGGGTGAGGGGGCCAGAATCTGCGCTTGTGCGGTGGGGCATGCCGGGTAGAGTCCCCGCAACCTAACCTCACTGCCATGGTACGCAATCTGTTCGTTCTCTCTCTCCTTTCCTTCGCTGTCGTCGGTTGCATGGGCCCCAAGAAGGGTCCGTCCCCGGTCACCGACGGCGCCGGCGACGGCAACCTCGTCCCGGCCACGCTGGCGCCGGTCGCCGCTGCTCCGGCCCTGACCCCTGATCCGGCTCCGGCCCCCGCCGCTCCGGCCAAGAAGGCCGGCACCAAGGCCAAGGGCAAGCTCCCCCTCAACAGCACCAGCAGCAAGTAAGCCGCGAGGCTTACATCAACGACACCTCGGTGACGAAGGTGTCGACCTGACCGGGCTCCGCGAAACGGAGCCCGTTCTTATGTTCTGGGCTGTTGGGCGGGCCCATCCAGGGTTCGACGCAGTAATACGGCGCTTCCGGGTCCGGCGTCCAGGTGACGACGCTCGCCCAGCTGCCGGGGATGGCCTCTTCGCCGACCTTGATCGTGATGTCTTCTTCGCCGGACTTCGGTCCGAAGCTGAGCGTCGCTGATTTCAGGTTGGTGAAGATGCAGTCGGAGAGGTGCGGGCTGTCGAAGCCGATGGCCTCCGCGCCCTTGAGCTCGGCGAACGGGACCAGCTTGCCGTCGGCGGCGTGGCGCCACTGTTTCTTCGAGGGGATCTTCACGACGTAGTCGCGGCGGCTCAGGCCCTTGTGCCAAGGCAGCGTGAAATAGAAGTGATGCCCCGCGCACCAGGGCAGCGGCTGGGCGTCGCGGTTCTCGAACTCGAAGGTGATGCGCAGGAACAGCTCGAGGAAGTCGAAGCGGATGCGGAAGTCGTACGCGAACGGGTAGCAGCCGCGCCCGCGCTCGTCCTGGATGAGGCGCACCACCGCGTGCTTGGGGCCGCTCTCGACGATCTCGAAGGCCGAATCGCGGGCGAAGCCGTGCTGCGGCATCGGGCGCTTCACGCCGTCCGCGGCCTTCCAGGCGAACTTCTCGCCGTCGGCGTAGTTGCGGCCCATGAACGGGAAGAGGATCGGGTTGCCGCCGCGGACGGGGCCGATCTTGTCGAGGTCCATGGGGGCGCCTTCGGGCCAGAAGAGGATCTCGCGGTGGCCCGAGGGGACGTCGAGCTTCCAGCGGAGGAGGCGCGCGCCGCGCGTCAGGCACGTCTCGTAGGTCGAGGCGCCGACCTTCCATCGTTCCATGGGCACGCCGTTCTCTTCGTAGCTCTGCATGGGCGAGAGCAAACGCGGCGTCGGCCCGGTGGCAAACGCGGACTTAGCCCGCGCGCTTGGCGAAGCGGTAATGGCAGACCATCCACTCCGAGCCGCCCCGGAAGTTCCAGAGCTCGGCGCAGGCCATGAAGAACACGCGCCAGTTGGCCAGCCACGCCTTCGCCCGCTTCTCGCCGTAGGTCTGCGCGAAGATCCGGAGGACCTCCTCGCGGTGGCGGTCGGTGTTCTGCAGCCAATGCTCCGAGGTCTGGCCGTAATGGCGGCCTTCGACCTCCCACTGCGCCTCGAGCTTCAGGTCGTCCTGGAAGCGGCTGGCGAGGCAGTTGGAGGGCATGATGCCGCCGGTGAAGAAGTGGCGCGACATCCAGTCGGTCGAGTCCTTGGCCGCGAAGTGGTAGGCGATGTCCTTGTGCGTGAAGACGTGGAAGAACAGCTTGCCGCCGGGCTTGAGCCAGCCGGCGATGCGGCGCATGAGCTCGGCCCAGTTCTTCATGTGCTCGAACATCTCGACCGACACCACGCGGTCGAAGCGGGACGCCTCGGCGGCGAAGACGTTCATGTCGCAGGTGAGGATGCGCACGTTCCTGAAGCCGCGCCTGGCGCATTCGCCTTCGATGTGGGCGCGCTGCGAGGCGGAGTTCGAGACGCCGGTGATGCGGGCGTTCGGGTATTTCTCGGCCATCCAGAGGGTGAGCGAGCCCCAGCCGCAGCCGAGCTCGAGGATCTCCATGCCGTCCTTGAGCTCGGCGCGGGCGCAGGTGCGGGCCAGCATGACCTCCTCGGCCTCGCCGAGGGTCTCGCCGCCGAGCTCGTAGAAGCAGGAGGAGTATTTCAGGCGCGGTCCGAGGCAGAGCTTATAGAACGCGGCCGGCACTTCGTAGTGCTGTTCGTTCGCCGCCTGGGTCTCGATCGCCACGGGGAGCTTGCGGAGCTCGGCGGCGAAGGCGTCGACCTTCGCGAAGCGTTCGGCCGCGGATTCCGGACGCTCGTCGGCGAGGCGCTGCTTCAGCAGGCGGCGGATTCCCCAGCGGATCACGGAGTCCGGGAGGATGTCCTTCTCGATGAGCGTGTCGATCAGCGGCATGGCGACACCTTGTGCGGCGTCCGCCCCGCTGGCAATCCGCCGCGGCGGAAAATCAGCGACGGGGCGGACGGGGCCAGAAGGCCGGCACGCGCGCCTGGTAGTCGGCGTAGGCCGGACCCTTCGACGTCAGGAGCTGCTGCTCCGTGAGCGGGATGCCGGTGACGCGGTTCAGGAAATAATACATCAGCACGACGCAGAACAGCCCGGGGAGGCCGCGGAACTCGGCGTTGTAGCTCATCAGCAGGAAGCCGACCCAGACGAGCCATTCGCCGAAGTAGTTGGGGTGGCGGCTCCAGGCCCAGAGGCCGCGTTCGCAGACCTGGCCCTTGTTGGCCGGGTCCTTCTTGAAGGACGCCAGCTGGGCGTCCGCGACGGCCTCGATGAGGACGGCCAGGGCCGCCACGCCGAGTCCGACCCAGTGGATCGGGCGCGTCGGGCCGGTGGCGCCGGCGGGGCTCGACGACAGCAGGGGCAGGCAGAGGAGCGTGAGCGCCGCGGCCTGGACGAAATAGAAATAGGCCATCTGCGCGGCCATGCCTTCGCCGTGCTCCGCCCGCATCTTCAGGTAGCGGCCGTCTTCGCGGTCGAGGTGGCCGAGCACGCGGATCGCGAGGTGGGTGCCGAGGCGCAGGCTCCAGAGCGTCGTCGCGACGGCCATGAGCACGCCTTGCCCACCCATCGGCAGCCCGAACCAGTGGAGGTAGAGCATGCGCAGGGCGACGCCCGCGAAGCCGAAGGACCAGAGGACGTCGACGATCGACCAGTTATCGAGCTTCTTGGCGACGAGCCAGCAGGCGGCGAAGCAGACGCTGGAGAACCAGAGGAGCACGAACGCGTCGTAGCCGAGGGCGAAGAGAGGGCTGCTCATGGGGCGGAAGGCTTGGGGAGCACGCGGCGGAAGACCGCGCGCAAGGCGAAGTTCAGGAGCCAGGCGGCGGCCGGGACGACGATCAGCCAGCCGATGATGCCGTGCACGTAGGCCATCCCGAACTTCTGCACGAAGCCGCCGAACGAACGGCTGAACTCGTCGACGATCGCCGAGGGCGAAAGCGGGACATGCTCGGCGCCGGTGACCGTCTCGCCCAGACGGACGAACGGCACGATCAGAATGATCTGCAACGGGTAGCTGACATGGTTGATCACCTGCATCACCACGTGGTTGAGGCGGAAGAGCCGGCCGGCGACGATGCAGCCGACGGTCGTCGTGCCGATGATCGGGTTGATCGCGATGGCCAGGCTGACCGTCACCGCCGCGGCCACCGCCTCCGGGGTCGCGCCTTGGCGGAGTTCCGCGACGAGCGGATCACGCACCTTGCGGCGAAGCCAATCGGAGACGCGTCCCATTCAGGCGACCTTACGCGTGAAGAAGACCTTGCCAAGGTCGGTCTCGCCCTTGGCGCCGAAGAGGCAGAGCAGCGCGTAGCCCGCGATGGCGAAGTTGCCGAGGGTCAGCAAGGCCGCCAGCCAGCCCAGGCGGGCGACGACGGTGCGTTCGCGCCAGGCGACGTAGAGCCAGAAGGCGAGGAAGCCGAAATAGGCGTAGAACATCGTGGCGAGACCCCACGGCTCGGAGCAGACGGTCACGTAGCCGCCGAGGACGTTGAGGCCCTTGCCGGCATACTGAGGCAGCGAGGTGATCGACGGCGCCGTACACGCGTACCAAGACACCCAGGTCATGGCGACGAGCACGAGGATGAAGTAGACGGTCAGGGTGCGGCGGAGGGGCATGGGCTGAAGGTGACGGGGAAGGGGAGAAAGGCAAACAGGCTAGGGGGAGGACTGAGTCGATGACGGCATTGAGGACTGAATTGAGGGCTGAATGGATGACGCAAACTTCGGGATGAAGGACGCCATTTCAGGTCCCGGGTCTCGGTCATCGGGTGTCAGGTTTTCAGGTTCCGGTACAGGTGTCGGGCAATGCATCTTCAGGGACCTGGACTTCAGGTAGGGACGGCTCTCCGAGCCGTCCGTCCGCAAGAATATGGCGGGCTCGGAGAGCCACGCCCTACCCCGAGGCAGCGAGGAAAGCACGTGGTGCCGTCCCTGCCTCAATACAGGCGGATGCGATGTCATCGCATCCTTGCCAAGGCAACTGCTTCGCAGCGGTTCACCATGCCAGCAGTCCCCTCGCGACGCGTTGCGTCGCGCTTAGAATGCGCGGCGGATGCTGAGGGCGGCGGAGAGGTCGGACGAAGGGCCGACGCCCGCGGCGTGGAGCGAGAGGTTCAGCAGTGTGTCGGCGGACAGCTTGTGGTCCACGTCGAAGCCGAAGCGGGCCTGGTTGGCGGTCGGCGCAATGCCGGGGGCCGTCAGCGTGCCTAACGTGGAGCTGGTGGCGGTGAGGCCGGCGCCGGCTCCGTCGAAGCGATGGATCCACTCGGCGGTGAAGAGCAGGGTGGTGCTGGGCGAGGCCACGTGCTTCGCGGTGAGGCCGAGGCGGCCTTCCTGGGCGGTATGCGCCTGGTCGGCGAAGCGCGCCGGGAACGCGCCGCCGGTTTCGGCATAGGCGTCGGCGGTCGTGCGCGTGAGCGTGAACGAAGCGAAGGGCGACACGGAGACGGGGCTGACGAACTGCTGGGCCGGTCCGTCGTAGCGGAGGCGGACGCTCGAGGTCTTCACGCCGGTGCTCCCGCCGGAATGGTCGACGCCGCTGCCCGTATCGTAGCCGCGGCGGGTGTCGGCGGTGTAGTCGCCGTACATCACGACGAGCGACACGATGCTCTCCTTGTCGGGGAGGCGATAGTCGCCTTCGGCGAGAAGGTAATTGCCGGAGATGCTGGCGGAACCGTCGTAGGGAAGGTCCTGGTTGAGCGAGGCGTGGCCGGCGGCTAAGCCGAAGACGAAGTCGCCGTAGGCTTGGCTCACGCCGATCTCTCCGGAGGTGAGGTGGCTGTCGGTCTGGCGCGAGGAAGCGCCGAAGTCGCCCGTGGCCCAGGCCTGGCTCTGCTTGCCCATGCTGTCATAGGACATCAGCGGGCGGTGGTGCGCGCCTTCGAGCGGCTGGGCGCTGAGGCCGGTGGTCATCGCCAGCACGGCGTTCGGGCCGTTGAGCGAGCCGAGCCACACTTCGGCGTCGAGCATCGTCAGGTTGGCGTAGGCGAAGGCATGCGTATAGCCGCCCGTCACGGTGCTGAAGCCGACGATCACCCTGCCGTCGTCCGACACGCCCGTGGCGTCCGAACTCGTGCCGCCGGGCAGCGTGCCGAGGTCGGTCATCGTGCCGGACTGATAGACGAAGGCGTGGTTTTGCGAGCCGGCCGTCAGGCTCTGGCCGACGATCACCGAGCCGTCGAAAGACACGGCGCGCGCCACGGAGGAGAAGCCGCCGAGGCTGCCGAGGGAGATGAGCCCGCCGGCGACGGTGTGCTTGAACGCTAGGGGGTTGCTCGAAGCGTCGTCGAACTGCCCGACCGTCACGAGTCCGTTACCAGAAACGGCGAAGGCCTTGGTGAACGTCCCGCCGGCGACAGGCAGGATCGGGGTCAGGGTCGTGCCGACGTAACGGAAGCCCTGCACGTTGCCGCTAGCGTCGGTCATCCAGCCCACGATGACGCCCCCGTCCTGCGAGACGCCCGTGGCGAACGAATCCTGGTAGGCGTTCACCGGCAGAGGCGTGATGGCCACCATGCCGCCGCCGCTGGTCCACTTGAAGGCCACTTCGGCGACGGTGTCGAAGCTGTTGCCGACGATGGTGGAGCCGTCGCGAGAGATCGCGAGGGCGTTCGAGGTCCCGAATCCGAAGTCGCCGAGCGCGGTAGCAGTGCCCCCCGAGAACTTGAACGCTTGGTCGGGTCCGCCGAGGAACGACGCCGTCCCGACAATCGTGCCGTTGGCGGAGATGCCCGTGGCATAAGAACCGGCGCCGAGGCCGAGGTCATGGTAGCCGGTCGAATCGAAGGAACAGGCCGAGCCCAGGTTGCTGACGATGTTCGAGGAGCCGACTCCCGTGAGTCCGTCGGCCGCGACGCCGAAGGCGCGGGTGCTCTTCAGGGGGTTGCCCGAAGGATGGGCGTCGAGCAGGTCGGCGGCGTGGAGGGAGACGGTGGTCGCGGCGAGGAGGGTGAGTTTGGAGAAGGTGCGCATGAGGAGGGGAGACGCGGTGAGCGGTTGGCGGTGTGGAATGCAGGGCAGGTGGGGACGTAAGGTATTCTTTACGCTCTGACGGGGCGGGCAACCGGAAAGCCCCTAGCTCGAGCCTAGGGGGAGGGCCTCAGGGTTCGTAGGACCGGTAGCGCTCCAGGTCGGGCCCAGGGGTGTCCGGGCCAGGTCGCAGCAGGTTCGTTTTCATGTCATGGGCCAGCCGCGGGTCGTCCGGCATCGGGTTGTAATAATATCGGAACGCGACCACGCCGAAGTCGTGACGGACCGCCCGCTGGATCTTGGCGTAGTGCGCGGAGATGATCCTGCCGTCCGGCCCCACCTTGGTGCGCACGCGGAGGAAGTAGCCGACGAAGTCGTCCCGCGTGTCAGGTAAGGGCAGGGTGGCGTAAGGTAGTTCCAGCTGCATCGCATAGCCTTCGAGCGGCGCGGTGGCCGGCATCTTCAGGAGGCAATAAGGCCAGAACGCCGGCGAGCGAAGGATGCCGCTTCCGGATCCTTCGCACCGGAGCCGGGTGACGCCGCGGAATGAGCCATACAGGGCGTCGAATTCCTCTTCGGAAAAACGCGCGTGATCTTTGTCATGGCGGTAACGTTCGATCGTCCGCTCGGACTGGGTCCACCCGATCCGCTCTCCTTCGTTCCAGAAGCTGATGTCGGCGACCTCGCCCTTGCCCCACGGTCGGACGACATCGCCGAGGGCGAGGTCGAAGCCGACCCAGGTCTTGGTCGGCAGCCGTCCGTCTGCTCGCCGCAGGCTCACTTCCTTGTAGCATAAAGGAATGCCGGCCACCTGGCGTGGCAGGGTTAGGATATAGGATGGCTCCGAGGGCACCTTGCCTAGCCCGTGGAGTTCGCCGAGGTCGGCGTCGTAATGGCCGGGCAGGGATGCGCGGAGCCGGACCAGGCACATGTCATCGTCGGCCTTGAACCGGAAGACGCCCTGGGCGTCGGTCTTTCCCTCGAACGTCCGCATGCTGGCATCGCGCGGATCGTTCATGCGGCCGAACAGCGCCAGCATCGCGACGTCGGAGAGCGGCCGGTTTGCTTCATCGACGACGGTGGCGGCGTAGTCTCGGCCCATGAGCGGAAGCCCGAAGAGCGTGAGCAGGAGGAGCGCAGATAGTCTCATCGCAGGGAGGCGGCCTCGATCATCCGCAGGAAGAGCGGGCTGACGTACGGAAGCGCGACGTTCTTGTAATCGCTATGCAGCCAACGGCCGGCGGTCCGGGTGCCGTCGTGTCCTTCCGCAGGCCAGGGGCCGCCCGGCCGGCGTCCCTGGAGTTCCAGGTCGTAGTTCGCGACGCCCGCGGCGACGATCGGCGCGGCTCCGGCGGCGAACGTCATCGCGGGAACGCCACGGGCCAGAAGGTCGTAGCGGATGTGCGGCGAGTCGAGCAAGGGCGACGGGCGCGGCGCCCTGGGTTGGTGCAGCCAGCCTTCGTCGAAGGGCCGGAAGAAGGGGTCCTTAAGCAGTTGGGCCGACGTAAGCTGCGCCGCCTCCTCGGGCGTAAGCTTCTCGTAATGCCCGCCGGCGCCCTTCGTCGTGCCATTCGGGACGTAGCGCCCGCGCCATGCGGGATTGAATCCCCATGCCCCTTGCGACCTTTCCATCGCGATGGCGGCGAGCGACCGGCTCCATCCGACGCCCTTCAGCAGTTCCTGCGTCTTCCATACGCCGTAGTCGATCGCCCGGCCCGACCAGAGGGTCGCGAGCACCGAGGCGGACACCATCTCGCGGGGACAGTTGGTGACATCTTCGCCGGTGGAGTAGCAGTTGGTGGCGATGGCCGCCGTGCGGACACGTTCGAAGGCGTTGAGCCACGTGTAGGATGCGCGTTGGTCGCCCGGTGGTTGTTGGCGGGCCCAGTCCGAGGCATAGAGCCGTCGTTCATAAGGCCTCCATGAGCCTTCGGTCATCTCGGCGGCCTGCTGCGGCGAGGTCGAATCGCCGGCGATCGATTCGATCGGGAGCGCGGCGTTGAGCATGAAGTAGCGGGCGGGCGTGAAACCCGCCTGCACCGCCTGGCAGGCGACGACATTCCCCAGGCTATGGGCGACCAGCAAGGTTCGGGAGGCGTCGAGGAAGCCCAAGGCATGCGGCACTTCGTCGCCGGTCTGGAATGCCTGGTAGACCGCACGATGATAATCCAGCCCGGTGTCTCCGTTCCAGGTGATGCCCACGAAGCGCGCGTTGCTGCCCAGGACGTAGAGCCGCTTGAACGTCTCGGCGTGCCAGCCGCGGGCGACGTCTCCGGGGACGTTGTAGCCGTGGATCAACACGACCCAGCGGTCGTTCGTCTCGGCGTCGGGCAGGCCTGGCGGCTCGCCGATCTGTTGCGGCCGGCCGGCTCGTCTGACCTGAGCCGGTCGGCCGGAGTAATCGAAGGCGGCTCGCGCCAGGTTCACATGGCGGTACATGGTCTCCACGGGCACGAGCGCCAAGGGTTGCTCGAAGCTGGTCACGAGCCGGTCTCCCTTGAAGATTTCCAGACGCAGGGGCCGGACGCTGGGATGCGCTCCTTCCAGCAGCACTACGCCGTGCCCCAGCGCATGGATACGTTCAAGGAAGCCAGCTGGTATCTCGATGCGGCCGTCCTTGTCCGGCATGAGCACTTCGGCGGCGGCGGGAGCGTCGTCCAGCTTCGGGCCGAAGCATCGGATCGTCGGATCACGATGGAGGGAGCCGGCGGTCGCCGGGGTCAGTCCGGTCAGGACGGCTTGGACGGCGCGATCAGGGTTGCCGATGAAGTAGCGGAAGCCTTCGGCGGGCTTAAGCAAGCCCGTGACCTGCGCGAGGTTCAGGTTGACCGGCAGGAAGTCGACGAGGTCGCGCAATCCGTCGATGCCTGGGTGGGCGTAGTCCGCCTGACTCGATGGCAGTCCCGGGACATCGGCACGCTCCTGGCATTCACCTGCGTCGTCGTCGTCATTGACCCAGTGCCGGAGCGGCCTGCCTTCGGCCGGACTTTCGTTCGTCGCGATGATGCCGTCGCGATCGATGTCGGCTTCGATGCCGACCGGCACTGCGGTGAAATCGCTCAGGTCGTAGCCCAGATGGGTGCCGCCCTCGGGCGTCAGGCTCAACGTCAGCTGGTGGCCTTCGTCGGCCGTCTTGAGCCTGAAGGAGAGTCCGGCGTAATCCCATGCCATCCCCACCGGGGTAGGTGTGGTCCATTCGGCGATCGTCTTGCCGTCATCCCGGCGGACCGAAACGACGTAACGTTGCTCGATGCCGAGGGGGTTCCACGTGAGACGATGCCGCCAGATCAGCATGAACGTCCCCGCCTTCAGGTCCCCGCGCCGGATCTCGACGGCCAGGTCCGAGAGGTCGGAGGGAAGATAGTAATACCTGAGAAAAAAGTCCGCGGCGCCCGTCGGACTGTTCGACGACGAAGAGGCGCCGAGGCGGCGCGCCGCCAGCAGTTCCGAAATCTTGAGCCGGAGCGACGGGTTGCCGGTGGCGACGCCGCCCGCGGCTTGGATGGTTTCGCCGTGCGGGAAGTCGTGAGGATCGCAGGGGTCGGTGCCGTTGATCAGTTCGGTCAGGTCGTCCCAGCCGTCGCCGTCGGTATCCGGCGACAGCGGGTCGGTGCCGAGTTCGGCTTCGAGTTCATCGTCGAGGCCGTCGCCATCGGTATCGACGACGGTTGGCGGAGGGCTCAGGTCGCCGCGGTTCAGCGCAAAGGTCGGCGAAGACGCGGCGAGGTGCAGGAAGATTCCCCAGCAAAGGCAGGAACGGGCGATCATGGCCCAGACGAGTTTAGGATTCCTGCCTGCAAAACAACGAGCGACCCCTGGGTATCTTATGATGAGAGAACATCGCCGCCGTCGCCTAGGCTAAGTCCGGGCTGGTTATATGTCCGCGACCTGTCGAATAAAGGCGGGCGAGAGCGCCGGGGCCGGTTGACCCCGCAACCGCCGGGGTTATCTGGTGTCTCATGCGCATGCCCCGCCGCACCCTGTCCCTGGCCGCCCTCTGCCTGGCGGCCGCCGCCTCCGCGCAGATCGGCGACAAGGCCGGCGAGCCGCAGATGCAGATCGTGCCCGACAACCTGATCCCGCCCTCGCCCGCGCTTGCGCCTCAGGATGAGCTGAAGACGTTCCAGCTCGCGAAGGGCTACCGGATCTCGCTCGTGGCGAGCGACCCGCAGATCGGCGATCCGGTGGCCGCCCAGTTCGGACCCGACGGACGGCTCTGGGTGGTCGAGATGCAGGGCTACATGCCCGACCTCGACGGCACGACGGAAGACCAGCCGCACGGCCGCATCTCGGTCCTCGAGGACACCGACGGCGACGGCGTCTTCGACAAGGCCACGGTCTTCCTCGATCACATCGTGATGCCGCGCGCCATCGCCCTCCATCGCGACGGCGTCCTGGTCGGCGCGCCGCCCCACCTCTGGTTCTGCCGCGACACGAAGGGCGCCGGCAGGTGCGACGAGAAGACCGAGATCGCGACGGACTTCGGCGTGCGCGTCGATCCGTCGCGTCCGGCGCTCGCCAATCCCGAGCGCGCCCCGAACGCCTTGCTCTGGGGCCATGACAACTGGCTCTACGTCGGCGCCTACACGGCCCGCTTCAAGTTCAAGGACGGACGCTGGGTGCGCGGGCTGAGCAACTTCCGCGGCCAGTGGGGTCTCTCGCAGGACGACTTCGGCCATCTCTTCCATAACAGCAACAGCGACGCCCTCCGCGCGGACGTCATCCCGTCGTCCTACCTCAACCGCAACCCGAACCTCAACCGCGTCACGGGCCTGAACTGGAAGGTCGCGAAGGAGCAGTTCGTCTGGCCGGCCCGCGTCAATCCGGGCATCAACCGCGGCTATCGCCCGGAGATGCTCCGCGACTTCAAGCTCAAGGAGTACACCGCCGCCTGTGCGCCTTGGGTGTACCGCGCCGACCTCTTCCCGGCTGACGCCTACGGCAACGTGTTCGTCTGCGAACCCGCCGGCAACCTGATCTCCCGCGACGTGGTGAAGTCGGCCGGCGGCGCGCTCGAGTCGCAGCCGTATTACGACCAGGCGGAGTTCCTGACCTCGACCGACGAACGCTTCCGTCCGGTCAACCTGCTCACCGGCCCCGACGGCGCGCTCTACGTCATCGACCTCTACCGCGGCATCATCCAGCACCGCATCTCGCTGACCACCTACCTGCGCGAGCAGATCGTGAAGCGGGGCCTCGACAAGCCCCTCGCGCTCGGGCGCGTCTGGCGGATCGCGCCCGAAGGCGTCGCCGTCGTCCCGGCCAAGAAACTCTCCGCGATGACCCCGGCCGAGCTCGTCGCCGAGCTCGCCAGCGGCAACGCCTGGCGTCGCGAGACCGCCCAGCGCCTGCTCGTCGAGGCCGCTCCGGACGCCGCGATCGACGCCGCGTTGGTCGCGCTCGCCAAGGAGTCCGCCGCGCCCATGGGCCGCGTGCATGCGCTCTGGACGCTCGAAGGCCGCGGCGTCGTGAAGGCCGAGGCCGTCCTCGCCGGCATGGCCCACGCCGATCCGCGCGTGCGGGCCGCCGCCATCCGCGTGTCGGAGGCCCTGATGGCCACGCCGGACCGCGAGGCGATCGTCGCCCGCTGGACCGACCTCGCCGCGACCGAGGCCGTCGCCGAAGTGCAGCAGCAGCTCGCGCTCTCGATCGGCGAAGCCAAGTCCCTCGCGTCCGACCTCGCCGGCGCCGCGCTCGTCACCCGCGCGGCCGACGTCGCCTTCATCCAGGACGCCTTCGTCAGCGGACTGGAAGGGCGGGAAATCGACGTCTTCGAGGCCGTCATGAAGAAGCCCGCGGATTATCCCAAGACCCTGCCCGCCGCCTTGCTGCGCTGCGTGTTCTCGACGCGCAAGCCCGCGCAGGTCGAGAAGGCCTTGGCGATCATCGCCGCGTTGCCGCTCAAGTCGCAGCAGCTGACGTTGCTCGGTTCGCTGGCCACGCACCCGACCGTCACCGCCAAGCGCCCCGTGAAGCTCGCCGCCGAGCCGGCCTCGCTGGCCAAGCTTGCGAAGAGCAAGGACGCCGCGATGCTCAAGGCCCTCGCCTGGTTCAAGAGCACCGTCGTCTGGCCGGGCAAGCCCGGCGTCGTCGTCCCGGTCGTGAAGCCGCTCACCAACGAAGAGCAGGCGCTCTTCGACAACGGCAGGCAGACCTTCGCCGGCCTGTGCGCCGCGTGCCACCAGACCACCGGCAAGGGCCTCGACGGCCTCGCTCCGCCGCTGGCCGATTCCGAGTGGGTCAACGGCGATCCCGAGCGCATCGTCAAGGTCGTCATGCACGGCCTGCGCGGGCCCATCAAGGTCAAGGGCAGCCACTACAGCTACGACATGCCCGCCGCGGGTTTCCTTTCCGACGAGCAGATCGCTGGCGTACTCACGTATATCCGCCGCGAGTGGGACCACGAGTCCGCGCCCGTGCCGCTCGACCTCGTGAAGAAGGTCCGCGCCGAGACCAAGGGCCGGACCGATGCGTGGACGGAAGCGGAGCTCGGCAAGTGACGGAGGGCTGAGCCGAGACGGGAGGTTCGGCCTTGCCTGTTGATGTCTCGGAAATGGACGGCCGTTTACTTCGCCGGCAGAAGCCGGCGGCCCATCGCGTCGCTCAGAAATTCCTGCGGAGGCTGATCGCGCCGGACACGTCAGGCGACTCGCCCACGCCGGAGGCGTGCGCGGTGAAGGACAGCGTGGTCTGGTCGTCCAGTTTGTGGTCGACGTCCAGACCGAAGCGGGCCTGGTCGCGGACGGGTTCGGCGGTGGGCGCGGAGAGCTCGAGCGTGCTGGTGACGTCGGTGGCGGCCAGCGAGGCTTGGCCGTGGTCGTAGCGATGGATCCATTCGGCCGAGAGGCGTACGGCGGTCCGCTCGCCTAGCGACCGGCTCAGGGCCGTCCCGACCCGGCTTTCCTTGGCGGTTTGTCTCATCGCTCCGAAGCTCGCGGCGTAGGAGCCGCCGGTTTCCGTGAAGGCGTCGGACTGCGCTTCGCTGATCGAGTACGACACGTAGGCCTTGAGTTCGACGTCGCCGGCTTTGGCCAGCGTCGGCGAGTCGAAACGGAGACGGGCGGCGAGGTTGGTGAGGTTCGTCACGCCATGGGAATGGTCGACGCCGCCGCCGGTGACATAGCCGCGGTCGGCGACATAGCGCCAACCGCCATAAGACAGCAGGACGGAGAAGATGCCGCCCTCCGCGCGGAACAGGTCCGCTTCGGCCACGAGGTATTGCCCCTGGATGCGGGCTGCCCCGTCGTTGGCCAGGTTCTGGTCCTGTACGCCGTAGCCGGCGCCTGCTCCGACGAGAAGGCCGGGCAGGGGGGCGAAGGTCGCGCCGACTTCGCCCGAGCGGGAGAGCAGGTCGCGGGTGCGCGAGCTGCTGGCGACGTCGCCGGTCGACCAGAAGGAGCGCCCTAGTCCGAGGTCGGCCAGCGGACGATGATGCGCGCCTTCGAGGTAGCCGTTGGTGAGCGCCAAGGAGGTGGACAGGACCGATTGAGCGCCAGCCACGGAGCCGAGCCAGTCCTGGGCGTCCAGCATCACGCGTTGGCGCCATACGAAGGCGTGGTTGCCCCCGCTGGCGGTGTCGCTGTTGCCGACGACGACCTTGCCGTCGGCGGAAACTCCGCTGGCGTAGGAATTGGCACCGCCGAGCGTGCCGAGGTCGGTCATGCCGTCGGCCTGGGTCCAGCGGAACGCGTGCGTATTGCCGGCGGCGACGGACGAGGCTCCGACGACGACGTTGCCGTCCGCGGAGATGCCGGTCGCCGTCGAGTAGGTGCCGGCGATCGCGCCGAGGCTCGTCATGCCGCCGACCTGGGTCCAGCGGAACGCGAACATGTCCCCGTTGAGAAAACTGCTGTCGCCGATTACGACCAGTCCGTCGGAGGAGACGGCCTTGGCATGCGAGTCGTTGGCTCCGGGGATGGTCCCGAGGTCGGTCATGCCGCCGGCCTGGCTCCAGCGGAAGGCGTGATTGACGCCGCCTCCCGTGCTGCTGGTACCGACGACGACATTGCCGTCCCCTGAGGTCCCGGTGGCGGAGGAAAGGGTACCTCCGAGGGTGCCGATATCGGCGAAGCCACCGGCCTGCGTCCAGCGGAAGGCATGCGTTTCCGTGCTGATCGCGCTCTCGCCGACGATGACAGCGCCGTCGGCCGAGACGCCCCACGCCGCCGAAGTATTGCCTGACGCGAAGGTGCCGCCGAGGGCGCCGAGGTCGGTCATGCCGCCGGCCTGAGTCCAGCGAAAGGCATGGAAGTGGGAGTAGTCGGTTCCTGGCCCATATCCAAATTGGTCCGCGCGGCCGACGACGACGGAGCCGTCAGCGGAGACGGCCAACGCGGTGGACCAGCCGTTGACGACCAGCGGGCCGAGGTTCGTCATGCCGCCGGCCTGGGTCCATCGGAACGCCTGCTCCTTGCCGTTCGCGTCGTCGCCCGAGCCGATGATCACGAGTCCGTTGGCGGAGATGCCGCCGGCGGCGGACCAGGTGCCTCCCGCGAGGGGGCCGACATCGGTCATGGTCCCCGCGCCGAGGCGCGGGACGGTGGCCGCCGCCAGCAGGAAAAGGCCGGAGATCGTACGCATAGGAGTCCCCGCAGTCTTCGCTTCCGCCCTATGCGGGCAAGCCGTAAGCCGCATGGCCACGCTTACTTCGCTTCTTCCGGCACGAAACGTTCGAGGTAACGCCAGATCCAGGGCAGGAGCGTCAGCGCCATGATGGCCGCCGAGAGATTGAAGGCGGAATGCACCAGCGCGACCTGCAGTCCGGGCTCGGGCATGAGCGCGAGCAACGGCCGGATGGCGAATTGGAGCACGGCGACGAAGAGCGCGAGGCCGCAGAGGTCCAGCCCGGCGTTGAACAGCGCCAGCCGGCGAGCGCTGGGGCCGAAGGTCGAGGCGTTGAAGAGCGAGACCCAGCCGGTGCCGAGGTTCGCGCCGACGACCATCCAGATCGAGAGCGCAGGTTCGATGAGCCCGCCCGCCACGGAGAGCACGGTGAGGCCGACGACGACCGAGGAGGACTGTACCAGCATCGTCAGCAGGGCGCCGAAGGCCAAGGCGCGCAGGGGCGTGGAGACGGCTTCGAGCCAATGCATGACGTCGGGCGAACGCGCGAGCGGCAGGAGCGTCGAACTGATCAGGCTGAGCGCCAGGAAGATCAGGCCGAAGTGGAAGACCGGGTGGCCGTAGGTGCGCCAGCGCCGCGGGCCGAAGAGCGACCAGAGGCCGCCGACCGAGACGAAGATCGGGCCCATGCCGGTGAACTTGTAGGCGATGAGCCAGGCGGTGAGGGTGGTGCCGACGTTGGCGCCGATCATGACCGTCCAGGCCGCGCGCATGGGCAGGACCTTCTGCTCGGTCAGGCCCATCGTGATGAAGTTCACCACCGAGGACGACTGCACCAAGGCCGCGCTGACCGCGCCCGCGAGCGCGCCGCCGAAGCGGTTGGCCGTCACGCGCTGCAGGACATGCCGCAGGTGCGAGCCGCCGAGGCGCGTCACCTCGCGGGCGAAATCCCGGAGGCTGTGCAGGTAGAGCATGACCGCCGCGACGGCGGTGAAGAAGAGGTCCACGGCGGGAAGGTAGGGGAGGGGGTGCGGAGTTTCGAGGATGGAGTGCGCGGGGTAGGGACAGCACCACGTGCTGTCCTAAGTGCAAATCGGCCTACGGCCTGTGCAAAGGTGCAAACGTGGAAGGATGCCGGACGCGATTTCAGGTCCCGGGTCTCGGGTGCAGGTTTGTGCGCGGTTACGGGCGCGGGGGTGGGAATCAGGCCCGGGACCTGTACCCGAACCTGAACACCTGAACCTGATACCCGACGGCCGAGACCTGGGACCTGAAAATATCCCCGCAGCAACGTATCCGGTCTCCCTTTGATTGATGCCGCTGTCCTTGTCTCCGGGTACCTTCGCGGCGGCTACGCCGCCGCGCTTACTTCTTCTCGACGGGCTTCGCCGGGGCGATCGGCTTGTTCTGCGCGGCGATGACGGCGCGCGTCATCGGCCAGTCGGCGTTCGGCTTGGCTTCCCAGAGATGGAGGTCGCGGATCGAGCCTTCGGGGCCGGTGACGACCATGAAGCTGTGCTTGAGCTGGCCGATCGCTGCGTGCTGGCCGGAGATCGAATGGCCGTCGACGGTCGCGACATATTCGTCGCCCATGATCTCGATGAGCACGGTGTGCCACTCGCCGACGGCGAGCGCCTTCTTGTGCGTGGCGAGGACCTCGAGCTTGTCCGGACCTTCGCGGTCTTTCCCGTCCTTGTTGATGGAGAACCCTCCGAGCCCCAGGTTGAGGCTGCAGACGTAGGTCTTCTCATTGGTCGCGCGGAGCTGGATGTAGCGGTTCTTGCGTCCATGGGCCGGATCCTTGTCGAGTTCGACGTCCTCGAGGCGCAGCTGGCACTGGAGGATGATGTTCTGGAACTTGATGCCGTACGAAGCCGTGGCGGGGTGCTTCACCTGCGGGTTCTCCGATCCTTGGAACCGTCCGTCGACCTGCTTCCACTGGCCGCCGCGGGATTCCGGGCCCGTGCCGTGGATGAGCCAGCCTTCGAAGCCGCTGGCGTAGCCGTTGGGCTTGCCGGTGTACTTCGCGAGCGGCTTGGTGAAGTCCTCATGATAGAGTTCCTTGCCGCGCGTGGTCATCAGCGTGGGGACGTCTTCGGCGAGGGCGGAGACGCAGGTGAAGGCGAGCAAGGCGGCGAGACGGAGGGGTGACATGAGGAGAGGGTACGCCTTCTGGGAGGACGTGGCAACCTTCATGGGTAGGGGCGGGACCGCGTCACGACCTAGTTGCAACCGTTTCGGGTGGCAGGTGGCAGCCCTAGGTGGCGGGTGGTTGGAACCTTAAACTCAAAGGGAAACCGGAGACCGGATCATTACCTCATGATGCCTCTGCTTCGTAGGAGTTCACCTTGCCGGCATGTCCCCGCGCGGCCTCCGGCCGTTCAGATTTCGAAATCCGTGCCGGTTTCCGAAAGCGCCAGCTGCGCGACCGTAAAGCCGGACAGGGACTTGTCGAAGCGCTTGGACACTTCGCGCCAGAGCGCCGCGACCTGAGGTCCGGAGGCGCCCTTGAGCGTGATCTTCGTCTCGACGAGTTCGGGTTCCACGACCGCGAGCACCTGTTTCAAGGTGATGTCTTCGGCGTCCTTCGCCAGGCGGTAGCCGCCGGTCTTGCCGCGCTTCGAGACGACCAGGCCGCCTTCGCGGAGTTCGTTGAGCAGCTGGACGAGGTAATTGGCCGGGATGTCCTCGAGCTTGGCGAGTTCCTCGATGCGCGTGACGGCCGTGCCGCGGTGGCGGCGGGCGAGCTGGGAGAGGACGCGGAGGGAGTACTCGAGCTTGAGGGAGGCTTTCATGCGCTGTGCTTGGGACCCTGCGGAGGGGTCTTCGGTTCCGAACCTACGAGGATGAAAGTGCGGTCCGCAACCTCATCTGGCAGGATGGGGGCCTTCGGACGGGCGAAATACGAAGTGCCGAGGAAGCAGATGCCGCGATTCTGCACGACCTGGATGGCGCGGTCGTCCCAGAGCTCGATCATCCCGAAGTCCTTCTTGTCGGTGACCTCGAGTTCCGGGAGGCCGTGGGCCTTGAGCCAGGCCTGCGTGGCCGCCAGGCCTTCGGGGTCGCCCGCGCGGGCCGTCACGATCTTCACGCGGAGGCCTTTCTCGAGCCACTGCTGCACGCGGCGCATCATCAGCGGCACCGGCGGTCCGATGTGGCTCATCCCTTGCCAAGGCGTCGCCTCGGCCAGCGTGCCGTCGAGATCGACGCCGATCCAGCCCTGCTGGTTGGCCGGGCGGGTGGACGGGGCGCGTTCGGTCGGCACGGGCTCGGCCGGCGCCTGGCTGAAGTCAGGCGCGGGCGTCTTCGGGGCGAAGAGGGAACGGAGCCACGCGAACATGCGCCCAGCGTGGGGAAGGGCAGGACAGGGGCAAGAGTGGAGGTGGGGGCAGCACCGCGTGCTGCCCTAGCATGGAGGGCTGAATGGAAGAGACAGCGTGCGATGATTCAGCAGCAAACATCCCGGCTCCCGGTTCCCTGATGAGTTTCCTCTGTCATCGACTCAGCCATCGACGCTGTCATCGACTCAGTCCTCTTCATTCGTGAACAGGGTGCTCGGGGCGGGGGTCGAACCCGCACACCTTGCGGCGTCTGGGCCTCGGGCATTAGGGTGAAATCTTCACGGCACGACGGGACGGTCGGATTGACCCCCGGCTTCGCCTGCTTAGATTATTCTTATGCCCCTCCTCGTTTCCCGTTTCCGGCGGTTCGTTCTCTGGCTGGTCCTCTTGGCGTCTTTTTTATCCGCTGAAGCCAAGGGGCTCACCGATCAGCAAGCCTTCGAGAGTTACCTGAAGCAGGCCGAGAAGGGTGACGGCGGCGCGATCTACAGCCTGGGGTTTTGCTACTGGTATGGCCGCGGTGTCGCCAAGGATCCGGTCGAGGCGTATGCCTATTGGAACCTGCGCGGCATGTCCGATCGCGTGGATGCGCGATACGCCCTCTGGGCCCTGGAGGCCGAAAAGGAAATCACCCCCGAGATTCGTGCGCGCGGCCGGTTGCGAACGACGGAACTGCAGGAAAAACTTGATGCGAAGGCCGGGCCAGGGGGGGCTCCTTCCGTCCATCGTCTTACTTATGAGCAGCTTTTTGCCGATTACATGGGCATGGTCGAACAGGGTAACATGGGTTATCTCTATAACGTGGGCCTTTGCTATGCGGAGGGCCTGGGCGTGAAGAAAGACCTGGCCGAAGCGTACGCCTACTGGAGCCTGCGCAGCATGTCCGGCAAACAGGACGCCCGAGGGGGCCTCTCTCTCCTCGAGCAGGAAATCTCGCCGGAGGACAAGCGGCGCGGGCAGCAGCGGCTGAGCGCTTTGCAGAAGGAAATCGACGACAAGGTTAAAGCCCACAAGGACTCCCTGAAGTCCGTCCAATAGGATTGGCTTATGGCCGGATGGCCGCCGCAACCTTCCCGGCTTCTCCTTGGAGTTAAATCCTTCAGCGAGCCAGTCTTCCGGTCCCCTTGCTTCGCAGCGGTTCATCATGCCAGCAGATCCCCCCGCGCATGTTTCCCCAACCGCTAACCGCCAACCGCCAACACCTTTCACGCGCGGTCGCCGCGCGTGAACAGGGTGCTCGGGGCGGGGGTCGAACCCGCACACCTTGCGGCGCCAGAACCTAAATCTGGTGTGTCTGCCATTCCACCACCCGAGCGAAACCTGTGCGATGAGGTTTGCGCGTCGGACGGCGGAGGCAAGCGCTTACGCTAAGCGGCCGAGGGGCGAACCGACCTTGGCGTAGACTTCCACGGCGGTTTCGCCGGCGTGGATGAGGTCATCCTCGAGCTTGATGCGGCCGGGCTCGAAGATGGTCGCGACGAACGATCCTCCGAAGCGGAAGTAGCCTTTCTCATCGCCCTTCGCGACGGCCTGGCCTGGCTGGTACGTCTCGATGATGGTGCCGACGTTCGTGGCGCCGACGGAGACCATGGTGACGAGGCCGAACGGGCCGGCGTCGATGGTCACGCGCTGGCGTTTGTTCTGCCAGAGGTACGACGCGCGCCGACGGAGCGCGATCGGGTTGACGGAGTAGAGCTGGCCTTTGGCGAGCACGGGCTCGCCGGGCACGCCGGCGACAGGGAAGTGGAAGCGATGGTAGTCGACGGGGCAGAGGCGCGAGCAGACGACGGTGCCGCGCGCGTAGCGTTCGGCGAGCGCGCGGTCCGCGACGAGCGCGGCCATGTCGAACGTCTGACCCTTGGCGAAGATGCCCTTCACGCGCGAGGCGTCGGGGAAGCCGAGGTGACGTCCGTCCGCCGGCAGCACGGCCATCTCGGCGCGCGGGTCGACCGGGCGGGCCTCGGCCTTGAGCTTGCGGTAGAAGAAATCGTTGAAGGTCCGATACGACTTCAGGTCGGAGTCCGCGAATTCGTCCGGATTCAGGCCGAAGGCCTTCACGAAGGGCTCGACGCGACGCGCGCTGCTCGGGCGATCCATGGCCCAGCCGTACAATCTGGAGAAAAGGCCCCGTTTGACCACCGCATGGAGGGTCAGCTTGCCGAGCGGGTTGCCGTAGATGCGACGCAGCCAGGCCTCGCCGTAGACCTGTTCGGTCTCCATGCGGCCGGTGTGGCGGTTGAAGAGGGTGATGGGGGCGTCGACTTCCATGCGGGCAGATTTGCCAAAAAAGGACTTCAAGGGAACCATTTATCTGTCAAAACAGTCTTCTCCCCATGTCGCGCCTGGCCCTTGTCCTTCTTTTCTTCTCAGCGCTCGTCATGGCCCAGCAGGGGCCCGTCAAGAAGACCCCCGAGACCATCAAGGCCGAGATCGAGACGGACGTCATCCGCGCGCGCCTGGAGCTCGCCTCCTCCCAGCGCCGCCTCGCCGCGCTGACGCAGACGCTCGAGCTTCGTAAGCTCGAGGCCGAAGCCGCTCTCCGCGCCGCCCGCGCCGACGCCGCCGCCGCGCCGGCCGACGCCGAGCAGACGAAGCTCAAGCTCGAAGCCGCCCTGGCCAACGCCAAGGCCGCCGTCGCTTCCGCCGACAAGGATCGCGCCCGCGCCGAACTCGAAGTCCAGGCCCGCCTCGCCACCGCCGAGGTCTCCGTCGAATACGCCAAGGTCGCCTCCGTCGCCCAGATCGCCCGCCTCCAGCAGAAGGCCGCCGACATCGCCAGCGGCGCCAAGGTCTCCTACCCGAAGGATCCGCTCGTCGACGGCGTGCTGCACATCTCCGATCGCCGTATCCCGTTCAACGGACGCGTCGACGACAAGCTGGCCGACTTCGTCTGCGGCCGCATCGCCTTCTACAACGCCGTCGACGCCGAGGCGCCGATCTTCATCGTCATCGACCGTTCGCCGGGCGGCTCGGTGATGTCGGGCTACATGATCCTGCAGGCGATGGAGACCTCGAAGGCTCCGGTCTATGTCGTCGTGAAGGGCTACGCCGCCTCGATGGCCGCGATCATCACCACCCTCGCCAAGCGTTCGTTCGTCTACCCGAACACGATCGTGCTGCACCACCAGGCCGCCACGGGCCTGAGCGGTAACATCACCCAGCTCCAGGAGCAGCTCAAGTGGTCCAAGGTCTGGTGCGAGCGCATCTTCGTGAAGGTCGCCGCGCGCATCGGCACGACCGTCGAGGACTTCGTCGCCCAGATGTACAAGGGCGTCTCGACCGGCGACTGGAAGGTCCTCGGCGACGAGGCCGGCCGCCGCAAGTGGGTCACCGACGTGGTCGACCGCATGTCCGAGGACGGCATGATCGTGGCCGCCGCCGCGCCGGTCGTCGTGCCCGAGCCTAATCCCGACGGCTTCAACGCCGCCAAGGGCCAGGACGGACGCGTGCGCCAGCCGCTCCCGCCGCTCGGTCCGTGCGACATCTGGTGGATGTACGACCCCACCGTCGAATTCGTCCTCCGCTGATTTCAAGACAAACAAACCTCATGCATCTCCGCACCTCCCTCCGCGTCCTCGCGCTCGCCGCCCTGCTGGCTCAGCCCGCGTTCGCCAAGCCGGCCAAGACGACGTCGCCCGCCGTCGCCGCTCCGGCCGCCGACGATCCGACCTCCGACGATCCGTCGGCTCCGCCGCCCCGCGCTCCCGCGGCGACGCCGACGGCTCCGGCCGGAACGACCCCGGCCGCGCACCCCGCCGCTCCCGCTCCTGCCGCCGCCCAGCCGACCGTCGCTCCGCAGGGCGCTCCTGCCCAGCGCGACGAGCTCTCGCCCGAGCAGAAGGCCGCGCTCAAGGAAGCCGACCGCATGCGCATCGAGAAGGCGCGCATCGACGCCGAGGTCGCCCTCGCCGAAGCCAAGCGCGCCGAAGAACTCGCGCCGCTCAACGCCGAGGTCGCCCGCCTGACCGCCGAGCGTTCGCTGCGTCTCGCCAAGGCTTCCGCCGAGGCCGCCGCCCTCGACGACGAGCGCGCCAAGCTCGAGCGCCAGGCCGGCCTCGAAGCCGCCCGTTCGTCCGCCCGCCTGACCGAGCGCTCGAACAAGATCCGCGAACTCGAGGCCGAGGCCAAGCAGCTCCAGCTCGAGGCCGCCAACACCGTCGCGCGCCTCTCCAACGAGATCCAGCGCTTCCAGAAGGAAGACGAGGCCCGCAAGGTCGCCAGCAAGGCCAAGCCGAAGTACCTCAAGGATCCGCTCGTCGACGGCGTCCTGTACGTCAGCGACCGCCGCATCGCGCTCAACGGCGCCGTGACCGAACAGCTCGCCGATTACGTCTGCACCCGCATCTCCTTCTATAACAACCAGTCTTCGGAATTCCCGATCTTCATCGTCGTCGACAACTCCCCGGGCGGCTCCGTCGCCGCGGGCTACCAGATCCAGAAGGCCATGGCCGCCTCCAAGGCGCCGGTGCACGTCGTCGTGAAGGGCTTCGCCGCCTCGATGACCGCCGTGATCACCACGCTCGCCGAGCGTTCCTACTGCTACCCGAACACCATCATCCTCCACCATCAGGCCTCGAACACCCTCCGCGGGAACATGACCGTGCTCAAGGAACAGATCGACTTCACCAACCAGTGGTTCGACCGCCTCGCCACGCCGATCGCCAAGAAGATGGGCATCTCGCTCCAGGAGTTCGTGAAGCAGATGTACGCCAATGATTCCACCGGCGACTGGCAGGCGTTCGGCGACAAGGCCAAGGAGCTCAAGTGGGTGGACCACGTCGTCGAGCGCATCGAGGAGACCGCCGTGCTCGACCTCCTGCCCGCGCCGCCCTCTCCTCCGGCCATGATGCCGCAGACCCAGCCCCTCCCCCAGCCGCCGACCCGCACCGAGATCTCCGGGGTGGTCACCAAGGTCGACGACAAGGGACGTCCGTATTTCGAGCTGCCGACCCTCGCCAATCCGTTCGACGCCTGGTGGCTCTACGACCCGCAGGGCCTGTATCGCGCTCGCTGAGCGCAACGCGGCAGAGCCGCGCGGGGAACTGCTGGCATGGTGAACAGCTGCGAAGCCGTTGCCTCGGGTAGGGTCGGGACCGTGTCACGACATAGCCTGTATTGAGGTAGGGACAGCACCACGTGCTGTCCTCGGTGCCTCGGGGCAGGGCCGAGCATCCCTGCTCGGCCGCAGCCAATCAAGTTGGCTGCTCTAGCCAAGGCCGCCTGCGGGCGGCCTTTTTGTTTTGGGCGGTATGAACTCAAAGGGGAGACCGGAAACCGGAAAGGATGCTGAGGTGGACTCATTTTCGGGTCTCAGGTCTCGGCTGCAGGTGCGGGGACGGGTGCAGGTTCTGGTTCAGGCCCGGGACCTGTACCCGCAGCCGAGACCTGAACCAGGTGCCCGGTGCCGAGACCAAGGACCCGAAATTTCAGCCTCGTCGTAATCATACCAAGCCTGCCGTTAACCGGCCTTTTGATTTGCGGGGTCTCGGGGATTAAACTTCCTCGGCATACACCCCTTATGCGCACCTCGTCGCTTCTCGCCCTTCTGGCTTCGCTCGTCTTCGTGACGGCGGCCGAAGACGGCGCCCAAGTCTACAACTCCCTCTGCGTCGCCTGTCACGGCCCCGACGGCAAGGGCCTCAACGGCCTGCCGCCGTTCGTCGGCAGCGACTGGCCCAAGGGCCCGGCCGCTCGCTCGATCAAGATCGTGCTCAACGGCCTGACCGGCCCGGTCGACGTCGCCGGCAAGACCTACAACATCGACATGCCGCCCCAAGGCGCCGTCCTCAGCGACGAGAAGATCGCCGCCGCGCTGACCTACGTGCGCGCCACCTTCGCCAACGGCGCGGGCCCGGTGACCGCCGATGAGGTCAAGGCCGTGCGGGCCGCGACCGCCAAGCGCACGACGCCTTGGACCGCCGAGGAGCTGCTCAAGGCCCATCCGTTCCCGCCCACCAAGTCTCCGCTCAAGCACCTCGTGGCCACCGTCTACGAAGGCAAGTGGAAGGAGATGCCCGACTTCTCGATGCTCAAGCCCGTGCTGATGGAAGACTTCAACGTCGGCATCATCGATCCCGCCCAGTCCGGCCGTAAGGAATATTACGCCGTGGTCTGGACCGCGCAGTTCGACGCCTCCGAGGAGGGCAAGTATCTCTTCACCTTCGATTGCGACGACTTCGGCTCGCTCTACGTCGGCGGCGAACGCATCGCCGAGGTCAAGGGCATCGGTCCCCTCGGCAAGCGCAGCAAGGAAGTGCCGGTCATGCTCAAGAAAGGCCTGACCCCCCTCCGCGTCGAATACGTCCAGTATGGCGCCAACGCCGCCGTCGTCCTCGCCGTCAAGGGCCCGAAGGACAAGACCCCGCGCGCCCTCTCCAACACCAAGCTCAAGGTCGTGAAGGAGAAGGTCTCGATCCCGATCCAGCCTAAGGATGGCGTCGCCGCGATCTACCGCAACTTCATCGACAACACCACGCCCCGCGCGATCGGCATCGGCTTCCCGAACGGCTTGAACATCGCCTACAGCGCCGACGACGTCGCCGCCGAGCTCTTCTGGAACGGCAAGTTCATGGACGGCGGCCACCACTGGACCGACCGTGGCGCCGGCAACGAGCCGCCTGCGGGCACCAACGTGATCAAGCTCTCCGACGGCCAAGGCATCCTCCTCGAAGGCGCCGCCGGCAACGTCGTCCGTTACGGGCGCGAGAAGGAAGGCAGCGAATGGAAGTTCTTCCCGGTCAACGTCGCCGCCGAGTTCAAGGGCTACGACCTCGACAAGGCCGGCAATCCGACCTTCCGCGCCTCCGGCGAAGGCTTCGCCGTCAGCGACGCCTGGGTGCCCGAGGAAGTCTCCGGCAAGGCCACCCTCACGCGTACGCTCAAGGTGACCGGCGACAAGCCCGTCGTCATCGTGCTCGCCCGCGGCCTCGCCGTCAGCGGTCCGACCGACGGCGTCGCCGAACTCGCCGGCGGGCTGCTCGTGCGCGCCATCAGCGGTCCGGCCCCCAAAGCCAACGCCAACGACAAGAGCCTCACCGTCACGCTCAAGCCCGGCGAGACCGCCGTGCTCGGGTACTCCTACCGCTAATCCCTTCCACGGAAACCAACCTTATGAAGCATCTCTCCTTCCTCCTCGTCCTCGCCGGCCTTGCCGCCGCGTCGGTCGCCGCCCCCGCGGGCAAGGTCGACACCTCGGCCTCGGAGTCGCGCCAGTCCGAGTTCTACGATCGCGTCGAGATCCCGCTGCCCGCCGGCGAGGTCTGCGAAGTGTCGTCGATCGCGCTCATGCCCGGCAAGAAGGTCGCCATCGGCACGCGCCGCGGCGACGTCTGGATCGCCGAAGGCGCCTATGACGCCGACCTCTCCAAGATCAAGTGGACCAAGTTCGCCTCCAACCTCCACGAACCCCTCGGCATGTTCTGGAAGGACGGTTCGATCTACGCGATGCAGCGTCCGGAGTTCACGCGCCTGACCGACAAGGACGGCGACGGCCGCGCCGACAGCTTCGACACCGTGTGCTCGAAGTGGGGCATCAACGGCGACTACCACGAATACGCCTGGGGCTCCGAGCCGGACAAGAACGGCGACGTCTGGATGGTCCTCTGCCTGACCGGCTCGTTCCACGCCCATTCGCCTTGGCGCGGCTGGTGCGCGCGCATCACGCCCGACGGCAAGTTCATCCCGACGGCCTCGGGCATCCGCTCGCCGGGCGGCATCGGCGCCAACGACAAGGGCGACATGTTCTACACCGACAACCAGGGCGTGTGGAACGGCGCCTCCGCGCTCAAGTGGCTCCGCCCCGGATCGTTCCAGGGCAACCCCACCGGCAACAAGTCCGCCGCGCTCCTCGACTTCCCCGCGCCGCCCGAGCCGACCAGCGGTTCGCGCATCCTCACCGAGCGCCTGAAGTATCCCGAGTTCGTGCCTCCGTCCGTGATTCTGCCGCACGGAATCGTCGGCAACTCGCCGTCCGGCATCGCGTGCGACATGACCAAGGGCAAGTTCGGCCCGTGGGAAAGCCAGATGCTCGTCGGCGAGCAGACCGCTTCGCAGGTGCAGCGCATCAACCTCGAGTTCGTCAACGGCCTCTACCAGGGCGCCGTGTTCCATTTCCTCGGCGGCTTCGAAGCCGGCCTGATCCCCGTCCGCATGGATCAGGAAGACGGCACGATGTTCGTCGGCGGTTCCAACCGCGGCTGGGGGTCGCGCGGTTCCAAGCCGTTCACCTTCGAGCGCGTGCGCTTCAAGGGCAAGGTGCCGTTCGAGATGCATGACATCTCCGCCCGCCATGACGGCTTCGAGGTCACCTTCACCCATCCCGTCGACGCCGTCGCGGCCGCCGACCTGAAGAACTACTCGATGGATACCTTCACGTACATCTACCAGTCGAGCTACGGCAGCCCCGAGGTCGACCAGACCACGCCGACCGTCAAGTCCGCCACCGTCTCCGCCGACGGCCTCAAGGTCCGCCTCGTGGTCGACGGCCTCGTCCGCGGCCACATCCATCACCTCCTCCTCGGCGACATCAAGTCCAAGGCCGGCGACACCCTCTGGCACAACCAAGGCTGGTACACGCTCAACGAGATCCCGGCCAAGTAAGCCATTCGCCGGAGAACCAGCCGGCAAGGTGGACGGCTGCGAAGCAGAAGGAAGGGAAGGGCGCCGCAAGGCGCCCTTTTTGTTGGTAGGGATGCGATGGCATCGCGTCCGCCTGCTTCGGGGTAGGGGCAACACCGCGTGCTGCCCTCGTTCGCCGCAGGGCGAACCCAGGCAGGGGCACGATTCATCGTGCACTAATGCTCCGAAGTGGTCATATGGCGGAGGGGAACGCGGTTGCCACGCAGGGCAGGCTGAAGGAGAAAGAGCCAACCCCTTACCCCGCCATGCATATCACCTGGATTGATTGGGTCATCATCGCGGCTTCGATCCTGATCTGCTTCGTTCCGGCGCTCTTCCTCGCCAGGCGCTCGGGCGGCAGCACCGCCGAGTTCTTCGCTTCCGGCCGTTCGGTGCCGTGGTGGCTCGCCGGTCTCTCGATGGTCGCGACGACCTTCTCGTCCGACACCCCGAACTGGGTCACCGAACAGGTGCGCAAATACGGCGTCGCCGGCAACTGGCAGTGGTGGGCCTTCGTGCTCACCGGCGTGGCCACGGTCTTCTTCTTCGCCCGCCTCTGGCGTCGTTCCGGCGTGATGACCGACCTTGAGTTCTACGAGCACCGTTATTCCGGCACGGCCGCCTCGGTCGTGCGCGGTTTCCGCGCGATCTACCTCGGGCTGTTCTTCAACTGCTTCATCATGGGCATGGTGACCCTCGCCGCGTGCAAGATCGCCAACATCCTCTTCGGCATGCCCGCGTGGCAGACCATCGTCGTCTGCGGCATCCTGAACGTCGTCTTCGCCGCGCACTCCGGACTCTGGGGCGTGCTGGTCATCGACATGGTGCAGTTCTTCATCAAGATGACCGCCGTCTTCGCCGCGGCGTGGTTCTCGCTCGTCGAGGTCGGCCGTCGCCTGACCGGCGAGGCCAGCGGCTGGGCGGGCCTGAAGGCCCTTGTCGCGAAGCTCTCCACCCAGCAGGTCGTGACGACCGCGGGCGTGCCGGTGATGTCGGCGTCGGACGGCAAGGGCCAGCCGATCCTGGACATGCTGCCGAACTTCACGATGTCGGAACTGGCGCTGATGGTCTTCATCCTGCCGATCGCCATCAGCTGGTGGGCCAACTGGTATCCCGGCGCCGAACCGGGCGGCGGTTCCTACATCGCCCAGCGTATGCTGGCCTCGAAGTCCGAGAAGGATTCCCTCGGCGGCACGTTGTTCTTCAACATCGCGCACTACGTGCTGCGCCCGTGGCCGTGGATCATCACCGCGCTCTGCTCGATCATCGTCTACCCCGACCTCGCCGCGATCGTCCAGGCGTTCCCGAACGCCGACCCGAAGCTCATCGGCCACGACTCCGCTTTTCCGGCGATGCTGATGTTCCTGCCCGTCGGCTTCGTCGGCCTGATGATCGGCGGCCTCATCGCCGCGAACTCCTCCACGATCCTGACGCACCTCAACTGGGGTTCGTCGTACCTCGTCCATGACTTCTACCGCCGTTTCATGAACAAGGACGCGACCGAGGCCCATTACGTGAACGTCGGCCGGCTCTCGACCGTCTTCCTTTACGTCGTCGCCGCGCTGCTCAGCCTGACGATGTCCTCGGCCCAGCAGGCTTTCCAGATCCTGCTATCGATCGGCGCGGGCACCGGGCTGCTGTACATCGCCCGCTGGTTCTGGTGGCGCGTCTCCGCCTGGTGCGAGGTCGTCGCCATGGTGATGTCGCTCGTGACCGCGGTAGGCGTGCCGTTGCTCCTGCCGCACGCGGATTTCGCCACCACGACCATCGTCCAGGTCGGTATCACGACGCTTTCGTGGCTGATCACGGCGTACGTCGGCCCGCAGACGGACCACGCGACGCTCGTGACCTTCTGCCAGAAGGTGAAGCCTGCAGGTCCGGGGTGGACGGCTATCCGGGCCGAAGCCGGCATCAGCGACGCCGAGATCGCGCAGGAGAACCGTATCGGTTCGGCCTTCGTCGGCTGGATCGCGGGTTGCGCGCTGATCTGGGGCTCGCTCTTCGCCATCGGCAACTTCCTCTACGCATCGGGCGACCCCAAGCGCCTCACCATGGCTTGGGTGCTCACCGCCGTCACGTTCGCGAGCGGCTACGTATTGCTCAAGGTCACCCGGCAGCTGTGGGCGGATAGCAGCGCTTCGCAGGCACGCGAAGAGGCTAAGCGGGTGTGACGCGCCGGCGTGACGCCGGCGCGTGGGGGAACTGCTGCGAAGCAGGCGTGGCGAAGCCGCGAGGGGATATGCTGGCACGCTGGCATGCTGCGAAGCAGGGGCATGTGTTTCAGGTGGCGGGATTTGATATCCCAACCGCCATCACCTGCATTGGGTAGGGCTGGCCATCCTTGGCCGGCCGCGGCCGAGCAGGGATGCTCGGCCCTATCTTAGGTCCGCTATGTCGTGACGCGGTCCCGACATAGCGTACCTAGGGCATGAGGACAGCACGTGGTGCTGTCCCTACCTCATCACGCCGAAACGGAAGACGAGCTTCTGGGAATACTGTTCGCCGGGGCGGAGGATGCCACTGGGGTAGCCGAGGCGATGGAAAGCGGGCTGGTTCGGCGAATCAGGGAAGAGTCCGGGCTCGAGGCAGAAGCCTTGGCGGAAGGCGAACGGCTTGGCCCAGCGGCCTTGGACGGTGCCGGTCAGGAAGTTGCCGGTATACAGCTGCAGCCCCGGGGCGTCGGTGAGGACTTCGAGGGTGCGACCTGAAGAAGCTTCGGTGACGAACGCTGCCGACTTCAGGGATTTATCGGTGCCGAGGTCGTAGCAGTGGTCGTAGCCGCGAGCGCGGCGGAGTTGGTCGTGCGGGGCGCCGATGCGCTCGCCGATCGCGTGGGCTCGTCGGAAGTCGAAGGGCGTGTTCGTGACGTCCATGAACTCGCCCGTCGGGATGAGCGCGGAGGTGACGGGCACGAGGCGGTCGGAGCGGAGCGTCAGGCGGTGGTCGAGGATGCTGTCCTGGCCCGCGAGATTGAAGAACACGTGGTTCGTCAGGTTGCACGCCGTCGGGGCGTCGGTGGTCGCCGCGAAGTCGATCGTGAGTTCGTCGGAGGAGTCGGCCAGCGTGTAGGTGACCGTCACGCTGAGCGTGCCCGGGTAGCCTTCTTCGCCGTCGGGGCTGACGTAGGTCAGGCGGATCGCGGAGGCGTCCGGCATGCGGATCGTTTCGGACTTCCAGAGGCGCTTGTCGAGCCCGCGGAGGCCGCCGTGGAGGGCGTTGCCGTTGTTGTTCTGGGCGAGCGCGATCTCGCGTCCGTCGATGGTCAGCTTGCCGCCCGCGAGGCGGTTGGCGTAGCGGCCGACCGTGCTGCCGAGGAAGGGGTTGCCGGCGACGTAGTCCTCGAGCGAACGGAGGCCCAGGGTGACTTCGCCGAGGCGGCCTTGGGCGTCGGGGACGCGGATTGAAGTGAGCGTGGCGCCGAATTCGCTGACCGACACTTCCATCCCGCGGGCATTGGTGAGCGTGTGGAGCTGGACCGGCTGACCGTCGATGAGGCCGTGCTGGCGACGCAGGGCGAGGCCCGCGCGGCGGGAGCGTCGGAGGGCGAGGAAGCCCGTCACCAGGAGGGTGCCGTAGGCCAGTGCTTCGGGGGAGAGCATGGCGCTAAGTTGTCGGTAGGGCCGAGGGTCGGCAAATCAAACAGGATGTCATGGGGGCATGCTGGCATGGGGGAGCTGCTGCGAAGCGGAGGCATGCCGGTACGGTGGGCGGGAGATGCGCGGGGCAGGGACGGCTCTCCGAGCCGTCCGTTCGCGAGCGAAGGCGCGTATCTTGGTCGGGTTAACGGCGTGCTCGGAGAGCCCGCCCTGCCCGATGCATGATGGAAAATATAAAAGGCCGCCAGGTGGGCGGCCTTTTATATTTCGCAGCATGCCGGCGCGCCGGCATGTACCCTTGCGGCTCCGCCGCGCTTACTTCGCCTTGGGGTCCTTGGCGGCGACGGGCGTGGAGCCGAGGAGGGCGGTCCAGTCGCTCGCGATACGGACCGCTTCCTGGAGCTGGATGTCGTATTCCGGCCAGTCGTCGTCTTCGAGCGGGTCGCGCATGCGGCTGGCCTTCTTGCTTTTCGCGGCCGCTCCGTCGCCATCCTTCTTGTCCTGTTCGATGGCCGCATCGAGCTTCACCTCGGTGACCTTGAAGGCCTTCTTCGCGTAGTCGGAGAGCTCGCGGCGGATCTGGTCGCGGAATTCCAGGTCGTCCTTGCGCTCGGTGCGGCGCTGGTCGAGGGAGAGCGACACTTCCTTGCGGACCTGGCGGCTCTTGGTCCAGTCGATCGTGCGGGTGAGCGTGAGGAATTCCGGGAGTTCGGCCTGGCGCCGGGCGGAACCGGCGGCAAGCTGCGCGATCAGGTCGTCGGAGAGCTTGGCCTTCAGCCAGTCGCCTTCGTCGGGCTTGGTGAGCGTCGGCGTGACGGAATCCCAAGGCAGGGGGCGGTCGAGGTCGGCCTCGGCGACGGGCAGCACCGAGTAGACGGACGGCACCACGATATCGGCCGGGACGCCTTTGAGCTGGATCGAGGAGCCGCTGGGGGCGTACCATTTCTGGATGGTCACCTTGACCGCGGACTTGAGGTTCTTGTCGAAGCGGCTCAGGTCGATGATGTTCTGCACCGAGCCCTTGCCGTGCGTGGTCGTGTCGCCGACGATGATCGCGCGGCGGTGGTCGTGCATCGCGCCGGCGAAGATCTCGGAGGCCGAGGCGGAGAGCTTGGAGGTCAGCACGATGAGCGGGCCGTTCCAGGCCACCTTCTCGTCTTCGTCGCGATAGTCTTCGGAGCGGCCCTGGCTGTCGCGGACCTGGAGGACCGAGCCCTTCGGGATGAAGAGGCCCGAGATGTCGACCGCTTCGGTGAGGAGGCCGCCGCCGTTCTTGCGGAGGTCCATGATGAGGGCCTTCATGCCGAGCTTCTTCAGCTTGCCGATCAGCTGTTCGATGTCGGCCGAGGGGCTCGAGCCGGAGCCGTCGGGGTTCTTGCCGTAGAAGGCCGGGAGGTCGATGACGCCGAGCACCACCGTGCCGTTGCCGTTGGAGACCTCGAAGGCCTTGGCCGAGGCCATCTGGCCGACGAGCTTGATCTGGTCGCGCTTGAGCGTGACCGTCTTGCGGCCGCCGGCGGCCCTGTCGACGAGCAGGCGGACGGACGTGCCCTGCTTGCCGCGGATGCGGCTGATGGCCTTCGAGAGGCGCATGCCGACGATGTCTTCCATCTCGCCCTTGGCGTCCTGGCCGACCGCGATGATCTTGTCGCCGGGTTTCACCTCATGCGAGAGGTCGAGCGGTCCGCCCGGCAGGATGTCCTTGATGACGCAGTAGCCGTCCTCGTCGGAGAGCGTGGCGCCGATGCCGACGAGCGAGTTGCGCATCGCGATCTCGAACTCTTCCAAGGACTGCTGGGAGAAGAAGGTCGAGTGCGGGTCGTACTGGCTCGCGTAGGAGTTGAGGAAGATCTCCTCGACCTCGTTCTGGTCGAAGTTGAGGTAGGTGCGGGACTTGTCGTAGCGCTTCTTCAGGCGGGCGACGGCCTCCTTGGTCTTCTCCGGGGTGATCTCGGGCACGCCATGGTCCTTGGGGGCCTTGGGACTGCCCGTGCGGTCTTCTCCGAGGAGTTCCGAGAGCATGTCGAGGCGGAGGCGTCGGCCCCAGAGGGCGTCGGCGGCTTCCTGGTTGGCGGGCCACTCGGCCTTCTTGCGGTCGACCGGGAAGGTGCCCGGCTGGGTGAGGTCGATCGGCTGGTCGAGGGCGGCAAGGTTCGAGACCGTGCGCTCGTTGACCTTCTTCTTGAAGAGGGCGTAGATCTCGAAGGCCGGGGTCAGGTTGCCGCGCTGCAGGTAGAGGTCGAGGGTCTTGCCGTAGCGGTTGACGAACTCGTCCACTTCTTCGGCCGTGAAGTACATCTTTGCGCCGTCGAGGTTCTCGCAGTAGGTCTTCACGACCGAGTTCATGTCGATCGCACCCATGTCCTTCTTGCTGATGTGGAGCTTCTCGAGGAGGGCCGCGGTGGCGCGGGTCTCGTTCTGCATCGACTGCGTGGTCGTGAAGCCGCCGGTCTGGGCGGAGGCCAGCGCCGCCATCATCAGGAACGGCAGCAGGAAGAGTCTGAGGCGCATAAGGGGTGGGGTAGGGGGACTCAGCGTAGGCGGGCGCTGAGTTCTTCGAGCCTACGTGTCTCGCCGGCAGTGAGCGAGCCGAATCCCCCGGCCGAGATCTTGTCCAGGAGCATGTCCAATTCCGCGCGGGCTTGGGCGGAAGTGAGCGGCCGGGATGAGGGGTCTTCCTCAGTCGGGGTCTCGAAGGCGGGGCTAGGGGCGTCGGTCGGCATGGGTTCCTGCACCTGAGCGTAGCTGGGCGCCCAATTCGTCCGGTTGAGGTAGCGCCAGGCGAGCCAGCCGAAGATCAGGCCGCCGAGGTGGGCCGAATGGGCGATGCCGTCGTGCCAGGCCGGTTTCCAGGTGTGCCATTCGTGGCGCCCCGGGAGTTCGGAGAAGCCCCAGCCGAGGAGCGTGAAGAGGGCGGTCAGGATGAGCAGCCAGCGCACCTTGAGCGTGACCGGCAGGAAGAAGAACAGCAGCAGCGTGATCTGATGCTCGAGCTTGTCGAGCAGGGCGACGAGCATCAGCGCGTAGACGCCTCCGGAGATCCCGATGATGAAGCCGTCGTGCCGGCCGCCGAGTCCGGTGAGGAACCAGGTGACGGCGCCGATGAGCGCGCCGCCGAGCAATACCTTGAGGAACGTCGCCGGACCGTGCTCCTGCTCGACCGTCGCGCCGGTCCACCAGAGCACGAGGCAGTTGCCGAGGAGGTGCCAGAAGCCTTCGTGCAGGAAGGCATGCGTGAGCCACTGCCAGGGGCGCGGCGCGGCTTCGTCCAGGATCATCCAGCCGAGGAAGTCCGCATGCGCGGATTCCTGGATCAGGTTGAGGACGAAGAAGGCGACCAGCACGCCGACGGTCCAGGCCGTCAGGGAGATCGGCTCCCGCGGGGCGGAGCGATTCCTCATGTAGGCCCGGTCGCCGATGCCCATGCGCGTAGGGGCGGCCTCAGAGCTTCTTCACGATCGCGTCGGCGAGGCCATACTCGATGGCCTCCTCGGCGGTCATGTAGAAGTCGCGGTCGGTGTCCTTGGTGACTTTCTCGATCTTCTGCTTCGAGGCCTTGGCGAGGATCTCGTTCAGCTCGGTGCGGAGGCGCTCCATCTCCTGGGCCTGGATGTGGATGTCCACGGCGGTGGCCTGGATGCGGCCCATGATGAGCGGCTGGTGGATCATCACGCGGGAGTGGGGGAAGAGGAGGCGGTTGCCCTTTTCCTTGGGGGCCTGGAGCAGGATGGAGCCCATGGAGGCGGCCATGCCCGTGACGACGACCTTCACCGGAGAGGAGATCATGCGGATGGTGTCATAGACGGCCATGCCGGAGGTGATGGAGCCGCCCGGGGTGTTGATGTAGAAGATGATCTCCTTGCCGGGGTCGATGCCGTCCAGGTACAGGAGCTTCTCGACGATGTCGCGGGCGGAGGCGTCTTCGACGGCGCCCCAGAGGAAGATCTTCCGCTGCTCGAGGAATTTCTTCTGGATGAGCATGGCGCTCGGGCCGCCATCCTTGGGGGCGGCCGGGGTCTTCTCGTCCTCGTCTTCGTCGTCGTTACGCATGGGAGCCGTCAAATTGCCCGAAACCGGCCCCGTGGCAAGCGTGGGAAGGCGAAGCCTGGGCAGAAATCATTCACAGCCGGCGGGCGACCTTGCTCCCCGGACGTCCTTCGGCCTAGGTTTCGCCCGTGCCCACCCTCCGCCTCACCGGCTTGCGCCGCCAGCTTGGCACGACGCCCGTCCTCGCGGGGGTCGATCTCGTCGTGGAGACGGGCACGCTCTGTTGCCTGCTGGGTCCCTCGGGCAGCGGCAAGACGACCTTGCTCAAGGTGCTTGCCGGGCAGATCGAATCCCAAGGCGGCACGGTGCTGCTCGATAACCGCGACATCACCTTCGCCGAGTCCGCCGAGCGCGGCTTCGGTTTCGTCCACCAGAACTACGCGCTCTTCCCGCACCTCAGCGTCCTCGAGAACGCCGCGTTCTCGCTCGACGCCGAAAAGTTCCCGGCCGCGGAGATCAAGGCTCGCGCCCTCGAGGCGTTGAAGCTCGTCGGCGCCGAAGGCTGGGCTTCGCGCCGTCCGCAGGAACTCTCCGGCGGCCAGCAGCAGCGCGTCGCCCTCGCCCGCGTGCTGGCGCTGCGTCCGCAGCTGCTCCTGCTCGACGAACCTCTGAGCAACCTCGACGCCGCTTCGCGACTCGAGGTCCGCGAGGTCATCCGCAAGCTCGTGCGCACGACCGGCGTGACGGTGCTCTGCGTGCTGCACGACCAGAAGGATGCCTTCGCGATGGCCGACCGACTCGCGATCATGCACGAAGGCCGCATCGTCCAGGCCGGCCTGCCCATCGACCTCTATCGCCGTCCTGCGGACAGCTGGATCGCGACCTTCCTCGGTTCGGCCAATCTCATCCCGGGCAAGGTCACGCAGGTCGGCGCCGGCGAATTCGTGGCCGAGACCGCCGTCGGCGAGGTGCGCGGCGCGCTCGCGACGCCTGACGGCGCCCCGGGCCCTGGCGCGAAGATCGTCGTCTGCGTGCGGCCCGAATGCCTGAAGCTCGACTTCATGGCGCCGGACGAGAACGCCTTCGCCGGCGCCATCGTGGCCTCGCTCTTCCAGGGCGACGTCTCGCTGCATGACTTCAAGACCAAGGAAGGAGTGGTCCTCAAGGTCTCCGAAGCCAATCCGCGTCAGCGGGTCGGCTCCAAGGCCACCGTCTTCGCCTGGGCCGAGCCCGAGGACGTCGTCGGCCTCAACCGTTGATTTTCAGGAACTAGGAGTGGACGGGGTGGTCTGTTTAGGGACACTTCCTTCACCCCTATGAAACTCCGTCTCCTCACCGCCGGCCTGCTCGGCCTTTGCGCCTTCGCCTTCGCCGCCGTCATCGACAACCACAACCAGTCCTCGATCTCCTCGGGCGCGGACAAGCCGGAGAACGCGAAGAAGCCCAAGGTGCTCGTCATCATCGGCGACGCCACCGAGCTGCTCGACACGATGTACCCCGTCTACCGCCTGCAGGAAGCCGGCTTCCAGCCGGTCTTCGCCTCCATTGACAAGCGCGTCTACCAGACCGTGCTCCACGAGGTGAAGCCGGGTTGGACCATCACCAAGGAGTGGGAAGGTTACACGATCAACTGCGACATCGCGTTCAAGGACATCAAGCCCGACGAATACGCCGGCATCTTCTTCAGCGGCGGCCGCGGCCCGGAGTATCTGCGTGAAGACGAGGCCCTTCTGGCGGCCACGCGCTGGTTCTGGGAGCACAAGAAGCCGATGCTCAGCGTCTGCCACGGCGTCGAGATCCCGGCCCGCGCCGGCATCGTGAAGGGCCTGCACATGGCCACCGTGCCGAAGTGCAAGTTCGACCTCGAGGTCTGCGGCGGCATCTTCGTCAACGCCCCGGTCGTCATCGACGGCAACATGGTCAGCGGCCGCACCTTCCATGACCACGGATCGTTCGTCGGCCCGTGGATCAAGATGCTCGAAACCCAGCGCGACCAGAAGTAAGGCGATGCTTTCCCGCCGCGACTTCCTCCGCACCGTCCCGGCCGCCGCGGTCTTCGCGGCGTTGTCGGCCAAGGCCCAGGCCAAGGACGACTTCAAGATCCGCTATACGCTGTCGTCCGCCCTCTACGGCACGATGCCGCTCGACGTCATCCTGCCCGAGGTCGCCAAGACCGGCGCGGAGTCGATCGACCTCTGGTGCAAGGTCCATGGCGACCAGCGCGAGCAGGCCGCGGCTCTCGGCGAGGAAGCCTTCGCGGCCCTGTTGAAGAAGCACGGCGTACGCGTCGGCTCCACTACCCGCTATCCGCTCGGGCCGTTCAAGCTCCAGGAGGAGATGACGTGGGTAAAGAAGCACGGCGGCGACCTTGTCGTCTGCGGATGCGTCGGCCCCAAGAATCCCGAAGGCGCCGCCGCCAAGGCCGCGATCGCCAAGTTCCTCGAGGACATGAAGCCGCATGTCGCGAAGGCCGCCGAGCTCGGCGTGACCATCGCGGTCGAGAACCACGTGAACCAGGCGTTGCACCACCCCGATTCCATCAAGGCCTTCGCCGACCTGAACACCTCGCCGAACCTCGGCCTCGCCTTCGCCCCGCACCACCTGCACGACTGGCAGGACCAGATCCCGGCGCTCCTCCGCTACGTCGGCGCGAAGAACCTGCCGTTCATCTATTTCCAGGAACACTCCGACGGCATCTTCAAGAAGGCCAGCAAGGAGGTCGAGATGCAGCAGCTGCCGGGCAACGGCGGCGGCCTCGACTACCGTCTCGTCGTCAAGGCGCTCCGCGACGTCCTCTTCAAGGGCGTGGCGGAGATCTTCATGCACCCGACGCCGCGCGGCATCCCGATCCTGCCGACGCCCGCCGAGGTCACCGCGGCCGTGAACAAGTCGCGCGCCTACCTGGATCGGTGCGTCCGCGAGACGGCATGATGCTGCGCTTCGCGATCCTGCTCGGCGCCGCGGCGTTGGGCGCCGAACCGCTCGTCACCGGCTTCGAGCGCTTTCATGCGTCGACGCCCACCGCCGAGGGCGGCCGCCTGCTTTATAACGAGCTCGGCTGCGTCAATTGCCACGGCGGCGAGACCGGCCTCCCCGCGATGCGCGGTCCCGCGCTCGCGCTCGTCACCCAGCGCGTCCGCTCCGAATGGCTTCGCCGATTCATCGCCAACCCCGCCGCCACCCATGCGGGCGCGGTCATGCCGCAGGTGCTGGCGAAGGCCGATGAGCCGACCCTCGTCGCGATCGAACACTATCTCGCCTCGCTCAAATCCAAGGCCGCCGCGTCCAAGGCCCCCGCGAAGATCATGCACGTGAACGGAGGTCGCGGAGGCGAGCTGTTCCATGCCCTCGGCTGCGTCGCGTGCCATGCGCCCGGCAAGGACTTCGTCCCGCCTGAAGGCTTGCCCAAGGCCTCGGAATTCACGCACCGCAGCGTCGGCTTCTCGGACCTCAAGGCGAAGTACAGCCTCGAGAGCCTGGGCGCGTTCCTCTCCGATCCGCTCAAGGTCCGCACCGACGGGCGCATGCCCAAGATCGCGATGGAGAAGCAGGACGCCATCGACATCGCGGGCTACCTCCTGGAGTTCCAGGGCAGCGACGGACGGATGGATAACCCGGTCGTCCCTGCCGACGTCGACAGGACTCTCGCGATTGCCGGACGCAAGGCCGTCATCGCTGCCCAGTGCGCCGCTTGCCACGATTTGCCTAAGGATGCCGCCGCCAAGCCGGTGGCCTTGAAGCAGGCCGAGGGCGGATGCCTCGACGCCGATCACGCCAAGGGCCCGCGCTACGCGCTCTCCGCGGCCCAGCGTGCTTCGCTCAAGCTTTACCTCGCCCGGAGGGGGGAAACCGCTTCGCCTAAGCTCGCCGCCGACCTGACATTGCAGGCGCTCAACTGCGTGGCTTGTCATGAACGCGACGGCAAGGGCGGTCCTGATGCCGGACGTAAGCCTTATTTCCAAGGCGACCATAACCTCGGAGATACCGGTCGCTACCCTCCGCCTCTTAGCGGCGTCGGCGGCAAGCTCCGGCCCGAATGGCTGGCCAAGGTGCTGCTCGGCGAGAATCGCGTGCGCCCTTACCTGAAGACCAGGATGCCGCAGTATGGCGCGGCCACCGCTGAGCTCGGCAAGTTGCTGGGCGTCGCCGATGCGCGTGCTCCCCTGAAGTTCGAAGGCGGCGACGACACCGCCGGCCGCAAGCTCATGGGCACGCAGGGCGGGGCAGGGTGCATCACGTGCCATCGCTGGGGCGACCGACCTTCGCTCGGCATCCAAGGGCCCGACCTCAGCAACATCGCCGCCCGCCTGCAGGAAGGTTGGCTGCGCGAGTATCTCATCGATCCGTCGGCCTATCGGCCGGGCACGCTGATGCCGTCGTTCTGGCCGACCGGGAAGTCCTTCAATCCATCGATCCTCGGCGGCGACACCGACAAGCAGATCGCCTCGATCTTCAAGTTCGTCGAGAGCGCCAACGGCGAACCCGAAGGCTTTCCCCGGAATCGCAACGGCGAGTTCGAGATCGTGCCCAAGGAGCGCCCGGTCGTGCAGCGCGCCTTCACCGAGGGCGTGGGCGTGCGCGCGATCCTCGTCGGCTTCCCGACCGGCGTGCACCTCGCCTATGACGGCGAGAAGGGCGGGCCGGCCCTCGCGTGGAAGGGGCGCTTCTTCGACGCCTACCTCACCTGGTATTCGCGCTTCCCGACCTTCGAGAAGCCGCTCGGAACCCAAGTCGTCGCCTGGCCCAAGCCCCCGGGTCGCTTCCTCGGCTATCGTCTCGACGCCAAGGGCAACCCCACGTTCCTCAACGAGCAGGGCGGCGTAAAGGTCGAGGAGACCTATGAAGGCGTCGACAACGGCTTCCGTCGCACCATCACCTGGGCGCCTACGCCGGACTTCGTGCCGGCGATCGCGCATCCCGCCGACATGAAGCCGACCGAAGGTCCCGCCGCCGCCGGTCGCCGCGTCTTCACCTATCTCTGGAAATGAAAGCCACGCTCGTCGCTCTCCTTGCCGTCACCTCGCTTTCCGCGGCGTCCTATGACATCGCCGATATCCTGACCGCGAGCACCGCCCTCGATACGCGCGCCAAGGATTGGAAACCCGGCGGCGGCCTCGCCCTCGAGGTCAGCGGCATGGACTGGACCGCCGACGGCAAACTCGCGGTCGCGATCCGCAAAGGCGAAGTCTGGCTTCTCGACGGCGTTCTCGACACCAAGCCGGACAAGGTCAGCTATAAGCTCTTCGCCTCCGGGTTGCATGAGCCGCTCGGCCTGCTGCGCGACGGCCAGGACCTGCTCGTCACCCAGCGCACCGAGACGACGCGACTACGCGACACGACGGGCGCGGGCGTCGCCAACGAATACCTCACCGCCGGTTACGGCTGGAACGTCTCAGGGGCGTATCACGGCTACGCCTACGGCCCCAAGCGGGATGGGCAGGGCAACCTCTGGGTCACGCTCAACGTGGACATGGGCGACCATTCCGACAACAAGGCCCCGTGGCGCGGCTGGGGTGGCATCCTCGGCAAGGACGGCAGGTTCATCCCCATGGTCGCCGGGCTCCGGTCGCCTTGCGGCCTCGGCGCGAACCTCGCCGGCGACATGTTCTGCGTCGACCAGCAGGGCACCTGGATCCCGACCACGCCGATCTATCATCTGCGCAAAGGCGCGTTCTTCCTGAATCCCGAAGGCATCGCCTCCGAGAACCTGCCGGACTCGCCGCTGAAGCTTTCGGCCAAGATCCCCGAGAAGCGTCCGTATCCCGAGGCCCTCAAGGCCTTGCCCGAGATGCGTCCGCCGGCGGTCTGGATGCCTTACAACAAGATGGGCCGCAGCGGCACCGACCTCGCCACGTGCGACGCCGGCGGCAAGTTCGGCCCGTTCGACGGCCAGATGTTCGTCGCCGAGTTCACCGATGCCAAGATCAGCCGCGTCTTCATGGAGAAGGTCGACGGCGAGTACCAAGGCGCCTGCTTCCCGTTCGTCGGCGGTTTCGCCTCCGGCATCGTCCGTCTGCGTTTCGCCGCGGACGGCTCGCTCATGGTCGGCATGACCAGCCGGGGTTGGTCTTCGCTGGGCACCAAGGCCTACGGACTGCAGCGCCTCCGCTACAACGGGACCGTGCCGTTCGCCATCAAGGAGATGAAGGCCAAGCCTGACGGCTTCGAACTCGTCTTCACCAAGCCGGTCGACGTCGCCCGGGCCGGAGACGTCGCCTCGTACCGCATGACCAACTACACGCTCTTCTATTCCGGCGCGTACGGCAGCGACGAGATCCAGGCCACCCCGAACGGCATCGTCTCCGCCCAGGTCGCCTCGGACGGACTTAGCGTGCGCCTCAAGGTCGAGGGGCTTCGCGAACTCTACATCCACGAGCTGCATGCGGACGGCATCCGTTCGGCCGGAGGCGAGTCGCTCGACCATGCGGACGCGTATTACACGCTGAACCGCCGGCCGAAGAACTGACTCGCAACGGGGAGGTAAACCTTTCCTCTTGGGGGCTTGGACAACTCGCCGACCATTCGCGCCGAAATCGGCCCCACGCTCAAGCTGGCGATCCCCATCATGCTGGGGATGCTCGGTTACGGCCTCATGTTCGTCGTCGACGTCGCCATGGCCGGCCACCTCGGCGAGACCGCGTTGGCCGCGTCGGCCCTGGCGTCGAACCTCAATTACATCCCGTACGTCTTCGGCATCGGCGTCGTCGGCGCCATCGCCGTATACCAGTCGCAGGACAACGGCGCCGGCGTCGAGGAGTCGTCTCCCGCCATCCTGCGGCACGGCATGGTCCTGGCCGTCGCCATCAGCGTCGTCGCCGCGATCGCTTCGCACTTCGCCGCCCGCTTCATCCCGCTCCTCGGTTCGTCCGCGGCCGTGACCGCCGAGGCCCAGGAGTTCTTCGTGCTCATGTCGTGGGCCATGGTGCCCGGACTCGCCTTCCACGCCTTGCGCGGGCACCGCGATTCGCAGCACCAGCCCTGGATCTCGCTCGCTTGGCTGAGCGCCGGCATCCTCGCCAACATCTTCTTCAACTGGCTGTGGATGTTCGGCCATTGGGGTTTCCCCGCGCTAGGGCTCGCCGGCGCCGGCTGGGCCACGATCGTCGCCCGCCTCGTCATGCTCATCGGGCTGTGGTTCACGCCAGGCCGGGGGGAAGTACGCTGGGCGGACGGATTGCAGATGGCCGTCTTCCGTCGGCTCATGAAGACCGGCTGGCCCGCGGGGCTGCATAGTCTCAGCGAAGTCGGCATCTTCGCCATCGTCCCCGTGATGGCCGGCTGGATCAACGCCACCGCGCAGGCCGCGCATCAGGTCGCCATCAGCACCGCGTCGGCCGCGTTCATGCTGCCCCTTGGCCTCGGCATCGCCGCCGGCATCCGCGTCGGCGAAGCCTATGGCGCGAAGGACCCGCGTAAGGTGCAGGCCATCGGGATCGGCGCCCTGATCATGGGCGGCCTCATCATGGCTACCTATGGCCTCGGCATGATCCTGCTGCGCCCCCTGCTCATGGCGACGTACGGCGTCGCCGGGACCGAGACCGCCGCGCTCGCCTCGACCTTGCTCATCTTCGCGGCCGTATGGGCGCCCTTCGACGGCGTGCAGGTCGTCGCGGCCTACCTCCTCCGGTCGGTCAATCGGGCCGCCTGGGCCTCGTGGAGCGTCTTCATCGTCTATTGGCTGTTCTGCCTGCCCTTGGCACTCGCCTTGGCTTTTCCGGCGGGCTTCCGGATCTTCGGTGTTCCTGTCGGCTGCTTTGATCTCGGGGCCGTCGGCATCTGGATCTCGCTCGCGACCGGCCTCATCCTCGTGTCGCTGGCCATGGCGTGGAAGTTCCGCCAGGCCGCGCAGGCCGGGGTGGATGCCTGACCCGTCACCTGGTTGGCACGCTCGGGCTGAGGAATCTTAACATCGTCGGGCTTTGCAGGCCTGAGGTCGGGCTTACTCTCAGGGCGCACCCCAATGCACCTCACCCAGAACATCACCCTTCGCCGGGAGATGGACGAAGATCCCGAATATGGTTTCCGCGAGGAAACCGAAGCCGACGTCGTGCTGATGTCGCTTGAGAAGCTCCAGCTGCTCGCAGTCGAACTGCGTGGTTGCGGAGCCGAGCCTCAGGCGATCGAGCACGTCTGCGACTACGTCGTACGCGACCCCGTGTACGCCGATTCCACCCGGTCTCTCTTCCGTTCGACCCTCGAGCTTCTCCGCCACCGCGCCGGCTAGGCGCCGGCTGGTCGGACCGTATGAGACCCGGGCCGCTCCCGGGGAGGGGAGGGTCGTCGCATATTCCGTAAAACAAAGAAGCCGACCAAGTGGTCGGCTTCTCGGGTGGCTGGCGCTCAGCTTACTTGAGCGAACAGGCGGTGGAGGTCGTCGGGACGATCTCCACGCGGCGGTGTTCGGCGTCCCACTTGACGAGGCCGTCGGCCTTGGCGAAGAGGGTGTGGTCAGATCGGAAGAGCACACG
>CAIWNE010000071.1 GCA_903913915.1 uncultured Opitutia bacterium
CCTGATGGCCGGGACCTGGGACCCGGAAATGTCTCTTGGTAGCGCGGTGGCGCTCAAAGAGAAACCGGAGACCGGAGGATTGGCTGAGGGGCATCCATTTTCAGGTCTCGGGTCTCAGCCGTCGGGAGCCGGGTTCAGGTGTTCAGGTTCGGGTACAGGTTCGGGGTCTGCATTTTCCCGCACCCGTACCTGCACCTGACAACCCGCACCAGAGACCTGATGGCCGGGACCTGTGACCTGAGATTGTCTCTTCCTTTGTCAACCGGCCAACTGATCAACGGGTCAACTGGCAATCTGCCCAAGATACTCCACGCTGCCGGACTTGAGGTCGGCATCGTGGATCCGCGAGAAAATGAAATCCACGGCCTGGGTCATCGTCGTGCCCTGCGGGCGGCCGATCGCCTCGTTGATCTTGGCGAGCGAGGCATGGGGGACGGCGCGCGTGAGCCGGGTGTCCACCGGACCGAGGCCGAGGGCGACGACGCGCACGCCCTGCGAAGCGAGCTCCTTGGCGGCGACCTTCGTGAGCGCCTCGACCGCGGCCTTGCTGGCGACATAGGCGGCTTCGCCTTCGAGGGAGAGAGGGACGGCGACGGTGGTGAGGTTGACGACGAGTCCGGCCCGCTGGCGGACCATCACCTTGCCGACCGCCTGCAGGCAGTGGAACGTGCCGAGGTAATTGACGCGCATCAGGCTCTCGGCGACCGAGCCGGGCGTGAGCAGGAAAGCGTTGAGCGCGGCGCCGCCGGCGTTGTTGACCAGGAGGTCGATCCGGCCGGAGGCGGCGACGGTCGCGACCGCGGCGCGGACGGCGGCCTCGTCGACGACGTCGACGACGTGATGCTGGAAGCCGGCGTGCGCGAACGTCTGCGCGCCGCGGGCGAAACCATGCACGGTCCAGCCTTCGGCCAGCAGCCGTTCGGCCAGGGCGCGACCAACTCCTTGCGAAGTACCGGTGATGAGAGCGGTGGGCATCTGTTTATAGGGGCAAGAGGGGGACAATGAGAGGCTGAGTTGACCAGAGGCTCGGAGGCTCAGAGCGACGCAGGAGTTGATCTGTTGAACGGTTGGCCAGTTGGCCGGAGGGAGATGCAGCCGAACTTAACTCGGAGGGAAACCGGAGACCGGAGGATTAGCTGGAGGGCCTTGAGGTAGGGCGGGCTCTCCGAGCCCGCCGAACGGACGGTTCGGAGAACCGTCCCTACCTAAGATACAGCGATGATTAGCTGGGGGTCATCCATTTTCAGGTCTCGGGTCTCGGCCGTCGGGAGCCTGGTTCAGGTCTTCAGGTTCGGGTGCAGGTTCAGGATCTGAATTTTCCCGCACCCGTACCTGTGCCTGATAACCCGCACCAGAGACCTGAAGGCCGAGACCTGGGACCTGAGATGGTCTCTTGGTAGCGCGGTGGCGCTCAAAAGGAAACCGGAGACCGGAGGATTGGCTGAGGGGCATTCATTTTCGGGTCTCAGGTCTCAGCCGTCGAGAGCCGGGTTCAGGTCTTCAGGTTCGGGTACAGGTTCGGGATCTGAATTTCCCTGCACCCGTACCTGTGCCTGACAACCCGCACCAGAGACCTGAAGGCCGGGACCTGGGACCCGGAAATGTTTCTTGGTAGAGCGACGGCGCTCAAAGGGGAACCGGAGACCGGAGGATTGGCTGGGGACCTATGGCCGAAGCATTCTTTCCGGTTCCCGGTCTCCCTTTGAGCGAACGGATGCGATGTCATCGCCCCTACCCGATGCATCTCTTATCAACCTGCCGACTCGTCAACGGACCAACTCGCGACTCATTTCTCTGGCCCACCGGCCAACTGATCAACGGGTCAACTAACGGCTGGATACTTCCGCCACATACTCCGCCAACAGATCGACGCGGCGGAAAGGAGAAGTGAGCCGGCTCATGGCTTTTTCGTCGGCGAGGGTGACGGTCTTGCCGGTGGCGACGCGGATATCTTCCTCGAGGTCGGCGATGAGCGTGACGAGCCCGATGCTGTCCAGCGCGGCGGCCTCGCCGAAGAGCCGGGTCTGACCGTCGGCCTTTTCCAAGGCGGGCTTGCCGAGCTCGCGGCCGAGCGCGGCGAGGCGACGGAGGACGAGGGCGAGGGCTTGTTCGCGGGTGAGCATGTCAGTTAGGGCTGCGGTAGCGAGGGAAGTAACCGGAGTCGGCATGACCTTCGCTGAGCAGGTCGTAATCGGCCGGACGGACGATCCAACGCGTGAGCAGGAACGGGACGGGCTTGGCGCCGAAGCCGCGCTTGAACTGGTTGAGCGAATCGACGGCGCCGCCGACGCCGCCGCCGAGGTGCAGGAACGCGCGGCGACCGGACGCGATCTCGGAACGGATGAAGGCGTCGAGGATGAGCTTGGTCGCCGGGTGACGGCTCGCCTGCCGGTCGGAGGCCGAAAGATGGTAATGCGCGCAGTGGTGGCCGCGGAAGAACAAGCCCGCGGCCGCCAGCCGGTCTTCGTCCCAGGCGAGCCAGAGCTGGGAGGCGTTGGAGGGCATCATGAATTGCTCACGGATGACCTCGAACGGGAAACGATAGCCCTCCGCGGCGCTGAGCCGGCTCATGGTCGCAAGATACATCTCATGGAACGCCGGCAGGTGGCGGCCGGCTTCATCCAGCTCGGCCCGCAGGCCGGCGGCGCGCATACGACGCAGGTCGTAGGCATGCCCGGCGGTCAGGCCCTGCTGATAGGCGGCCAGGCCTGCGCCGAGGTCGAGGAGCAGGGTCTCGCCGGCCAGCTTGCGGCCCGGGAGCTGGGCCGGGCGAAGCGGGTGGCTCCGATTGAAGATCGCCACGCAGCCGCGGAGATAGAGCACCCGCTCGATCGCCTCGATCGCCGCCCGGGGCGCCGCTTCGGTCGCCGGGCCGGAAAACAACAGGCCGTTATAGCCATAGACGCAGGTGGCGTCGCAGAGCTCAGGGTGGCCGGCAATCGGCCGGAAGAGCAACGAGATGGCGGCCATATGCCCGCCCGCCTCGACGACGACCAAGCCCGGCTCGGCTCCGATGCGGCGCGCCTCCAAGCCGACGAAGGCCGGCTGATGATAGATGTCGGCGGTGTCGCGGAACGGGCCTTCGAGCAAGGCGGTCCATTCCGCGACGTCGGTGACGATGCGGGCTTCGGCGGAGAAAGCGGCGGACAAGGGCATGCGGTCAGGCCTCGGCGTGGGCCTCGAGCGTGGCGATGAAACGGTCGGCGAGCAGCGGGCGGGCGAATTCCTTCTCCGCGAGCGAGCGGGCGGCGGCGCCCATCGCGCGGCAGGCCGCCGGGTCGGCGGCGAGACGCTGGAGAGCGTCGGCGAAGGCGGCGACGTCGCCGGGCGGGACGACGACGCCGCAGCGGTGCTCTTCGATGAGTCCGGCGAGCCAGCCGGGATAATTGTTCATGACGGGAAGTCCGGCGGCGACGTAATCGAAGAACTTGTTGGGCGAAGTGCCGCGATAGAACGCGGGGATGTCCTTCAGCACCATGAGCCCGCAGTCGAGCGACGCCGTGATCGGGCCGAGGTCGGCCTTGGGGACGGGCGGGAAGAAGAGGCAGTTCGCCAGGCCGAGCGCGGCCGCCTTCGCGGCGAGCCGTTCCTTTTCCTTCCCGTCGCCGATGAAGACGAGCTTCACGCGCGTGTCACCGCGTCGCTTGAGCTCGGCGCCGACTTCGAGAAGCGCATCGAGTCCGTTGGCGACGCCATGGGCGCCGGTGAAGCCGGCGACGAAATCATCGGGGCCGATGCCCGGCAGGGTCAGCCGGGCGCGCTTGGCCGGATGGAAGACCTCGAGGTCGCAGCCGTTCGGGATCATCGCGACCGGCAGGCGCGCATCGGACCGGGCGCGGATGCCTTCGACGATGCCGGGCGAAAGGCCCACGCATGCGTCGGCCGAACGGTAGCCGAGGAATTCCAGCAGCGACATGCCGCCGAGGATGAACGGGTTGCGCAGGCCGAGGGCGCGCGGGAGTTCGGGCCAGAGGTCGCGGACTTCGAAGACGAACGGCTTGCCGCGCAGCCAGCGGGCGGCGAGGCCGGGGATGACGGCGGTGATCGGCGTCGAGGTCGCGAAGACAAGGTCGCACGGCAGCTCGAGGGCGAGGCGGACGGACCGGAGGGCGAAGCGGACGTAGGCGAAGCCGCGGCGGAGCAGCGAGTCCTGGTTCGAATAGGCCAGCGGCAGCGAGATGACGTCGATCCCGTCGACGTCGCCGCGATGCCAGCCGCGGGCGGCATCGTATGGCAGGTCCAGTCCGCTGAGCTTGTGCGCGCCGCAGACCATCGTCACCTGATGCCCGCGCGCGACCAGCGCCCGCGCGAACTCATACGAGCGCGTGCCGGTCGAACCCTGCGGGGTCGCGAAATGCTGATGGAAGTAAAGGAGGCGCAACTAATTCAGGGGGCGAGGGAGAGACCAATGAGAGGCTGAGTTGACCAGAGGCTCGGAGGCTCAGAGGGAGGAGCAGTCAGGCTAAATTCAAGGGAGACCGGAAACCGGATGATTGGCTGGGGGTCATCCATTTTCAGGTCCCGGGTCTCGGCAGTCGGGAGCC
>CAIWNE010000072.1 GCA_903913915.1 uncultured Opitutia bacterium
CCCGTGATCGCGTCGCGCTCGGGCTTCTGCTCCGCGCGCAGTTCCTGGCCCTTGCGCACGTTGTCCTTGTCGAAGAAGAGGACCTGGCTGGTCGTGCCCTGCGCCGTGTAGGCCGCGACGGCCTGGTCGAGCACCTTGATGCGTTCGTTGAGCACGGCGACGTTCGCCTCCTCGGCGGCGATGGATTTGGCGAGCGTCGCGGAGCGCAGGCCGGCGCGCTGCGTCGGGGCGGTGACGTCGGCGGCGCGGCGGGCGTCGATCGCGCGGCGTCTTTCCTGCAGGCGGACGAGGGAGGCGGCGAGCCCGTCGTTGGCCTGCGTCAGGCGGGTCTGCGCCTTGACGAGGTCCTCGCGGCTGGCGGTGCTGAGGCGGTTGTTGCGGCCGCGCGAGTCGTCGATGCGTCGCTGGACGTCGACGACCTCCTTCTCGATCGCCGAGATCTCGAGCTCGTTGCGCTGGATCTGCGTCGTGGTCTTCTCGTAGGCGCGGGCGAGGTAGCCGTAGTTGCCGAGCGAGGTGATGCCGATGAGCAGCACGACCGCGAGCGTCAGGTAGAAGCGCATCGCCCCGTTGATGCGGTCCCAGTAGCGGTAGAGGAACGACGCCGCGACGAGCTTGCCGACCTCGAGGGAGGCGGCCATGACCATCACGGGGATCTCGGAGCCGACGAAGAGGAGGCCGAGCCCGCGCACGGAGAAGAACGCCGAGCAGCCGGCGATGAAGAGCGCCGAGGCGATCAGGATGAGCCGGAAGCCCCAGGTCAGGGTCTTGGGTTCCTCGGCGTCGGGGGAGGTGTTCATGGAAAAGAGGGCGGGGTGGGGTCTTTTATGCCGCCCGCCGCGGGCTGTCAAAGGGTGGATTGGACCAAAACGATCATATAAAGGTTTATAAGATTATTATCAGTCGTTTGCGCCGATTCCCTCCTTATAGGTGAAAAATGCGTATTTATTCGCAACCTGCCGTTCATCCAACTGTCTCAAAGGCAACCCCGTCAGACCCATGAAACTCCATCGCAATTGTGAAGGGAATCACCCCGACATCCTCTCCGCGCTGAGCCGCCGCGACTTCATGCACATCGGCATGGTCGGCACGCTCGGCCTGAGCCTGCCGCAGATGCTGCGCCTCCAGGCGATCGAGATGCCGAAGGTCGAGTCCTTCAACGCGATGGCCGACTCGGTCATCCACATCTACCTGCCCGGCGGCATGGCGCAGCATGAGTCCTGGGATCCGAAGCCCTTCGCCTCGCCCGACTACCGCGGTCCGTACACGCCGATCAAGACCTCCATCCCCGGCGAGTACGTCGGCGAGAAGTTCGTCAACATCGCGAAGATCATGAACAAGCTCACCGTCGTCCGCTCGATGACGCACGGCGAGGCGGCCCACGAGCGAGGCACGCACAACATTTTCACCGGCTACCGCCAGAGCCCCGCGATCAGGTTCCCCAGCTACGGTTCGATCATCTCGCACGAGCAGGGCAGCCGCAACAACCTGCCGCCTTACGTCGTCGTCCCGAGCCAGAGCATCCCGGAGCAGGGCACGGGCTACATGAGCAGCGCCTACGGTCCCTTCGCGCTCGGCAGCGACCCGGCCGACAAGGGTTTCGCCGTCCGCGACCTCCTCGCCCCCAAGGACGTGACCACGCAGCGTTTCGACCGCCGCCGCAGCATGCTGGCCGCCGTCGACGAGCATTTCCGCGCCACCGAGAAGTCGGACGCCATCGGCGCCATGGACAGCTTCCAGCAGGCCGCCTACGGCCTCGTCAGCAGCGCCAAGGCCCGCGAGGCCTTCGACCTCTCCAAGGAGTCCGACAAGCTGCGCGACGAATACGGCCGCAACACCGCCGGCCAGCGTTTCCTCCTCGCCCGTCGCCTCGTCGAGGCCGGCGTCCGCATGGTCTCCGTCACCTTCGGCGGCTGGGACCACCACTCGAACATCAAGGGCGCCTTCGACGGCCAGGCCCCGCAGTTCGACCAGGCCTTTGCCCGCCTCATCACCGACCTCCAGGACCGCGGCATGCTCAAGCGCACGCTCGTCATGGTCAGCTCCGAGTTCGGCCGCACGCCGAAGATCAACAGCACCAACGGCCGCGACCACTGGCCGCGCGTCTTCTCCGTCGCCATGGCCGGCGGCGGCATGAAGGAAGGCTACATCCACGGCGCCTCCGACGCCCTCGGCGGCGAACCCGACCGCGACGCGGTCGGCCCGGAGGACCTGGCCAAGACCATGTACCGCGTCCTCGGCATCAACGCCGAGAAGCGCATCGTGTCCGACGGCGGCCGTCCGGTCGACATCGTCAACGGCGGTCGCGTGATGACCGACTGGCTCGCCTGAACCGGCGCCTGACTCCGTTCCGTCCGCCGACCCGGCGCGACGGACGGGCCGCGCCCCGCCGAACCGCCTTATGAAGTCCCGTCTCCTCGCCGCGTTCCTGCTCGCCCCGCTCATCGCGTGGGCGGCCTATCCCGAGATGTCGACGCTGAAGCCGCATGGCGGCCAGATCGGCAGCGAGCTGAAGCTGACCATCACCGGCACGCGTCTGGAAGATTTCGAGGACCTGATGTTCTACACGCCCGGCTTCAAGGTGAAGAGCGTCGAGAGCCGCACGCCGGGCAAGGTCGAGCTCACGCTTTCGATCGGCAAGGAGGTCCAGGCCGGCAACCACGTCATGCGCGTCCGCACGAAGTCGGGCATCTCGCACATGCGCCAGTTCTTCGCGAGTCCCTTCCCGAACGTCGAGGAGAAGGAGCCGAACAACGACTTCGCCACCGCCCAGCCGATCGAGCTGAACCAGACCATCGAAGGCGTCGTGCTCCCGGAAGACGTCGACTACTACAAGCTCACCGTCAAGAAGGGCCAGCGCATCGGCGTCCAGGTCGACGGGCTGCGTCTCGCCACGATTCCCGGCGGCATGTTCGACCCTTACGTTGCGATCATCGACAAGGACAAGTTCGAGAAGGCCTTCTCCGACGACACGATCCTCTACCGTCAGGACGGCTACTGCTCCTTCACGGCCGAATACGACGGCGTGTATTACGTCATGGTCCGCGAGTCCTCCTACCGCGGTTCGAACAATTCCTACTACCGGCTCCACGTGGGCGATTTCCGTCGTCCCGACGCCATCTACCCCGCCGGCGGCAAGCTCGGCTCGAGGCTGACCGTCCGCTTCCTCGAGGCGCACGACTCCTTCGCCGAGGAGACCGTCCTGCCGACGACGAACGACGCAGACTTCGTCCTCTATCCCAAGACCCAGCGTCCGGCTCCTTCGGGCAACACCTTCCGGCTCTCGACCATCGAGAACACGCTCGAGGTCGAGCCGAACAACACCCCCGAGACCGGAACCCTCGCCGTCGCCGCCGACGCCTATGCGCTGAACGGCATCATCGAGAAGCCGGGCGACGTCGACTACTTCCGGGTGCCGCTCAAGAAGGGCCAGGTCTTCGAATGCCGCGGCCTCGCGCAGGCCCTGGGCTCGCCCCTCGACCCCGTCGTCAGCGTCTTCACGCCCAAGGGCGCCTCGCTCGTCGCCAACGACGACGGCGGCGGCATGCGTCGACTCGACTCCCGTTTCAAGCTGACCGCTCCGGTCGACGGCGTGTACACCGTCCGCATCACGGACCACCTGGAGCGCGGAGGACCCAACTTCGTCTACCGCATCGAGATGGTGGCCTCGCAGCCGAGCGTGACCTTCGCCTCGCCGGAATACAGCGTCAACGACACCAGCTACCGACAGTTCATGGCCGTGCCCAAGGGCGGCCGCATGGTGCTGCTCGAGAACTTCACCCGCAACGGCGTCAACGGGGACTACCGTTTCGACATCCCCGGCCTGCCGGCCGGCGTGAAGCTGCTCGAGGACGCCGCCCCCGGCGACCAGCCCGGCATGCCGCTCGTGCTCGAGGCCGCCGCCGACGCCCCGCATGGCGGCGCCGTCGTCACCCCGCTGCTGCTGCCGAAGGACCCGAACAACAAGATCGTCGGCCAGATGCGCCGCACCTACGACATCGTCCGCGTCGGCAACGTGATCTACTACCAGGGCATCGAGGACCAGCTCCCCGTCGCCGTGGTCGACGAGGCCCCTTACTCGCTCGAGATCGAGAAGCCGGCCGTGCCCCTCGTCCGCAACGGCGTCTTCAACCTCAAGGTGGTCGCCAAGCGCAAGGAAGGGTTCAAGGGCGCCATCCGCGTCTTCATGTGCTGGACGCCGCCCGGAGTCTCCTCGCTCGGCGAGCAGACCATCGGCGAAGGCGCGACCGACTGCGTCTTCCAGCTCAACGCCAACGACAACGTCAGCGCCAAGCCGTGGAAGTTCATCGTCCAGGGCGAAGCCGACGCCGGCAAGGGCAGGGTGTACAACGCCTCGCCGTTCGCGGAGCTCGCGACCGAGGCGCCTTACGTCGCCGCCAACGCGATCCCGCTCACCGCGCTGGAGATCGGCACGCCCGGCGTGATGACCACGAACTTCGAGGTCCAGCGTCCGTTCGAAGGCGAGGCCGTCGCCCAGCTCGTCGGCGCCCCGGATACCATCCGCATCGCCCCGATCAAGGTCACCAAGGACACCAAGGAACTGCGCTTCGCCATCGAGACCGACGAGAAGTCGCGCGTCGGCAAGACCGCGAACATGTTCGTCCAGGTCGAGATCCCGGTCGGTAAGGGCTTCGCCACGCACCGGATCGCCCTCGGCTCGATCCTGCGTCTCGATCCGGCCCGCAAGGCCGCCCCGGCGCCGGTGGCGAAGGCCGCCGCTCCTGCCGCCGCGAAGGCCGCGGCGCCTGCGCCGGCCGCGCCGGTCGTCCTTTCCCGCCTCGAACAGCTTCGTCAGCAGAAGGCCGAAGCCCCCAAGAACTGATTTACTGACATGCTTTTCCGCCGTCTTCCCTTCCTCGCCTTGCTCGTCGTCGGCCTGACGACGCTCCTCTCCGCCGCCCCTGTCGCCTTCGACGAGGTCCGCGCGATCTTCGAGGGCAAGTGCCTGGAATGCCACAATCCCGACAAGACCAAGGGAAAGCTGCTCATGACGTCGCGCGAGGCCTTCCTCAAGGGCGGCGAGAGCGGCCGTGCCCTGATCGGCGTCGACGCCGCCCAGAGCGAACTCGTCAGGCGTCTCACCCTTCCGAAGGACCATGAGGACATCATGCCGCCCAAGGGCGGACCGCTGCCGGCTAACGAGATCGACGTCATCCGCCGCTGGGTCGCCGAAGGCGCCGTCTGGCCCGCGGGCGTGACGCTCGTCGCCAAGGACAAGGCCAAGGAAGCCGCCAAGGCCGACCTCGCCCAGAAGCTCACGACGCTCGAGAAGCTCGAGATCTTCCCCGAGTCCCTCAGCCTCGAGACCAAGCGCGACTTCCATCGCATCGTCGTCTTCGCGACCTTCAAGGACGCCACCACCCGCGACGTCACCGCCTTCGCCGACCTCAAGGTCGCCGACGAGAAGGTCGCCGCGTTCGACGGCTACTCCGTGCACGCCGTGGCCGACGCCGGCAAGACCGAGGTCGTCGCCTCCATCGGCGGCCGCACCGCCCGCATCCCCGTCGCCGTCAAGGACGGGCTGAAGGACCGGCCCGTCTCCTTCCGCCTCGACGTCATGCCGGTCTTCATGCGCGCCACCTGCAACAGCGGCGGCTGCCACGGCGCGGCCCGCGGCAAGGACGGCTTCCGCCTCTCGCTCTTCGGCATGGACCCCGACGGCGACTACGTGCGCCTGACGCGCGAGATGATCGGCCGTCGCATCAACCTCGCCATCCCCGAGGAGAGCACGCTCGTCGAGAAGGTCGTCGGCGCCGTCCCGCACTCGGGGAACAAGCTCTACGACAAGGAATCGCAGTATAACAAGACCATCCTCGAATGGATCAGCAACGGCGCCAAGGACGACCCGGCCGACATCGCCAAGGTCACCGGCATCGAGGTCTACCCGAAACAGATCGTGCTCGAGGGCAAGGACGCCACCCAGCAGATCACCGTCCGCGCGACCTATTCCGACGGCACGGACCGCGACGTGACCAACCTCGCGCTCTTCATGTCGAACAACGACCCCGTCGCCTCGATCGGCAAGGACGGCGTCGTGAAGTCCGGCGAACGCGGCGCCGCCTTCATGCTGGCCCGCTTCAACGTCTTCAGCGTGACCGCCCAGGTCATCGTCATCCCCAAGGGGCTCGTCTACGAACGCCCGCAGGTCGCCGAGGTCAATTATGTGGACAAGGCCGTCAACGAGCGTCTGCACCGCCTGCGCATCGTGCCTTCCGGCGTCTGTACCGACGAGGAGTTCGTCCGCCGCGTGTACATCGACGTCGTGGGCCTCTATCCCAAGCCCGCCGAGCTCCAGGCGTTCGTCGCGGACAAGCGTCCGGACAAGCGCGCCCAGCTCGTCGAAGCCCTCCTGCAGCGCAAGGAGTTCACCGAGCTCTGGGTGATGAAGTGGGCCGAGCTGCTCCAGATCCGCTCCGGCATCAACCAGGGCAACAACGCGCCGCCCTTCTACAAGAACGCGCTCCTGTATTACAACTGGCTCGCCGACGAGATCGGCAAGAACCGGCCGATCAACGAGATCGTCGTCGACCTGCTCTCGGCCAGCGGCGGCACCGTGTCCGTCCCCGCGGTGAACTACTACCAGAGCGAGCTCGACCGCCTCAAGCTGTCCGAGAACGTCGCCCAGGTCTTCATGGGCATGCGCATCCAGTGCGCCCAGTGCCACAACCATCCGTTCGACCGCTGGACCATGAACGACTACTACGGCTTCAACGCGTTCTTCGCGCAGATCGGCCGCAAGAACACGGACGACCCCCAGGAAGTCATCGTCTACAACAGCAAGGGCGGCGAGACGCAGCACTTCCTGACCAAGAAGAACGTGAAGCCGAAGTTCCTCGGCGGCGAGGAACCTGACATCAAGCCCGGCGAGGACCGCCGCCGCGTCATGGCCGAATGGCTGGCCTCCCCGCGCAATCCGTTCTTCGCCCGCAACATCGCGAACATCGTCTGGGCCCACTTCCTGGGCGTCGGCGTCGTGGATCCCGTCGACGACGTGCGCGTCTCGAACCCGCCTTCCAACACCGAGCTGCTCGACCAGCTGGCCTCCCACCTGACCGAGTACAAGTACGACGTGCGCAAGCTCGTCCGCGACATCACCGCCTCGGCGGCCTACCAGCGCAGCTCGAAGACCAACGAGACCAACGCCGACGACAAGGTGAACTTCGCCCGCGCGCAGGTCCGCCGCGTCCGCGCCGAGGTGCTGCTCGACGCCATCTCGCAGATCACCGAGACCCCGAACAAGTTCCAGGGCCTCCCCGTGGGCGCCCGCGCGGTGCAGATCGCCGACGGCGCCGTCACGAACTATTTCCTGACGACCTTCGGCCGCTCGAAGCGCGAGTCGGTCGCCTCGACCGAGGTGAAGACGGATCCGAACCTGTCGCAGGCCCTGCACCTCATGAACGGCGACGCGGTCAACGACCGCATCCGTCGCGGGCAGGTGGTCGAGAAGATGATCGCCGCCGGCAAGAAGGACGACGAGATCGTCACCGAGCTCTTCCTGCGCGTCTTCGGACGCGTGCCGTCCGCCGCCGAATCCAAGTCGATCGCCGCGGCGATCGCCGCCGACCCCGCCAGCCGCCAGGTGGTCCTCGAGGACGCCTTCTGGGCGCTGATGAACTCGAAGGAGTTCTACTTCAACCACTGATCCGCCCGTCCGCATGTCCGCCGTCTTCCCGAGTTTCCGCTGGCTGAACCGCCGTTGCCTGATCCTGGCGGCGAGCCTCGCCGCGACCGCCTCCTGGGCCCAGGAGAACGAGAAGCTGACGTACGACGACCATATCCGTCCCCTGCTCGAGAACAAGTGCTTCTCCTGCCACAATCCCGACAAGAAGAAGGGCGGCCTCGAGCTGACGAGCTACTCCGGCCTCATGAACGGCGGGAGCGGCGGCGCGGTCGTCGACGCGGGCAATCCGCAGGCGAGCCGCCTCTGGACGTGCAGCGCCAAGAAGGAAGAGCCCTTCATGCCGCCGGAAGGGGCGCCCCTCGAAGCCAAGGACCTCGCGCTGCTTTCCAAGTGGATCGCCGGCGGCGTCCTGCAGGCCAAAGGCAGCGTCGCGAAGAAATCCAACAGGCCCAAGGTCGACCTGACTTTCGCGGGCGGCGCGGGCAAGCCGACCGGCCCGGTCGCGCGTCCGGAGAACGTGCTCCTCGAGCCCGTCGTCGTGACCCCTCGCACCTCGGCCGTGACCGCGATGGCTGCCAGCCCGTGGACCTCGCTCCTCGCCGTCGCCGGCCAGAAGCAGATCCTGCTCTACGACACCGATTCGCGTGAGCTCGCGGGCATCCTGCCTTATCCCGAAGGTTACGCCCGTTCGCTGAAGTTCAGCGCGAACGGTTCGCTGCTCGTCATGGGCGGCGGTCGCGGCGGCAAGCTCGGCCATGCCATCGTCTGGGACGTCAAGACCGGCAAGCGCGTCGCCGAGCTCGGCAAGGAGTTCGACCAGGTGATGTCGGCCGACATCTCTCCCGACCACCGCAAGGTCGTCATCGCGACGAACGCCAAGAAGGTGAAGTGCTTCGACGTCGCGACGGGCGAGCAGCTGTACCTCATCTCGAAGCACACCGAGTGGGTGACGGGCGCGCAGTTCAGTCCCGACGGCATCCTGCTCGCCACCTCCGACCGCAACGGCAACGTGATGGTCTGGGAGGCCGAGAACGGCGGCGAATTCTACAACCTCGGACAGCACGGAGGGGCGGTCACCGACCTCGCCTGGCGGGCCGACTCCAACATCCTCGTCAGCTGCTCGGCCGACGGGACCATCTCCACCTGGGAGATGAAGACCGGAAAGCGCGTCGGCAACTGGGGCGCCCACGGCAAGGTCCAGTCCGTCGCCTTCACGCCGGACGGGAAGATCCTTTCCTGCGGTTCCGACGGCCGCGTCGCGATGTGGGACATCAACGGTACCCGCATCGAGCGCGCCCAGGACATCCTGCAGCCGGACGCCGTCTCGAAGGTCGTCGCCTTGTACGACTCCAAGACCTACGTGACCGGCAACTGGCTGGGCGAGGTCCGGATGTTCGATTTCGCTTCGGGCCGCGAGCTCACGCAGGTCTCCAGCAATCCTCCGAAGATCGCCGACCGTCTGGCCGCCGCCGAGAAACGCCTCGCCGAACTCGAGCCTTCGCTCTCGCCCGCCGAGGCCGCCATCAAGGCCGCCGAGGCCCGCGTACCCGCCGCCGAAGCCGCGCTGGCCAAGGTGAAGGCTGCCGGCGAACCTGCCTCGAAGAAGCTCGCCGAACACGAGGCCAAGCAGGCCGAAGTCTCCAAGGGTCTGACCTATTGGCAGGGTATGGCCGCCAAGGCGAAGACGCCTGCGGAGAAGGACAAGGCCGCCAAGGCGATCGTCGAGCAGCGCGGAGGGCTGGCTTATCTCGCCAAGGAAATCGCCAAGGTGAGGCCCGAAGCCGTCGCTTTCCGTGCCGCCGAAGCCGAGCTCACGAAGGCCAGGGCCGACGTCGCCGCCGCCCAGTCCAAGGTCCGGGACATCGTCGCCGAGACCGCCGCCCATCGCGAACGCATCGTCTGCCTGAAGGCCGCCCAGTTCAACGTCGGCGTGCTCACCGAGCAGGACAAGCTCGCCAAGCTCGAGCAGGACATCGCCGACCTCGTCGCCGCCAAGGCGGACAACGAGGCCGCCAAGGTAGCCGATGCCGCGCGCATCGCGTCCTCGAAGCGGACCGTCGAGCAGAACGAGCAGCAGATCCCGAAGCAGCAGGCCGCGCTCGAGACGCTCAAGGCCGAGTTCGCCGCGCTCGACAAGGCCCTTTCGCCCCTGCGTCTCGAAGAAGCCGAGGCCCTCGGCAAGATCGAGGCCCAGCAGAAGCTCATCGACGCCCAGTCCGAAGCCATCGTCCGGCTCGGGCAGGATCGCGATGCCGTCGTCACCGTGGCCAACGCCGCGGTCGCCGCATATCGGGAAAAATACACCACCCCGCTGCGGGCGCGCCTCAACGAGGCCACCGCGAAGGTCGACGAACTCAAGAAGGCCGCCGAGGCCGCCAAGCTCGCCGTGTCCCAAGGCGTCGCGAAGTCCAAGGCTTTGGCGCTCGCCGCCGCGAAGGCCGCCGAGGCCGCCAGCCAGGCCGGCGCGAATCTGTCCGCCGCCGAAAAGGCCTACGCCGAGGCCCGCGAATTCAAGGCCGTCTTCTCCTTCCGTTATTTCGCCCGCAAGAAGCAGACCGAGCAGCAGGTGGCGCAGGCCAAGGACTTGCTCGCCACGTCCCAGTCCAGGCAGGGCGAAGCGGACAAAGCGCTCGTCGCCGCCAAGGCGGCCGAGCAGGCGTTGGTCGCCGCGCAGCTCGCCGCCGAGAAGGCCGTCGCGCCGGCCGGCCTGGTCGTCGCCGCGATCACCAAGGAACGTTCGGCGCTCATCGTCGAACGTGAGAAGCTGGCCGCCCCGGGCGTCGCCGCCGAGAAGGAGTACGCCGCCAAGCTCCCCGCCCTGCAGGCATCCCTCCAGAAGGCCAAGGACGGCCTGCCCGCCTTGGAGAAATCCCTCGTCGCCGTCCGTGCGCGCCTCGCTGAAGCCGGCAAGCCTGTCGAAGCGAAGCGCCTGCTGGTCGAGTCCGCCGCGAAGGCCCTCGAACTCGCCAAGAGCGAGAAGGCCAAGGCCGAGAAGGCCATCCTCACCGCCGAGAAGGACATCCCGCAACGCGACAAGAACCTCGAGGAGATCGCCCGGTCCTACGCCGAACTCACGCCTCAGGTCGAGCCGATGAAGGCCAAGGTGAAGGCCGCGCAGGAGCAGTATCTCGCGATGCTGCCGAAGCGCGAAGTCGCGAAGAAGAATTAACCGATAGGGTTAGGGGTAGGTAATTTTGGTAGGGACAGCACCACTTGCTGTCCTTCCTTGTTTTATCGGCTCAAAGGGAAACCGGAGACCGGATGATTGCCGGGGCGTTATTTCGGGTCTCAGGTCTCGGCCGTCGGGTTTCTGGTCCAGGTGTTCAGGTTCAGGTGCAGGTCCCGGGGCTGGCTCCTAAACCTGAACCCGAACCCGTACCAGTAGCTGAGAACTGAGCCCCGATCTTTATCCGCAGCATCCTTCCCGGTTTCCGGTCTCCCTTTGCTCACTGTCTTGTTCGGCAGGGAAGGGTAGTTTGACTCAACCTATCCCTACCCCTATCCCCCCCCTGCCCCTCAAGACCATGCTCTCCCGCCGTCGTTTCCTGGAATCCGCCCTGGTCGCCGCCGTCGCGGCTTCCCTTGGCGCGGCCGAAGGCAGGCGTGCCCCGCGTATCGTGCTCCGCTCGTCGTGGCAGACGGTGAACATCGGCGACATCGCGCACACGCCCGGCGTGCTGGCGCTGCTGGAGAAGCATTTCCCTGAAGCCATGATCACGCTCTGGCCCAGCAACGTCGACAACGGCGTCAAGGAGATGCTGCTGGCGCGTTTTCCGAAGCTGAAGATCGTCGAGACCAAGGCCGACGTCGCGAAGCTCTACGCCGAGAACGATTTCCTGCTGCATGGTTCCGGACCCTCGCTCGTCGGCGAGAAGCAGGTCGCGCTGTGGCGGAAGCAGGGGCCGAAGCCTTACGGCGTGTTCGGCATCACCCAGGGCAAGCCTTCGCCCGCGACGGCGGAGATCCTCGACGGCGCCCGGTTCGTCTATTTCCGCGATTCGGTCTCGCTCGAGGCCGCCAAGGCCGCCGGCGTGAAGTGCCCGGTGATGGAATTCGGCCCAGACGGCGCGTTCGCGACCGACCTGCGCGACGACGAGAAGGCGGAGGCTTTCCTGCATGGCTGGGGCCTCGAGCACGGCAAGTTCCTCTGCTGCATCCCGCGTTATCGTAACACGCCTTATTGGACGATCCACAAGGAACGCGCCTTCGACCCGGCGAAGCAGAAGCGCAACGACGAGATGAAGGAACACGACCACGCCCAGCTCCGCGCGGCGATCGTCGCGGTCCTGAAGCAGACCGACCTCAAGGTGCTCATCTGCCCCGAGGACCGCACCCAGATGGCCTTGGGCAAGGAGATCCTCTTCGACCCCCTGCCCGACGACATCAAGGACCGCGTGGTATGGCGTCAGGATTACTGGCTGACCGACGAGGCTTTGAGCGTCTATGTCCGGAGCGCCGGGCTCTTCGGCAACGAGATGCACTCGCCCATCATGTGCGTCGGCAACGGCGTGCCCGCCATCGTGTGCCGCTGGGCCGAGCAGACTTCCAAGGGCAACATGTGGAAGGACATCGGCCTGCATGAATGGCTGTTCGACCTCGACGACGAGACTCAGCTCGCGGGCATCGTGCCGGCCGTGCTCGCCATGGCCAAGGATTCGGCCGCCGCCAAGGCCAAGGTCGCCAAGGCCCAGGCCGTCCTCCGCGAACGTCAGTCCGCCGCCCTCGGCCGCGTCCGTTCGGCCGTCGGCGCATGACGTCCGGAGCCTGTTTTTCGGCGTCTTAACGTTACTTTAAGCCTCGGTTGATGCTTTGACAGGAGGCGACCGAGGACGCAGTCTGCGGGACCCCGTTTCCGGCTGGAACCATGAGGTTCCGGTGGGGTCATCTCAACAGCCTTCCTTATGTCCTTCCCTCGTCTTTTCCCCTGCGCCTTGCTGGCCCTTTCCGGCATGCTCTCCGCCGTCCATGGCCAAGGTGCGGACGCCCCTAAGCCGGCGGGCGGGGCCCCCGGCAACGGCAAAGGAGGGAAGGGCCGCCTGATCCTGCCTACCTCGATCAGCACCGCGACCGTCGCGCCCGGCGACCTCGAGATCCGCGTCTCCGCCCTCGGGCTCGTCAAGGCCTTGAATACCGTCACCGTCCGTCCGCGCGTCGAAGGCCAGCTGATGGAGGTCCGCTTCACCGAGGGACAGGCCGTCAAGGCCGGCGACCCTCTGGCCGAGATCGACCCCCGTCCCTTCGAGGTGCAGCTCCAGCAGGCCGAAGGTCAGCTCGCCCGCGACCGCGCCGCCTTGGCCAACGCCAAGCTTGATCTCCGGCGCTACCAGGACGCCGCCGAGGCCGTGACGCGTCAGCAGCTCGACTCGGCCACCGCGCTGGTCGCCCAGCTCGAAGGCACCGTCAAGGCGGACGAAGGCACCGTCGCCAACGCGCGTCTGCAGCTCGGCTATTGCCATGTCGTCGCGCCCATCGGCGGTTCCGTCGGCCTGCGCGCCGTGGACGCCGGCAACGTCGTCTCGCAGAACGATCCGGCCGGGCTCGTCGTCATCACCCAGCTGCAGCCCATCTCCGTCGTGTTCGGCGTGCCCGAGGGCGACATCCCCGCCGTGCAATACGCCGTCAGCCGGGGTTCCGTGCTGCGCGTCGAGGCCTTCGACCGCGACGGCAAGCAGGTGCTCGCGACCGGCGACCTCTCGGCCCTCGACAACCAGATCGACGCCAGCACCGGCACCCTGCGCCTGCGCGCCCAGTTCGCCAACGGCGACCGCCGCCTTTTCCCGAACCAGTTCGTGAACGTCCGCCTGACCGTCGAGAACCGCAAGGGCGTCCTGCTCGCGCCGACCGCCGCCGTCCAGATCAGCGACAAGGACCGTTTCGTCTTCGTCGTGAATCCGGACGAAACCGTCACGCGCCGGACCGTCCGGACCGGCGCCGTCGACGGACTGAACACCGAGATCCTCGAAGGCGTCGCCGCCGGCGAGGTGATCGCCGCCGACGGCCTCGACCGTCTGCAGAGCGGCTCCAAGGTGGCCGTCAGCGGACGCCGCAAGGGCCCGCCCGCCTCTCCCGAAGCCAAGCCGCAGAAGTAAGGCCGGGACATGAACATCTCCCGCCCGTTCATCGAGAGGCCCGTCGCCACCACGCTGCTGATGGTGGCGCTGATGCTGTGCGGCATCCTCGGTTACCGCGCGCTCTCCGTCGCCGCCCTGCCGGAAGTCGACTACCCGACGATCCAGGTCACCGCCGCCTATCCCGGCGCCAGCCCCGAGGTGATGATCACCTCCGTCACCGCCCCGCTCGAGCGCAAGCTCGGCCAGATGCCCGGCCTGACGCAGATGACGTCGACCAGCTCGGCCGGCTCGACCTCGGTCACCTTGCAGTTCGACCTGGCCATCTCGCTCGACGTCGCCGAACAGCAGGTGCAGGCGGCCATCAACGAAGCGGGAGCCTATCTGCCGCCCGGCCTGCCGACCCCGCCCATCTACAGCAAGGTGAACCCCGCCGACGCCCCGATCATGACGCTCGCCGTCACGTCGGAGTCGCTGCCGCTCCCGAAGATCGCCGACCTCGTCGACACGCGCCTCGCGCAGAAGATCTCGCAGGTCTCCGGCGTCGGCATGGTCAGCATCGCCGGTGGCCAGCGTCCCGCCGTGCGCGTGAAGGTCAACCCGACCGCGCTCGCCTCCTATGGCCTCAACCTCGAGGCCGTGCGTCTCGCGCTGGTCGGCGCCAACGCCAACAGCGCCAAGGGCGGCTTCGACGGACTGAAGCAGTCGTCGACCATCGACGCCAACGACCAGCTCAAGTCGCCCGCCGATTACGACAAGGTCATCCTCGCCTACCGGAACGGGGCGCCGATCCGGCTGAGCGACGTCGCCGATACGTCCGACGGGGCCGAGAACGTCTATCTTTCCGCGTGGGCGGGTCATAATCCCGGCGGCCAGACGCCCGGCGTCATCCTGAACATCCAGCGCCAGCCGGGCGCGAACGTCATCGCCGTCGTCGACCGCATCAAGGAGATCCTCCCGCAGCTGCAGGGGTCCATCCCGGGAGCCGTCAAGGTCGCCGTGCTCACCGACCGCACCATCACCATCCGCGCCTCCGTCGAGGACGTGCAGCTCGAGCTCCTGCTCTCCGTCTTCCTCGTCGTCGCGGTCATCTTCGTCTTCCTGCGGAGCGTGCCGGCCACCGTCATCCCCGGCATCACCGTGCCGCTCTCGCTGATCGGCACCTTCGCGGTCATCTACCTCTGCGATTTCTCGATCAACAACCTCACCCTGATGGCGCTGACCATCGCGACCGGCTTCGTCGTCGACGACGCCATCGTGATGATCGAGAACATCTCCCGCCACATCGAGCAGGGCGACTCCCCCATGGAGGCTTCGCTCAAGGGCTCGGCCGACATCGGCTTCACGATCATCTCCCTCACGTTCTCGCTGATCGCGGTGCTGATCCCGCTGCTGTTCATGGCCGACGTCGTGGGCCGTCTCTTCCGCGAGTTCGCCATCACCCTGGCGGTCTCGATCCTCATCTCCGCGGTGATCTCGCTGACGCTCACCCCGATGATGTGCAGCCGCATGCTGAAGCATGCCCCTGAGGCCGAGGAGAGCCGTTGGAGCAAGGCCCTGGGACGCTTCTTCGACGAAGTCATCCGCCGCTACGGCCTCGCCCTGCGCTGGGTGCTGGCCCGCCAGCGCGCCACGCTCTGGGTGGCCGTGGGTACGCTCGTCCTGACCGGGCTGCTCTACGTCTTCATCCCCAAGGGCTTCTTCCCGACCCAGGACACCGGCGTCATCCAAGGGGTCACCGAAGCCCGTCAGGACATCTCCTTCGCCGCCATGGCCGCGAAGCAGCAGCAGGTGGCGGACGCCGTGCTCGCCGACCCGGACGTGGAAAGCCTCGCCTCGTTCATCGGCGTCGACGGCGTCAACGCCACGGTGAACTCCGGCCGCATCGTCATCAACCTTCGGCCGCTCGAGCAGCGGAAGGCCCGCGCGCCCGAGATCGCCGCCCGCCTCCAGTCGCGCGTCGCCGCCCTGGAAGGCGTGACGCTGTACCTCCAGCCGGTGCAGGACATGACCGTCGACACCACCGTCAGCCGCACCCAGTACCAGTTCCTGCTGCAGAGCCCGCGGCCGGACGACCTGACCGCCTGGGTGCCTTCGCTGATGGAGAAGATCAAGGCCTTGCCGAAGGTGAAGGACGTCGCCACCGACCTGCAGACCAACGGCCGCCAGGTGTACGTCGAGATCGACCGCGCCGCCGCCGGCCGCTACGGCATCAGCGTCGCCGACATCGACGCGGTGCTCTACGACGCCCTGGGTCAGCGCATCGTCTCGACGATCTTCACCCAGTCGAACCAGTACCGCGTGATCCTCGAGGTGAAGCCCGAGTTCCGCGAAGGCGTGACGGCCCTGTCGAAGCTTTACGTCTCGACGCCCGCGGGCGCGCAGGTGCCGCTCGCCAACCTGGCCAAGTTCACCGAGCAGCCCGCCCAGCTCTCGATCACCCGCGTGGGCCAGTTCCCGTGCGCCCGCATCTCCTTCAACCTCGCCGAAGGCGCCGCGCTGGGCGACGCCGTGAAGGCCATCAAGAAGGCCGAGAAGGACCTCGGCATGCCCGAGTCGATCGTCACCACCTTCCAGGGCGCCGCGGCGGCCTTCGAGGTCGCGCTGAAGAACGAACTGTGGCTGATCCTCGCGGCGATCGTGGTCATGTACATCGTCCTCGGCGTCCTGTACGAGAGCTTCATCCACCCCGTCACGATCCTCTCGACCCTCCCGTCGGCCGGCGTCGGCGCGCTGTTGGCGCTCATCCTTTCCCGTACGGACCTGGACGTCATCGGCATCATCGGCATCATCCTGCTCATCGGCATCGTGAAGAAGAACGCGATCATGATGGTGGACTTCGCCTTGGACGCCGAACGCACGCAGGGCCTCGCGCCCGAGGAGGCGATCTACCAGGCCTGCCTCCTCCGTTTCCGCCCGATCCTCATGACCACCATGGCGGCCTTGCTGGGCGCCTTGCCGCTCATGCTGGGTTCCGGCATGGGTTCCGAGATGCGCCAGCCCTTGGGCATCACCATGGTCGGCGGCCTGATCGTCAGCCAGGTGCTGACCCTCTTCACCACGCCGGTCATCTACCTCTGGTTTGATCGCCTCAACCGCCGCCGCCCGGCCGCAGGGTCGGCCGAGGTGGCGCCCGTCGCCCAGCCGTGAACCTGTCCGCGTTCTTCATCCGCCGGCCCGTCGCGACCACGTTGCTGACGATCGCGGTGGCCTTGTCGGGCCTGGCCGCCTTCCGGATCCTGCCGGTCTCGCCTTTGCCGCAGGTGGATTTCCCCACCATCGCCGTCTCGGCCGCCATGCCCGGGGCCAGCCCCGAGACCATGGCCGCGACGGTCGCGACCCCCTTGGAGCGCGCCTTGGGACGCATCGCCGGCGTGACGGAGATCACCTCGAGCAGCACGCGCGGCAACACGTCGGTGATCCTGCAGTTCGACCTTTCCCGCGACATCAACGGCGCGGCCCGCGAAGTGCAGTCGGCGATCAGCGCGTCGCGTTCGATGCTGCCCTCGGCGCTCACCAACAACCCCTCCTATCGCAAGCTGAACCCGGCCGACTCGCCGATCATGCTGCTGGCGGTCACCTCGGAGAACTATACGCGTCCGCAGATCTACGACGTCGCGACGACCTTGCTCGCCCAGAAGATCGCGCAGATCGAAGGGGTGGGGGACGTCAGCGTCGGCGGCGGCGCCCTGCCGGCCGTGCGCGTCAACGTGAACCCGGCCCAGCTGGGCGCCTACGGCGTCTCGCTGGAGGACGTGCGCAAGACCATCGCGGCGACCAACGTCAACACGCCCAAGGGCTTCGTCGAGGCGGGCTCGGCCCGCTGGCAGGTCGTCGCGAACGACCAGGCCCTGAAGGCCGAGGACTATCTTCCCCTCGTCGTCACCTACCGCGGCGGCACCCCCGTCATGATCTCGGACGTGGCCACCGTCACGGACTCCGTGGAAGACGTCCGCAACGCCGGCATGATGAACGGCAAGCCCGCCATCATCATCGTCGTCACCCGCCAGCCCGGGGCGAACATCATCGAGACCGTCGACCGCATCAAGGCGCAGATCCCGGCCCTGCAGGCGCTCATGCCCAAGGGCATGGAGATGTCGGCGGCGATCGACCGTTCGGTGACCATCCGCAGCTCGCTGCAGGAGGTCGAGCGTTCGCTCATCCTTTCCGTCGTCCTCGTGACGTTGGTCGTCTTCCTATTCCTCCGCGACATCCGCGTCACCCTGATCCCCGCGGTCGTCGTGCCCGTCTCGATCCTCGGCACGTTCGGCGTGATGGCCTTGGCCGGCTTCTCGGTGAACAACCTGACGCTGATGGCCCTGACCGTCGCGACGGGCTTCGTCGTGGACGACGCCATCGTGGTGCTGGAGAACATCTCGCGCCACATGGAGGCCGGCCTGCCCCGCCGCGAGGCGGCCTTGCAGGGCGCCAAGGAAGTCGGCTTCACCGTCATCTCCATCAGCATCTCGCTGGTGGCCGTCTTCATCCCGATCCTGCTCATGGGCGGGCTCGTGGGACGCCTGTTCCGGGAGTTCGCCATCACGCTCTCGGTGGCCATCGCGGTCTCCCTGGTCATCTCGCTCAGCACGACCCCGATGATGTGCTCCCGCCTGCTGCGCAAGCATGTGGCCGACCTCAGGCCGGGCTACGTCGACCGTTTCTTCGGGTGGCTGCTGGCGGGTTATCGCCGTTCGCTCCGCTGGGTGCTCGACCACGGTTTCGTGGTGCTCGTGGCGCTGCTCGCGACGGTCGCCCTGAACGTCGTGCTGTACCTGAACATCCCCAAGGGATTCTTCCCCCAGCAGGACACCGGTTTCCTGATGGGCAACATCGACGCCGACCAGAGCATCTCGTTCCGGGAGATGGACGAAAAGATGATGAGGATCGCCGAGATCGTGCAGGCGGAACCCACCGTGGCGGCCGTGAGCGCCTCCATCGGCGGGGGCCGGGGCGGCCCGATCAATTCCGCCCGTCTCTACGTGCTGCTCAAGCCGTTGGCCGAGCGCGACGAGTCCGCGGAGCAGATCATCGCCCGGCTCCGGATCAAGACCGCGCGCGTCACCGGCGCCCGCCTGTTCCTCCAGTCGGGGCAGGACATCCGCATCGGCGGCCGGTCCAGCGCCTCCACCTATCAGTTCACGCTGCAGTCCGACGACCTCGCCTTGCTCAACGCCTGGGTGCCCAAGGTGCAGGCGGCCATGGCTGGGCTGCCCGAGCTCACCGACGTCAACACCGACTCCCAGAACCGCGGTCTGCAGACCTACGTCACCTACGACCGCGACAAGATGGCCGCCCTCGGCGTGAGCGTCGACGTCGCCAACCGGACCCTGTACGACGCCTTCGGCCAGGAGTCCATCGCGCTGCTCTTCAAGTCGCTGAACCAGTATCGCGTGATCATGGAGGTCAGCTCCGCCCGCACGCTGAGCCCGGAATCGTTGCGCGACATCTTCGTGGTGACGTCGGCCGGCAAGCGCGTGCCGCTGACGACCTTCGCCCGCTACGAGCCGGCGAACGCGCCGCTGAGCGTCAACCACCAGTCCCAGTTCGTGGCCACCACGATCTCGTTCAACCTCGCCCCGGGCTTCATGCTCAACGACGCCGACGTCGCGATCCGGCGCGCGATGGGCGAGATCGGCGTGCCCACGGCGGTGCAGGGCGGCTTCCAGGGCACGGCGAAGATGTTCCAGGAGTCCCTGAACAACCAGCCCTACCTGATCTTAGGGGCGGTCCTGGCGATGTACGTCATCCTCGGCATCCTCTACGAGAGCTACGTCCACCCGATCACGATCCTGTCGACATTGCCCTCGGCCGGCATCGGCGCCCTGGTCGCGCTCATGGTGATGGGCATGGAGTTCAGCATCATCGCGCTGATCGGCGTGCTGCTCCTCATCGGCATCGTGAAGAAGAACGCGATCATGATGATCGACTTCGCCATCGAGGCCGAGCGGACGCGGGGAGTCGCGGCCGGACAGGCCATCTTCGAGGCGTGCCAGCTGCGTTTCCGTCCGATCATGATGACCACCTTGGCGGCGCTCTTCGGGGCCTTGCCGTTGGCGATCGGCTTCGGGGAAGGGTCCGAACTGCGTCGTCCGTTGGGCATCGCCATCGTCGGCGGCCTGCTGGTGAGCCAGTTGCTGACCCTTTATACGACCCCTGTCGTGTACCTTTATTTCGACCGTCTCCGTCAGTGGACCCTGCGTCGCCGGGCCGCTGTTGCGACGTTGCCAACCCCCGCCCCTTGAACTTCCTATCCTCAGCCGCCATGAAGCCCCTCCTTGCCGATTCTCCTGCGCGCCTCCTCGGCGTCGTGGCGCTGCTCGGCCTGTCCGCCTGCGCGGTCGGCCCCGATTATGTCCGCCCCGAGGTCCCCGTCTCGTCCGCCTTCCGCGAGCTGACCGGCCCTTATAAGGGATCGCCGGCTTTGGGCGCCAATTGGTGGTCCGTCTTCGGCGACGCCGAGCTCGACGCCTTGGAAGCCGACGCCCTCAAGGCCAATCTCGACCTTGGCGCGGCCTTCGCGCGCGTGGGGCAGGCCAAGGCCCTCAGCGACGCGGCTTCGGCCGGCTTCTGGCCTTCGCTCAGCGCCGACCCTTCGCTGACCCGCAGCCGTACCTCGGATACTTCCGGTTCGGCCAGCCGGACGCAGACATCCTATTCGGTCCCGTTGGAACTGAGCTACGAGGTCGATGTCTGGGGTCGCGTCCGTCGCCTGAGCGAATCGGCCGACGAGTCGGTGAAGCTTTCCGCGAGCGAGTTCGCGGTCGTGATGCAGACCGTCGAGGCCAACGTCGCCCAGGACTACTTCAACCTCCGCGGACTCGACACCCAGGCCGCGATGCTGGCCAAGAGCCTCGAGCTCTACCAGCATCAGGTCGAACTCGTGGGCAAGCAGGTCAAGGCCGGCCTCGTGCCGCAGACCGACCTCCTGCAGGCCAAGACGCAGGTCGAGGCCACGACCGGGCAGCTCAACGAAGTCCGCCGCCAACGCGTCAACGTGGAGCACGCCCTCGCCGTCCTCACCGGCCGCGCCCCCTCGGAGCTTTCGATCCCCGCCAAGCCCCTCACCACCGTCGTGCCCGTCGTGCCCGCCGGCCTGCCTTCGGAGCTCCTGGGCCGGCGTCCGGACGTCGCCGCGGCGGAGCATCGCCTGATCGCCGCCAACGCCGACGTCGGACAGGCCAAGGCGGATTATTATCCGCGCCTCACGCTGACGGGCTCCGCCGGCTTCTCGACGATCGACGCCTCCAAGGTGGTCGATTGGCAGAGCCGGGTGTGGTCCGCCGGTCCGAGCCTGTACATCCCTCTCTTCCAAGGCGGCAAGCTGGACGCCTCCCTCGAGGGTGCCAGGCAGCGTTACGCCGAAGCCTTGGCCAATTATCGCGCCGCGGTGCTCAACGCCTTCCGGGAGACCGAGGATATCCTCAACGACCTCGGCAATCGCGTCGCCACCGCCGAATCCCAGGCTCGCATGGTGGCTTCGGCCCGCGAGACCGCCCGTCTCGTGGAGATGCAGTACCGCAGCGGCCTGACCCCGTATTACCAGCTCATGGACGCCCAGCGTACGCTGCTTTCCGCCGAGCTGTCCGCCGCCCAGCTCCAGAACCTGCGCCTCAACTCCACCGTCGCCTTGGTGAAGGCCATCGGCGGAGGCTGGAAGCCGGCCGATGCGCCGATGCTTGGCAAGCGCTGAGCCTCCTCAGACGATCTTGCAGCGGATCCAGATGTCCTCGTGGTGCTGGTAGATCGCGCAGAGACGATGGTAGCCGTCGGCGATGACGACCTTGCCGTGCGCCGGGTCGCGGACCAGCAGGAGGGGCGAGAGGTGGATGCCCTTGCGGATCTTCTTCTGGTCCTTCTTCACGTGCGAGTTGCTCACGCCCAGGAGGGAGAGCTGCGACGCGCGGAAGATATCCTTGGCCTTGAACTGCGTCACCTTCGCCTTGCGGAGCTTGGCCACGAGCGTCGCGGCGTCCTTCTCCGGGTAGAGCAGGGAAAGGTAGGAAAGCGCCGCCGGGTAGTTCTTGTCCTCCGGCGCGGGCAGCCACGCGATCTCTTCGGGCGTCTTCGACATGGGGTTATTTCTTGAAGCGTTTCTCCGCTTTCTTCTCTCCCGGAGCGCCGGGCTCGCCGGCGCCACGCTCTTCTCCGTCGACGAAGCGGGCAAGCGTGACCGTGTTGTCCGAGGCGTTGCGTGCGCCGAGTTCGGCCTTGGCCTTGGCCTGGTTTTCCGGTGTGAACGCACCCTTGGCGAGCACCAGGACGATGTCGGCTCCCTTGGCGTTCTGGAAGGCGATCACCATCGCATGGCTGGCGCCCAGGCTGATGAGCTGCGGGAAACTGGCCCCCAGCTGGCCGGCCCTGCGCGGCACCGTGGCGGTGCCCGGGGCCTGGCCGTCTTCGGCGAAGGCTTCCCGCAGGGCTTCGTCGTAGCTGCCGTTCGCGTCGTTGCGCCTGAGGGGGATGATGTCGACGGCGCAGTCGTTCTCCTTGGCCAGCTGGGCGGCCATCAGGGAGATCCTGGCGACCGGCAGGGGCGGCAGGGCGGCCGTGGCCGGCAGCTCCTTGCCGTCCTTGAACGCGAGGATCTCGAAGGAGCCTTCCGTCCCGCGATGGCCGAGCCCGTCGGCTTCCATCTTGGCGAGCATCGTCGACGGGAAGTCGCCGATGGCGATCAGGCGCACGAAGTCGCTCTCTTCGCCGTTTTCATGGTACACCGCCACGACGTGGGTGGCGCCGGTGCCCTTGAGTTCGCCGATCCTGGCGATGGCCTTTTCGGAGGAAGGCGGAATCTTGTTCGGATAATTGACCGCGTTGTCGCGGAAGAAGCCTTGGAAATACTGCGTCAGCACTTTCTGGGCGGCCGGGCTGCCGACGGGGATCAGGCCGATGGTCGAGCCGCCGTCGAGGGCCTCGTCGGAAGCCTTGGCCGATTCGGCGATGCTGTCGAGGAGCCCTGATTTGGCGGGCGGGTTCACGGAGGGTTCGGCCGCGGCTAGGAGGCAGCTCCAAAGCAGGAAGGGTAGGATGCGCATCTTCATCCATCCTGCGGAGAGCCCTTTTCTTTCCAAAGATAAACGGAGATATAATTCATCGCCGACGTCACGTTTTCGCAACCTTCGCGAGCCTGCGGTGTTTCTGCGGAGGCGACCCCGATCCTCCGCCTGATGGCGGCGGGCTTACTTCTTCGCAGGCGCCTTGGGCTTCGGCTGTTCGGCGAGCATGACCGTCACGGCCGGGGTCGGCTCGTTCGTGCCGGCGAAGGCGTTGTAAGCCTGCTGGAAGAGGGCGGCGTCGCGGACATCGCCTTCGGCGAGCAGCCACTTATAATGCAGCTTGAAGGGGTTTTCCGGGGTCGCGACGCCCTTGGGGAACGCGCCGAAGCGGCCGTAGTCGCGATAGGCGGAGAAGGCCGTGTCCTTCGGGTTGGAAGGATGGTTCAGCAGCAGCGCGGTGAAGGTCTTGCCTTCGATCGTGAAGACCTCGGCGACCCATGTGAGGTCGCGCACCTTGTGGATGAGCACGTCCTTGCCCGGGTAGACATAGGTCGTCTTCGCGCCTTCGATCTTCTCGGAGGGGCGGAACTGGGCGCCGGCATGTTCGGGGTCTCCGTCGATCTTAGCTTCGCCATGGTCGGGCTTCAGCGCTGTCGTCAGTTCGATGCCGAAGTAGAAGGGCGCGGCCGGCTTGGAGAACTTGAAGGCGCGTTCTTCGGTGAGGATCGGCTTGTCCTGGGCGGTCGCGCCTTGCCAGTCGATCGCCGCCATGAAGCCGTCGGCGGTCGGGTTGACCGCCGTGACGACCTGGTCGCCCTTCACCATATGCCAGCGGTCGTAGGTCTTGCCGTCGACCGTGATCTTCATGAACCCGACCATGATGCCTCGGTGGTGCGTGTACTCGAAGCCGGGGCCCTTGGTCAGGCGAAGGGCGCCGCTGGCGTCGAAGACATGGAGGTAAGGCTTATAGGTCTCCAGCCGCTTGGCCGGGGTGCTGACGTCGTGGGCCGTCATGAAGCGAGCCACCGTCTTGCCGTCCTGGACGACATCGACGGCTTCGTTGGGCGTCACCTTGATATCGGCGGCAAAGGCCTGGGTGAGGGCAAGCAAGGTGCCAAGGGCGAGGGGTAGGGGGCGCATCCCGTCACCTTAGGGCGGCCTTCCAAGGGAGGGAATCCCGGAATCGCATGGGAAACTTTCCCTCGGCAGGGGGGTTGGATAGGTATACCCCCCCCCCATGCGCCTCCGTCACTTGGCCTTCATGGCTGCTCTCTTCGGCGCCAGCTTAGCCTCCGTCCTCGGCGCGACTGCCAAACCTAACATCGTCTATATCCTGGCCGATGACCTCGGCTTCGCCGAGCTCGGCTGCAATGGCGCCGATAAGTACAAGACGCCGAACATCGATGCGCTGGCGAACGGCGGCGTCCGCTTCACGCACTTTTACACCGCTCCGCTCTGTGGCCCGTCCCGTTCGCTGATCCTCACCGGTCGTTATGCGTTCCGCACGGGCGCCGTCAGCCAAGACGCTTGCAAATCCTTGGTGCGTTCGGGCGACAAGGCCGAGCAGATGATCCCGACGGTCCTGAAGAAGGCGGGCTACGCCACCGCCCTCATCGGCAAGTGGGGGCAGCTTTCGCCTTCCGGTAGTCCGGCCGAATGGGGCTTCGAGCACGATTTCCATTTCAAGGGCAGCGGCATGTATTGGAACGACAAGGCCGTGAAGACGATGACCGAGGACGGCAAGGTGCGCGGCGATCCCGACAGCTACGTGATCGACGGCAAGGCCATCCCGGTGAAGGACGGCGAATACATCCCCGACCTCATGCACAAGGACGCGACCGCCTGGCTCGAAGCCCATAAGGACGGACCTTTCTTCCTCTACTACTCCATGTCCCATGTGCATGGCGAGATCCTGCCTACGCCGGACAGCCTGCCCGCTCCCGCCGGCGAGGACGCCGCCACGCGTCTGGCCCGCCATTATACCGATAACATCAGCTACATGGACAAGCTCGTCGGCAAGCTGATGGTCGAACTCGACCGACTCAAGTTGCGGGACAACACCCTCATCGTGTTCATGGGCGACAATGGCACGGCCAAGGCGCATGCGCCGGTCGCGACCATCGGCGGCAAGCGGCTCGAAGGCGAGAAGGGTTCGATGAAGGAAGGCGGCGGCCTCGTGCCGTTCTTCGCCACCTGGCCCGGCGTCTCGCCGGTCGGCAAGGTGAATCCCAACGTCGCCGATGCCAGCGACCTCCTGCCCACCTTCGCCGAAGTCGCCGGCGCGCCGTTGCCGGCCGGCCGCGTGATCGACGGACGCAGCCTCGTGTCCCAGTTCAAGGGCGACACTAAGTCCCCGCGCACCTGGGCCTACTGCCAGCTGAGCAACAATTATTACGTCCGCGAGGCCGGTTGGAAGCTCGACCAGTCGGGAGCGCTTTACGATATGAAGGACGCCCCGTTCAAGGAGGTTCCCGTCGCCGCCGACACCAAGGATGAGGCCGCCATCGCGGCCCGCCAGCGTCTTGCCGCGGCCCTGACCGGGCTGGATCCGGCGTCGGGGGTCAAGGACGAGGTCGGCGACGGTTCCGGTCGTAGCGCCAACAAGGCGGAGAAAAAGAAGAAGACAAGGCAGGCTAAAGAGGCTAAGTAATTGCCATGCCCCTGCGTCTGCTTTGCGCGTTCCTTCTGTCCTTGTCCGCGCTGGCGGCCGACGAGGTCCTGACGGACAAGTCCTCCTCTTCGAAGGTCCTGGCCCTATACCAGAAGGTCCTGGCCGGGGCGCAGAAGGCGCCCCCCGCGCCCGGGGCGATCATCTGCATCGGCAGTTCGCATATGCAGAATTGGAAGAGCGTGCAGGAGGACCTCGCGCCGCTGACCGTCCATAATTACGGCGTCGGCGGCAGTCGCATGACCCAGGCCGCGGACCTGTTCATCGACAACCTTGCCATCCCTTTCAAGCCGCGCGCCGTCATCCTTTACGAGGGCAGCAACGACATCAACGCCGGCACCACGCCCGAGGAAGTGCTCGCGAACTTCCGCAAGCTGCACGGCAAGCTGCACGCCGCCTTGCCGCAGGCCCGACTCTATGTCCTCGGGCTCGTGCCCAGTCCCGGTAAGCGTTTCGAGAAGATCGCGGACCTGAAGCAGACCAATGATCTGCTCGCGAAGGAGTGCGCGACCCAGCCCTGGATGAAGTTCATCGACGTCACCAGCCCGTTGCTCGGTGCCGACGGCAAGCCGAAGGAAGAACTCTTCAAGCCCGGCGACATCCATATGCTGCCGGCCGGCTACGCCGTCTGGAAATCCGTCATCGTCCCCGTGGTCGTCCCGGCCGAGAAGCCCTTCGAGCATGCCCAATAGCCATCCCTCGGATTTTAAACGCAATCTCCGCCGAGAGATCGCCGGATATTTCCTCGTCGCCTTGTGCGCCTTGCCGATCCGGTTCTGGATCTATTCGGTCGTCAAGGAGCAGGATGGCTGGGCGGCCTTCCTGGCTCAGCGGGCTTTCGCCTACGTCTCGGTCGGTCTCATCGCCGCCGTCGTCGCTTCCAAGCTCCGCCTGCGCTACAAGCTCGCGCTGACCTTCATCCTGGTGGCGATCTGAAGGGCTAGGCGTCTCGACGTCCGACGTAGCCGATCAGCGCCGAAGGCCCGCGGTGGGCGCTGCCTTCTTCGAGCACGGCTTCGTATTGGCTGAGTTCCAGCATGCGGAGCGTGGGAAAGGCCTGGTTCAGCAAGGCGGCATCGTACAGACGGCTGGCATCCTTCGGGCCGCCGGTACCGAAACTGAGCTGTTTCTGTGAGTAGCCTAGCAGGTGAAGGTGTCCGCCGGGCAGGAGCGCCTGCGCCATGCGTGCGAACAGGCGGGTGCGTTCTTCCGGAGCGGAGAACTGGATGAAGATCGCGACCACGTGGTCGTAGCCTTGCCAGCAGGGCCAATCCTCCCAGCCGCAGACCTGCCGGTTGACCTGCACGCCGCGACGCGCATCGAGCAACCTGGCTTGGCGGTCGCCTTCGGGGCCGACGTCAAAGGCGTCGACCTGCAGGCCCAAGCCCGCGAGCCAGGCGCCGTGTCGGCCCGATCCGTCGGCGATAACCAACGCCCGTTGGCCGGGACGGAAGTGGCCGTGTTGGCGGACGAGGAAATCGTTCGGCTGTTCGCCGAAGAGCGAAGCCGAAGCGACGTAACGGGCATCCCATTCGCGGGCGGCTTGCTGGCTCATGCGACGAAAGGCTTACGACTGCTCTGTCGAAGTAAAGCATCGGGTTTCTGGCGCAAGGAGTCCGGCTTGCTAGGCAAGGTTCCTCGCTAGTAAGTTGGCAGACGTCGGCAGGTCGCGCCGAAGTTTCTCCAAAGCCTTTTCTGGTCCATGGCGGCGGACCATGCCTTGGACCTTCTTCTGCGTCTCTGCCGGATGTCTCCGCAGGATTTCGACGACGAAAGCATCCGGGTGCTTTGCCTGGATGTTCCAAGGAGAGAGGGCGGCTGGCGGGAAGTCCCGTAGGTTGAACGTGACGATGGTCTCGGCTTTGCTGGCGATGGCTGTTCCGAGCACATGCCGATCCTTAGCCTGATTCCGAAGCCGAGGGAGCAGACCGGCTGGTGCGTCGAATGCAGCCTCCGGAAAGCAGGCGGAGACGTCGGATTGCCAGCTTTCCGCTAAGGCGTCGGGCCAGGCGAGCTTTCGATGAGTCCGTCTGACCTCACTTAGGATCTCTTCAGACCACCTCGGCAGGATGAGTGGCGGGTCTTCCGCCAATCTGAGCAAGATGTCCGCCACCGTCTGGTTTGCCAGCACGCACGCGTCGAGGACCACGATAGGCGGACGTGCCGGCATCCCTCAATCGTCCAGCCCGGCGGCTTGGATCTTGTCGCGCAGCCTTTCCAGCCTGGCGCTGCGTTGGGCGGCCCGTTTACGGGCATAGGCTTCGACATCTTTGCGCAAGAGGCGGCGATGAGCGCCCACCTTGTGGAAGGGCAGTTCGGCCTTGTTGAGGAGCCGCATCAGGAACTGACGCGACATCCCCAGGAAGTCCGCGGCCGTCTGCGGGGTCATCTCGTCTTCTGCGGAGAGGATGACCACCGAATTTCCGGAACGTAGTTCGCCGGCGACCTGTACGAGGAGCTGGAAGAGGTCGCCCGGAAGGGGGATCGTCTGGCCGGAGCCGTCCACCAGCCGGGGGAGCCCGCGTTTGCCGGCGTGCAGTTCCGCGATCCGGCCGAGTTCGGCGCGCGCTTGCTTGTTCTTCGGAGGTTCCATCGTGGTGGGGTGCATGGCTTCGACATTAACTGCTATAACTGCAACCTGTCAATCCGGCGTACTTGGCGCCGATCAGCCGGAGCACGGTCAGTGGGATAGTGCCGCTTTTTTGGTCCAGTTGAATGCAATTCTCAGGGGGTGTTTACAACCCAACCCAAAAACACCAGAACACCCCCCAGATGGCTCACAAACACCACCCGAAGGAGGCCCGGATACGGGCCGTCCAGCAGCACGACGGAGGCCGCCCGGCCTCCGAGATCTGCAAGGAGATGAACATCAGCCCCGCCACGCTCAAGCGCTGGCGGGACCAGCTGCACCTGCTGGCGCCGCCCGACGCGGCGAAGATGCGGGAGCAGGAGAAGACGATCGAGCACATGGCCCGGGTCGTGGCCGAGCAGGCCGTGCAGATCCGCATCCTCCAGATGGCCCTCGAAAAAAACGCTGAGCCCTGGGGAGGTGAGGCAGCTCGCCGGCGAGGTCGCCGAGGCGCTGACGCCGGCGTCCGTGAGGACGCTCGCAGCGGCTGCCTCGGGGCCGGAGGGCCGCGTCGCCCGCCGCCTCCCCAGGGCGTCAGAGAGGATGGTCTGCCGGACTCTGGACGTGAACCGCAACGCCCTGCGGTATCGTCCGAGGCCGGGAGCTCCGGCCTCGGAGGTCCGTCAGCGCGTGATCGCGCTCTCGCTCTCCCTCCCGACCCAGGGCCACCGCAAGATCGTCAGCCACATGCGCAAGCTCGGCTACCGCGTAGGGCTGCGCAAAGTCCGCAGAATCAGGCGTTCGGCGGGGTTGCAGCTGGAGCCGCCGAAGCCCGGCGTCCGTCGCCGCGGACGCACCACGAGCCTGCATCAGGGCGAGGCCACCCGGCCTGACCAGGTCTGGTCCTGGGACTTCGTGATGCTGCGCACGAGGAAGGGACGCGCCCTGCGCGTCCTCTTCATCATCGACGAGTTCACCAAGCGCATCGTCGCCCGCTTCATGGCCACCACCATCAAACAGGAGGACGTCGTCCGCGTCCTCCTCGAGGCCATGATCCGCGAGGAGGCCCGGCCCGAGAACATCCGCTCCGATAATGGCTCGGAGTTCATCGCCGAGACCGTGCAGGGCTTCATGGCCGAGCAGGGTATCAAGTCCATCTACATCGACCCGGGCTGCCCTTGGCAGAACGGCGTCATCGAGAGCTTCAACTCGCGCTTCCGGAAAGAGTTCTCCGACCGCTGGTACTTCCACAACTACGACGACATCATGGTCGCCATGGACGAATGGCTACTCGACTACAACCGCTACCGCCCGCACGGAAGCCTGGGCCTCATGACCCCCGACGAGTTCGCCGGGAAGCCTGTCGACCGGCGTGCTCACCTGTTGACTCTTGTAGCAGGTTAATCATAACACTTAGCCACCCCCTGAAATGAGCCTCGCTGGACCAAAAACGGTTTTATCCCACTTATCTGGACGATTCCTGCAGGTGCGTCCTTCTGATGTCTCAATAGGTGCCTTACCATCGGGGTTTCCTATTCATTCAACATCCCTAGATGCATGAACACTCTCTTCAAATTCCTTTGGTTTGGATTGGTGACCCTTGTCGGAATCCTTGTGGGGCTCTGGGCGCATCAATTGGAGAGACATAAATCAGCGCCTGTCGCGTTCTCGACAATGGTGGGCGGGAATTTGCCTAAATCTCAAAAAAAGCCCTTACCAGCTGCCTCAGTGGCTTCGCCCTCGGCCAATTCGATGACGATCGAAGAGATAGACGCAGTGATTAAGAGCGGCACAGGTGTCGACGGGCAATATAGATTTCATAAATGGCTCGGCGGCGATTCGGAGCGTTCAATCAGGTGCGGCCAAATGGCTTCTGATTACTCCTGTGACAAGAATTACGAATCGAAACTAAGCGATCTATTTAAGCAATATCACGCGACGAATAGTAAAGAGGAGCGGCGTAGTCTTTATCACGAGATCACTCGTCAGCGCTTATATTGTATGAGTTACGAATTCGAGATAGCCAGGCGGGCAAACTTATTGGTGGGTCCTGTGTTGGGCGTATCAGAATCAGCCAAGGACCGGGAAGCTTTGCAGGGGCAAAGCACATCGCCTTCGCCGAGCTCGAAATAAATACGCGATATGAGCCTAAAGAACTACAGTATTTTGAGTCTCGCGCTACTCGTCATCTCAGCTCTTGCCACTTATTTTTGGATCGAGCATGATGATGCAGTCCTGGACGGTCGGCGCAGCATGCCGGTCATTGTGCGAACTGCCTCGCCTGTCGCCCCTCGTTCTGCGCTACGGTCAGCCCAAAAAGTCGGCCAGCCATCACCTGAGGGTAACGCTGATGCCGGTACCATTCTCCGCTCAGGAAAAGTCATGAGCGTTATGGTAGACCCTGCTGATCCCGTTGACCTCGCTGCCATCCGTAGGTCCGCGATCATGGACCTTGAGTACTGCATAGCGTCAGATTTGATCTATGGCGCGTTCTGGACCCAATTAAAGAGTCCGGACGAAGGGCGTCGCTGGAATAACGAACTGTTAAAATCGTCTGAATATCAATCCATCCGAATGGAATTGTCTGCGGAGTTGGCAAAATATCCCGATTACTGGGCTACCGAGGATGTCGAAACCAAGAACGAGATCATAAACTTGAGGAAGCGCTTTAAGGTCAGAATGGAGCCGATCGTAAGGCCTCTCATAGAGCGTGCCTTGGCTGAAAATCCTGCCATGAAGCCGCCCGCATTATACAGTGTTCCCGGCGCAGCTACTCTGTATCCTGGAGGAGCGGTTAACAGGACCGGTGACTTCGGCAAGTCGTCAGGAGCTACTGTGCCGCCTCAGCCGCCTCCGCAGCAGGAAAAGCCAAAACTGTTCCAATAGTCGTCATAGCGGAGTCAGGTCACACGCTCAAGGTCGCTCAGGTATTGGCTTTTGAAGTGTATTTTTAATATCCCGCTCAAGTCGCTAGACCAAAAACGGTTTTATCCCACATCAGGAGCGCTTCCGCAAGGGGGGTGCCGAAGAGCCGGTATGCGGAGTGAGCGGTGTCCGCCTGTTGTGCCAGCGCTTTGATACGCTGGGGCTGTGCCGGACACACTGCTTTTAGAGAGTTTTAGTGTCAAGCACACGGGCCGGAGGCCCGGGGCCGCGCAGCGGCCTCGTTGGGAGTCAGGTAGCC
>CAIWNE010000073.1 GCA_903913915.1 uncultured Opitutia bacterium
AGGCCGAGGTCGGCACGGCGGCGAGGGAGTGCTCCTCGAAGGCGCCGGGCGGGCAGCGGCGCTGACGCCAGACGCGCAGCTTGAGCGCGAGGGTTTGTTCTTTTCCGTTGTCCTGGACCATGGTGATTACTTGTAAGAGCGGGTGGAGAGTTGGGTCTCCTCGTAGACGAGGGGCTCGACGTGGCGGACGGGCAGCTGGCCGTCGCCGGTCCATTCCCAGACGGCGGCGTGGGCGAACTGCGCGTCGTCGCGCTTGGCCTCGCCGGCGTCCTGGTGTTCGGTGCGGAAGTGGCCGCCGCAGGACTCCTCGCGCTTGAGGGCGTCGAGGCACATCATGATGCCGAAATCGAGGAAGTCGGCCACGCGGCCGGCGCGTTCGAGCTCGGGGGCGAGGGCGTCGCCGGAGCCGACGACCTTCACGTTCTTCCAGAAATCCTCGCGGAGGGCCTGGAGGTCGCGGATCGCCTGCTCGAGGCCGGCCTTGTCGCGGGCCATCCCGCACTTCTCCCAGGTGATCTTGCCGAGGGCCTTATGGTAATGGCGCGGGGACTTCGTGCCGTTGATCGAGAGGAGCTTCGCGACGCGGTCGTTGACGTCCTTGACGACGGCCTTGAATTCCGGGCCGTCCTTGGACGGACGGCTGCCGGGCTTCTCGCCGGCGAGGTAGTCGGTCACCGTGTAGGGCAGGACGAAGTAGCCGTCGGCGAGGCCCTGCATGAGCGCGGAGGCGCCGAGGCGGTTGGCGCCGTGGTCGGAGAAGTTGGCTTCGCCGCCGACGAACAGGCCGGGGATGTTGGACTGCAGGTTGTAGTCCACCCAGAGGCCGCCCATCGTGTAGTGCACGGCCGGGAAGATGCGCATCGGCTGCTTGTACGCGTTCTCGCCGGTGATGTTCTCGTACATGTCGAACAGGTTGCCGTAACGGGCGCGGACCTCGGCCTCGCCGAGGCGCTTGATCGCGGCGGAGAAGTCCAGATAGACGCCGAGGCGCTTGCCGTCGACCATCTGGCCGACGCCGCGGCCTTCGTCGCAGACTTCCTTCGCGGCGCGGGAGGCGATGTCGCGCGGGGCGAGGTTGCCGTAGCTCGGGTACTTGCGTTCGAGGAAGTAGTCGCGGTCCTCTTCGGGGATCTCGGCGGCGGGCTTGCCGCAGTCGGCCTTGTTCTTCGGGACCCAGACGCGGCCGTCGTTGCGGAGCGACTCGGACATCAGGGTGAGCTTGGACTGGTCTTCGCCGTGGACCGGGATGCAGGTCGGGTGGATCTGCGTGTAGCAGGGGTTGGCGAAGCCGGCGCCGCGGCGGTGGGCGCGGAACGTCGCGGTGACGTTGCAGCCCTGGGCGTTGGTGGAGAGGTAGAAGACGTTGCCGTAGCCGCCGGTGCAGACCACGACGACGTCGGAAGACCAGGATTCGACGGCGCCCGTGACGAGGTCGCGCGTGACGATGCCCTTGGCCTTGCCGCCGACGAGGACGAGGTCGAGCATCTCGTGGCGGGTGTACATCTTCACCGTGCCGAGGCCGATCTGACGGGAGAGCGCGGAGTAGGCGCCGATGAGGAGCTGCTGGCCGGTCTGGCCGCGCGCGTAGAAGGTGCGGGAGACCTGGGCGCCGCCGAAGGAACGGTTGGCGAGAAGGCCTCCGTATTCGCGGGCGAAAGGCACGCCCTGGGCCACGCACTGGTCGATGATGTTCGTCGAGACCTGGGCGAGGCGGTAGACGTTGGCTTCGCGGGCGCGATAATCGCCGCCCTTGATGGTGTCCTGGAAGAGGCGACGGACGCTGTCGCCGTCGTTCTGGTAGTTCTTCGCGGCGTTGATGCCCCCTTGGGCGGCGATCGAGTGGGCGCGGCGCGGGCTGTCCTGGTAGCAGAAGCAGGAGACCTCATAACCCATCTCGGCGAACGAGGCGGCGGCGGCGGAGCCGGCGAGGCCGGAACCCACCACGATGATGTGGTACTTGCGGCGGTTGGCCGGGTTCACCAGGCGGAGTTTCGCCTTATGGTTGTTCCACTTGTCGGCCAGGGGGCCGGCGGGGATCTTCGAGTCGAGATTCATGGTGGTTTCAGGCGCTGGGGATTACTTCAGGCAGCCGGTGAGCACGGCGAGAGGGATGGAGATGAAGCCGAGGGCGATGATCCAGGCGTAGGCCAGGGCCAGTCCGTCGAGGCGGGCACGCCAGCGTTCGTTGCGCAGGCCGAGGGTCTGGAAGACGCTGCTCACGCCGTGGCTGAGGTGCAGGCAAAGGAGCAGCATGCTGACGATGTAGAAGACCGCGACCGGCTTGTTCGAGAAACCGGCGATCAGCATCTTGTAGACGTCGTCGCCGAAGGTGACGCCGCCGAGGGCCACCGTGCGGAAGGTATAATGCAGGAGATGGAAGACGATGAAGCCCAGGATCACCACGCCCGAGTAAGGCATCGTACGGGAGGCGATCGTGGCGCGGCGGGTAGCGTCGTCGGCCGGACCGCCGTCACGGGCGGCGCGGTTCTCGAGCGCGAGCTGGATACCGACCCAGATATGGGCGAAAACGCTGATAATCAGCACCGTACGGGCGCCCCAGAGGAGGCCCTTATTGGCATGCAGCCAGGCCGCATAGGCGTTGATCGCCTCGGGGCCCTTGAACATCAGCAGGTTGCCCGTCATGTGGCCGAGCACGAAGCCGGCGAGGACGAGGCCGGTGAGGGCCATCACGACCTTCTTCCCGATGGAAGAGGGACGACAGCAGGAACAACAGGAGCTTGCGGACATGGCGGAGCGAGGACGGGATGCAAAAGGCATCAAATAGGGAGTCTCTCCCCTTCCCATCACGGAGGCGGGTAAAAGGGGAGGTATTAGCAGGAGAACCGCCCGGCGTGAAAAACCCTCATAAGCGTCCCGGGAGCCGGGGCAGGGGGGCCGACAGGGCTGGCTTCCGGGGCCGCCGACGCCGGAAAAACCGCTTGCCTTGGTTTTTTTCGGCCGTGCAATTCGAAAGTCCAGACCGGCTCTCCGTCACAGGACCTGCCGGTCTTATCTTTTTTACCCGATCCCCAGCCTACCCGACCCTTTTCCATGAAGTATATTTTCGTCACCGGCGGCGTCATCTCCTCCCTCGTCAAAGGCCTCACCGCCGCCGCCCTGGGCGCGTTGCTCGAATGCCGCGGCCTGAAGGTCCGCATCCAGAAGTTCGACCCCTACCTCAACGTCGACCCCGGCACCATGAGCCCCTACCAGCACGGCGAAGTCTACGTGCTGAACGACGGCGCCGAGACCGACCTCGACCTCGGCCACTACGAACGCTTCACCTCGGGCGAACTCTCGCGCCTCAACAGCCTGAGCTCCGGCCAGGTCTACGAGACCGTCATCCAGAAGGAACGCCGCGGCGACTACCTCGGCAAGACCGTGCAGGTCATCCCGCACGTCACCAACGAGATCAAGGAGCGCATCCTCAAGGGCGGCGAAGGCGTCGACGTGCTGATCACCGAGATCGGCGGCACGACCGGCGACATCGAAGGCCTGCCCTTCCTCGAGGCGCTCCGCCAGTTCCAGCACGATGCCGGCCGCGAGAACGTGGCCTTCCTCCATTGCACGCTGGTGCCCTTCATCAAGGCCGCGGGCGAGCTGAAGACGAAGCCCTCGCAGCAGTCCGTCGCGAAGCTCCGCGAGATCGGCATCCAGCCGGACCTGCTCGTCTGCCGCACCGACCGCCCCATCGGCGAGGACAACCGCCAGAAGCTCTCCCTCTATTGCAACGTCGGCGCCGACTGCGTGTTCGAATGCCGCGACGTCGAGCACTCGATCTACGAACTCCCGATGCAGCTCGCCGCGCAGCGCATGGACGAGGTCGTCGTCAAGCGCCTCGGCCTGCAGTGCAAGCCGATGGACATCACCCCGTGGCGCGAGATCGTGCGCCGCCTCCTCGAGCCGAAGCACCGCGTGCGCGTCGGCGTCGTCGGCAAGTACATCGAGCTGCAGGACGCGTACAAGTCCGTCTACGAATCCATCACGCACGGCGGCATCGCCAACGAGACCGCGGTCGAGGTCGTCCGCATCGACGCCGAGGACCTCGAGGCCAAGGGCACCGCTCAGCTCGAGGGCCTCGACGGCATCCTCGTCCCCGGCGGCTTCGGCAACCGCGGCATCGAAGGGAAGATCATCGCGGCGAAGTTCGCCCGCGAGCGCAAGGTGCCTTACTACGGCCTGTGCCTCGGCATGCAGATCACCGTCATCGAGTACGCCCGCAACGTGCTGGGCCTCAAGGACGCCCACTCGACCGAGTTCGCCCCGGAGACCAAGAACCCGGTCATCCATCTCATGGAATCGCAGAAGAGCGTGGTGACCAAGGGCGGCACGATGCGCCTCGGCTCCTACGACTGCGCCCTGACCCCGGGCAGCCGCTCCCGGGCCGCCTACGGCGCGGACAACATCAAGGAACGCCACCGCCACCGCTTCGAATACAACGACGCCTACCGCGCCAAGCTCGAGGCCGCCGGCCTGATCGTCGGGGGCGTCAACCCCCAGAGCGGCCTGGTCGAGATCGTCGAGGTCAAGGACCACCCCTGGATGGTCGGCGTGCAGTACCACCCGGAGTTCAAATCCCGCCCCGACCGCGCCCACCCCCTCTTCGCCGCTTTTGTGAAGGCGGCGGTTGAGAAGTCCCGGCTGTCCTGCTAATTCAGAGACGAATCCGGCTCCGCCGGACGCTGACAAGTGGGCGGAGATCCGCCGATCGCGCCTCCCCGCGCGCCCCTTCCCCACCCCTATGTCCACCACCATCAACGCCGCCGGCACCTGGGTGCCGCGCCTCCGCGAACAGGTCGCCCGTGTCGTCGTCGGCCAGCAGTACCTCGTCGACCGCCTGCTGATCGGCCTGCTCGCGAACGGCCACGTCCTCCTCGAAGGCGTGCCGGGCCTCGCGAAGACGCTCTCGGTGCGCACGCTCGCGCAGACCGTCCGCGCCGACTTCTCGCGCATCCAGTTCACGCCCGACCTGCTCCCGGCCGACATCGTGGGCACGCTCATCTACGACCCGAAGACCGGCGAGTATAACGCCAAGCGCGGGCCGATCTTCGCCAACTTCGTCCTGGCCGACGAGATCAACCGCGCCCCCGCCAAGGTGCAGTCCGCCCTCCTCGAGGCGATGCAGGAACGCCAGGTCACCCTCGGCGGCGAGACGCACAAGCTGCCGTCCCCCTTCCTCGTCCTCGCGACGCAGAACCCGATCGACCAGGAAGGCACCTACCCGCTCCCCGAGGCCCAGGTCGACCGCTTCATGCTGAAGCTGAACATCGGCTACCCGACGCGCGAAGAAGAACGCAGGATCCTCGACGCGATGGCCACGACCTCGCCGAAGCTCGACGTCGAGGCGGTCATCTCGCAGCAGGAGATCCTCGACGCGCGCAAGGCCGTCGACGCCATCCACGTCGCCGAACCGATCCGCGACTACATCGTCTCGCTCGTGCTCGCCACCCGCGGCCAGCACCCCGGCGGCCCCGACCTCGCGAAGTTCCTCCAGTTCGGCGCCTCGCCGCGCGCGACCATCAACCTGACCCTCGCCGCCAAGGCCTGGGCCTTCCTCCAGGGCCGCGACCACGTGACCCCGCAGGACATCAAGGACATCGCGCCCGACGTCCTCCGCCACCGCCTGATCCTCACCTACGAAGCCGACGCCGAAGGCGTCGACGCCGACGCCATCGTGCGCCGCGTGCTCGACGCCGTCGTCGTCCCCTGAGCCTCCCGGCGACCGTGGCCACGCCCGTCCCGACCAACCCGCAGGAGACCCTCCGCCGCGCCCAGCGCGTCGAGGTCGTCGCCGCGCGCACGGTCAACGACGCGATGGTCGGCGCCTACCTCTCGCGCTTCAAGGGCCGCGGCACCGACTTCGAGGAGCTGCGCGAATACGTCCCGGGCGACGACGTGCGCGCGATGGACTGGAACGTGACCGCGCGCACGGGCAAGCCCTTCGTGCGCCTGCACCGCGAGGAGCGCGAGCTCACGATGGTGATCGCGGTCGACATCTCCGGCTCGTCGGCCTTCGGCTCCGGCGAGAAGACCCTCCGCGAACGCGCGGCCGACGTCGCCGCCTGCCTCGCGGTCTCCGCGCTCAAGGCCGGCGACAAGGTCGGGCTGCTGCTCTTCACGGACCGGGAAGAGCTCTGGGTGAGCCCGAAGAAAGGACGCCGCCACGTGCTGCGCCTCATCCGCGACGTGCTGGAGTTCCGCCCGGCCTCGCGCCGCACCTCGTTCGCGCAGCCGATGCGTCGCCTGGGCCGCGCCCTCCGCCGCCGCTCGATGGTCTTCGTGGTCTCCGATTTCCTCGCCGGCGCGGAAGGCGCCGACGCGATGGCCGCGGCCCTGGGCGAACTCAACGCCCGCCACGACACGGCCTGCGTCCAGCTCGTCGACGCCCGCGAACGCGAACTTCCCGACGTCGGCGTGGTCGCCCTGCAGGACGCCGAGACCGGCGAGATCCGCGAGGTCGACACGGGGTCCGAACGCGTCCGCCGCGCCTTCGCGGCCAACGCGGAAGCCCGCCTCGCCGAGACCGCCGCCGGCCTGGCCCGCGCGGGCATGGACGTCGCCCGTCTCGACGCGGGCGCCGCCGTGGCGCCCACCCTCGCCCGTTTCTTCGAACGCCGCCGACGCCGCCGCTGATGTTCCTCGCCCTCGAAGAAACCCCGTTCGTCCTGCAGGGACCCAAGCCGGCGATCCCGCCGTCGGCCTGGGAGTCCTACGGAGCGATGAGCCTGGCCGCCTTGGCGCTGGTCGCGCTCGCCGTCTTCGCGGTCCGCCGTTTCCTGCGGCGTAATCCGACGGCGATCGCGCCGATCGCGCAGCTCGAACTCTCCCTGCGCGCCGCGGAGACGCTGGGGGGCGTCGCCGCCGTCGCCCGCATCACCGGCGCGTTCCGCGCCTACCTCGCCGCGATCGAACCACGGGCCGCGACCTCGCTGTCCACCGAGGAACTGCTCGCGGTGCTTTCCGGCCTGCCGGTCTTCCTGCCGGCCCGCCAGCCGCTGCAAGCCGCGCTGCGCAGCGCCGACGCCGCCAAGTTCGCGGGTGCTTCGGTCGAAGTCCCGCTGCTGATCGCAGGCATCCGCGAAGCCGCGCGCCGCATCGAGGAGGCGCTCCGCACGTTCGCCAGGCCCGCCGTCGCGCCGCTCATCCCGACCCCGCCCCGACCGGTCGCGCCCCTCGAGCCGCCGCCGCTGCCGGGCCCGCCGCCCCTGCCGAGGAGGGATCGCGCCTGATGGACCTCGGCTTCGAGTTCCAGTACCCTTGGGCGCTGCTCCTGCTCGCGCTCCTGCCGCTCTTTTCGTGGCTGCGCGGCCGCGTCGGCCAGGCGGCCGCGCTCACCTTCCCGGACACGTCCCTCCTCGACGGCCTCGGCCGGCCGGTCCGCGAACGCAGCGGACGGCTCCGCGCCTTCCTCCGCCTGCTGACCGCGGCCTTGCTCATCGTCGCGATCGCCGGACCGCGCACCGCGAACAAGGAGGTCGAACGCGAGACCGAGGGCCTCGACATCATGCTGGTCGTCGACCTGTCCTGGTCGATGATGGCCCTGGACATGAGCACGCCGCGCCAGGAAGTGACGCGCTGGCAGGCCAGCCAGAACGTCATCTACGACTTCCTCGCGAAACGCCCCGACGACCGCATCGGGGCCGTGGTCTTCTCCGGCAAGCCGTACCTGCTGAGCCCGCTCACGATCAACAAGATCTGGGTCGAGAAAGGCGTCGACCGGATGCATATCGGCAGCGTCCCGGAGACCGGCACCGCCATCGGCGAAGCCGTCGCGATGGCCGTCGACCGCATGAAGAACCTCAAGGGCAAGGGTTCCAAGGTCATCATCCTGCTCACCGACGGCGACGACAACATGAGCAAGGCCGTCCTGCCCGTGCCTTCGGCCGAACTGGCCGCGGCCCTGGGCATCCGCCTCTATTGCATCGGGCTCGGCAAGGACGAGCCGACCATCCTGCCGCGCTTCGACACGCGCACCGGGCAGCTCTACCGCGACGTGCTCGGCAAGACGATCCCGATGCAGACGATCAACCCGGCGAACTACGAGATGCTCGGCAAGATGGCCAAGGTAGCCAACGGCCGTTTCTACCGCGCGATCGACCTGAACCAGCTCGGCCGCGTCTACGAGGAGATCGACCGCCTCGAACGCACCGAGGTGCGCATCCGCGAGTCGGTCGTCTACGAAAGCTACCGCCTCGTCTGGGCCGCCCTCGCCGGCCTGCTCCTCCTCCTTGAGCTCGGCTGGGGCCTCCTGCGCCCGCGCGCGCCCTGACCCATGGACACCGCCGACTTCCATTTCGAGCAGCCCCGCCTGCTGGCCGTCGCGGTCGCCGCCGGCGTCGCCCTGTTCCTCGCGCTCTGCTGGGCGGAGCGCCGCCGTCGGCGCGGCCTCGCCGGCTTCGCCGCCGAGCACCTGCTCGCCCGCCTCACCGCCGACTACTCCGCCGCGCGCCGCCGCAGCAAGGACATCGCCCTCTCGCTCGCCCTCGCCCTGCTCGTCGCCTGCTTCGCCGGCCCGCGCTGGGGCGTCGAGGCGTCGACGCAGAAAGGCGCGACCGAGGACGTGGTCTTCGCGCTCGACGTCTCGAAGTCGATGCTGGTCGCGGACATGAGCCCGACGCGGCTCGCGCGCGCCAAGGCCGCGATCGCCAACTTCGTCCGCCGCAAGGGCACGGGCAACGTCGGCCTCGTCGCCTTCGCCGGCCAGGCCTTCCTGCAGTGCCCGCTGACGCGCGACTACGACGCGTTCTTCCGCACGCTCGAGGAGACCGACACCGGCAGCATCCAGGTGCCCGGCACCGACATCGGCCGGGCCATCGAGGAGTCGGAGCTGGCCTTCTATTCGAACCGCAACCGCAAGCTGCTCGTCATCCTCACCGACGGCGAAGACCTCGAGGCCGGCGGCATCGAGATGGCCAGGAAGCTCAAGCGCAAGGGACTCGTCGTGCACACCGTGGGCGTCGGCACCGCGTCCGGCGGCCCGATCCGGGTCATCGGCGACAGCGGCTCGCTCGACACGCTGAAGGACAAGGACGGCGAGGAGGTCGTGAGCCATCTCGACGAGCAGACGCTTTCCGCGATCGCCGAAGCCACCGGCGGACGCTTCGTGCGCCTCGGCCAGGCCGGCGAAGGCATGGAAGCCCTCCGGCTGGCGATCCAGGCCGGCACCGACGAACGTGGCGCCGGCCGACGCGGCATCCCCCGGGAGGAATGGCTGCTCGGCGCCGCGCTCCTGCTCCTCGTGCTCGAATCCCTCACCTCCACCCGCCGCAAGGACGTCCGCCCATGAGAACGCTGCTTCCGCTCCTCTTCCTCGTGTCGGCCGGCCTCGCGGCCGAGAAGGCGCCCGACGAATTCGCCAAGCTCGACGCGCGCGAACTCCATAACCGCGGCACGCGTCGGCTCGCCGAAGGCGACCTCGCCGGCGCCGAGGAGGCGCTCCGGGCCTCGCTCGCCCGGGACGTCGACCCGTTGCGACCGCCGGCCCTGCACAACCTCGGCCACGTGCGCTTCGGCAAGGGCAAGGCCGCGCTCGGCGGCAAGACCGCGGGCGACGTGACGGAGCTCTCCATCGCGCGCTCGTACCTCGAGGCCGCCGACGCGGACATCTCGGACATGAAGGACCAGATCGAGCTGCTCGACAAGGCCAAGGCCGAAGGTCGCGAGCCCGACTACGTGCCCGCCACCTCCGCGCTCGGCGGCGGCATCAGCACCTACCGCACCATGAAGAAGCTCATCCCGAAGGAAGAGGCCATGGTCGCGAAGCGCGCCGGGGTCGTCGCCCTCTGGACGCGCTCGGTCGGAGATTTCCGCGGGGCGCACGAGCTCGACGCCGCCGACACGCAGGCGAAGGCGAACGCCGACGCGATCGAGGAGCTGCTCCGGGCGCTGCGCCTCGAGACCGGCGCGCTCGAGGAGACGATCGAGGCGCAGCGCAGGAAACTCGAAGAACTACGCGCCGTGATCCAGGAACTGGTCAAGCGCATCCCGGACGACAAGCTCCCCCAGAACACCGAAGGCGACGGCGACGAGGATGAGAACTTCCTCCCTCCCGAACGGCAGAAGCCGAAGCAGGGCGGGGGCGACCCGAAGAAGGGCAAGGCGGGCGAGGAGCAGAAGATGACCGAACAGGAAGCGCGCGGCTCCCTCGAAGGCCTGAAGAGCGAATTCGGACGCAAGATGCCGGCCGGCGGCCAGGACGGCAACGGTGGCAACGGCGGGACGCCCAAGGGCAAGAAAGGCAAGGATTACTGAGATGCGACGCCTCTTCCCCCTGCTCGCCATCCTGCTCCTCGGGCTCGCCGTCCGGGCGGAAGATCGCGTCAGCTGGGAGATCACGCCGCGCGTCACGGCCCCGGGCCAGCCTTTCCGCCTCCAGATCCTGGTCGAATCCGACGTCGTCCTCGGCGGAGCCCAGCAGGCCGGCAAGGAGATCCGTCCGCCCCGCGGGATGGCCCTGCGCCTCTCCGGGCAGGTCGCCCGCGCCGACTCCAACGAGGCCACGATCAACTACTCCGGCGTCGCCCCCGAACAGGAAGGCGAATATGTCATCCCGACGTTCAACCTGCGTTTCGCCCGCAAGATGATCGCGGTGCCCGAGATCAAGCTCATCGTGAGCAAGACCGTGAACTACCGGCGCTCTTCGCAGGCCCGCGCCGAGCTCGTCATCCCGGACCGCACCTTCTACGTCGGCGAACTCATCCATGGCTCGATCCGCATGCGCGGCGGCGACGAAGAAGACGTCGTGGCCAGCTTCGGCCTGGAATCCGTCGCCGAAGGCTTCGCCCTCTCGGTGACCGCCGACCGCCAGCCGCTGCCCGAGGAACTCGGCCAAGGCATGCAGACGACCTTCGACCTGACGCCGATCCGCGAGGGCCTGAACGAGCTCACGCTCAACGGGACGATGCTCATCCAGGGCGCCAGCTTCCAGGCGTTCGGCAACGGCGGCCGCGACCGTCCGTTCTCCTTCCGCCGCAAGCTCACCGTCGAGCACGTGCCGGAACGCGGACGTCCCGCCGACTGGTCCGGCGCCATCGGCACCTTCGCCGCCGAAGCCGTGCAGGTCTCCAAGGACAAGCCAGAGGTCGGCGAACCGATCCGCATGCGCGCCATCCTGACCGGCTCCGGCAACCTCGACCGCCTGGTCACGCCGGAACTGCCGAGCAGCGAGCAATGGGATGTCCTGCCGGCGCAGGAACGTCGCCGCCATGCGGAGGAACAGCGCTTCTTCGTGTATACGCTGATCCCCCGCCTGCCCGGCAAGCTGCTCACCCCGGCGATCCGCTTCTCCACCTTCGATCCGGCGACGAAGCAGTTCGGCCGGGTCGAGTTCAAACCCATCGAAGTCTTCGTCACCGGCAACGCGCCCGCGAAGGTCGACCTGATCTCCGCCGACCCGGCGGCGCCGACGGGAGCCAAGGCCAAGCCGGCCAGCGGCCTCGCCACGCCCGAACCGCGCCGCAGCTCGCCCCTTTTCCGCGGCACGCCCTCGGAGCCTCTCGCGACCTCGGGCCTCTTCTGGTCCGGCAACGGCCTCGTGCTCGTGCTGCTGCTCGCGCTGACCGGCGGCGCGCTGGCCGCGGGCTACCTCGCAGCGTACCCTGAGATCCGCGTCCGCCGACGCGCCCGCTCCGTCGTCCGGACCGCCCTCGTACGCCTCTCCAAGGAGACCGACCGCCAGGCTTTCGCGCTGACCGTCGTGCAAGCCCTGCAGGTCGGCAGCGCGGCGCTGTTGGACGCGGAAGAAGCCGCCATGACCCAGAGCGACGTCGAACGCGCCCTGCCCGGGACATCCCGCGCCCTGCTGGACGACCTCTTCGTCCGCGCCTACGGCGAACGCTTCGCCGCCACCGTCCCTTCGGCGGATTCCGGAGACGATACCTCCGCCCGCGAGCTGCTGTGCCGGCTCCTCTCCCTGCTATGAGGTCGCTCTCCTGCCTCCTGCTCTGCTGGCTCACGGCGCTCGCCGCCGCCGAGACCGCGCCTTCCGCCGCCGAGACCGCCTACGCGAAGGGCGACTTCGCGACCGCCGTCGAAAAGTGGTCCGACGAAGCGCGCGCCGAAGGCGTGAGCGCCGGCCTGCTTTCCGCCTTGGGCAACGCCGAGTGGCGCCTCGGCCGCAAGGGCCGCGCGATGGTCTGCTGGGAGCGCGCGCTGCTCCTCGACCCTCGCGACCCGGTCGCCCTCGCGGGCATCCGCCATGCGCTCAACGCCGGCGGAGCCGAACGCCCGGCGATGACCTGGTCCGAAGACTATGCGTCGTTCCTGACGGCGGACGCGTGGCTCATCGTCGCGACCGTCGCCTTCTGGGTCGCGCTCCTCTGCGCCGTCGTGCCCCGCCTCCGCGGGCGCTCGGCGAGCGAATGGAACCATCGCACGCGCCTGATCGCGTTGACCTTGCTGGCGTTGTGCGTCCCGGGACTCTGGGGAAGCCGCTCGCTTTCGGCCCGGGCGGTCATCCGCAAGCCCGACGTGTCCCTGCGCCTGACCCCGACCCAATTCGGCGAACCGTTGAACGGCGTGGCCGAGGGCGACGTCGTCCGGACCGGCCGGCCCTTCAACGGTCATGTCCGCGTGACCACCGCGGACGGCAAGACCGGCTGGGTGCGCGCCGGGGAGATCGAGTCCGTCCGCGGCGCCGGGCTGCCGGCGGACCTCGACCAGAAGGCGGCGCCCTGAGCCTTTCGCCTTGGAGTGAGGGGCCGGGTTCGCTTGGATGCTGACGTGCGCATCCTCGACCGCCACGTCCTGACCGAAACCGCCGTCGCCGGCGGCGCCGCCACGGGCGCGTTCGTCTTCGTGATGGTCGCGGGCAACATCCTGACCCAGGTCTCGAACGCGATCGCCTCCGGGCGCGTCAGCGGCTGGGAAGGACTCGAGCTCGTCGGACTGCTCTTCCCCGGGGTGCTGCCTTACGCCCTCCCCCTCGGGATGCTCACCGGCGTGCTGATGGCGTTCGGGCGCATGAGTTCGCAGCAGGAACTCACCGCCATGAAGGCCAGCGGCCGCGACCTCGGACGCATCGCCCTCCCCGCCCTGCTCCTCGCCGGCGGCCTCGCGGTCCTCTCCGCCTGGCTCAACCTCGAGATCGCTCCCTACTCCAACACCGAATACCGCCGCCTGCTCGTCGGTTCGGCCAAGGACAACCCCGCCTCGGTGATCGCGCCCGGCAAGCTCAACCGCCAGTTCCCCGGGATGGTGATCCGCGCGGCCGAACGCGACGGCGAGGTGCTGCGCGACTTCTGGCTCTGGAGCGTCGACGACCATGGGCGCCTGACGCAGACCATCCACGCGCGCGAGGCGCGGCTCGCCCGCGCCGTCAGCGACAAGGGCGAAGGCATCCTGCGGGTCACCCTGACCGACGCCCGCCTCGAGAAACGGCAGGCCGGCGACGAGAACTTCGCCCGCCCCTCGTCGTTCACGACCGCCGGCACCACGCAGCTCGAGTTCCCCGCTTCGGGGATCTTCAAGGACGGCGAGAACTTCCAGCGCAAGCTCCGCTGGCTCACGACCTCGGAACTGCTCGAGGCCATCGACAAAGGCTGGCAGGTCGCCCCGGGCGCCACGCGCAAGGAGAAGGAGCGCGGCCAGATGGCGGCCATGACGCAGCTGATGGCCCACCTCGCCGGCGCGTTCTCCGTCTTCTCGCTCGCCTTCCTCGCCGTGCCGCTGGCCGTGCGCGTCGGCCGTTCCGAGACGTTCGTGAACGCGGCCGTGGCGCTCGGCGTGGCGCTTTCGTACTACCTGCTCACCTCGATGGCGGCTTACGTGAAAGACCCTGACCTGCGGCCCGACCTGCTGATCTGGGTCCCGAACCTGCTCGTCGTCGGCCTGGCCTGGTTCCTCCTCCGTCGCGCCTCGCGCCACTGAGCCGGCTCACTTCTCCCGCTGGTACCAGGAGAAGAAGGCGTAAGCCATGCAGCTGAGCGCGAAGATCTCGTTGAAGCCCTTCATCACCACCGCGCCCAGGATCATGTCCGCGGAAGCCGAGAGGGAGCTGATCCGCGGGGCCAGCCGGTAGGTCTCGTAGATCGGATGCTCCCCGAAGATGAGCGCGGCCCAGAGCGGCAGGTCGGCGATCATCAGGGCGAAGCAATAGAACATCGCCATGCCGAAGCCGATGCGCGGCGCCTTGGCGGACATCGAGAACAGCGGCCAGACCATCAGCAAGGCGGGCAGGAACATCGACCAATGCTCGGCCACGTGGAGCGGGCGGCTGCGGAGCGCGGCCTCGTAGAGTTCCGGGAAGTGCCAGATCGAGAAGAACAGCGTGAAGGCGAGAGCGGCCGCGACGGGGCTCGTGAGCACGCGGAGGACCTGGGTCAGGCGGGGGCGGCCCGCGAGCAGGTAGCCGTCGATCAATTCCGGCGGCAGGCCCGTGACGATGAGCGGAGCCGAGACATAGATCAGCAGCATGTGCTGCAGCATGTGCGCGGAGAAAAGGAAGCCTTCGCCCAGCTGGTCGATCGGCGAACCGACCGCGACGTAGGCGACCAGCACGCCGAGATGGAAACGGACCGCGTACCACTTCGGGTACTCCGTCCGGCCCGGCAGGCAGCGGGCACGGAACGGACCGCAGGCCATCGCGTGGGCCCAGCTCGCCCCGATGACCAGGAGCAGCAACAGCGGCTCCGTGTGCCAGTGCAGGGGGATGTTCATGCGTGGATATGAAGCTGAGGCCGCCTGCCCCGCAAGCGTGGGCACGAAAAAGGCCTCCGCGTCCGCGGAGGCCTTCGGCGGTCGATCGCGACCCGCTCAGCTGAACCAGCGGGTGTCGATGCGGTCGGCCGAGAACAGGCAGAGCACCGCGGTGTAGGTCGCGAAGGCCAGCACGAGGCCGGCGAGGAAGCACCAGAAGAGCAGGCGCTTGTCGTAGATCAGGTGCATGAACCACAGGATGACCGCGAAGAACTTGCCGGCGGACATCAGGGTCAGGACCGTCAGGACGACGGCGACGGGCAACGGCAGGTAGATCAGGACGATCTCGGCGCCGGTGACGACGGCCAGCCAGAGGGCCAGCACGATGAAGTGGTGGTAGCGGCGGACTTCCTCGGCGAGGAAGGCGGGGCTGGGAGCGGCTTCGTGGGAAGAGGACATGGTCGGGAAGCTGGATTATTTGGCGACGGCCGGGAGACCCGAGCCCCAGATGCCGTTCGGCCCGAGGTACTCGACGAGGTAGACGGCGGTGAAGATGATGATCCACACGATGTCGACGAAGTGCCAGTAGAGGCCCGCGACTTCGACGTCGAGGGCGCCCATGTGGCCGCCGAGCTTGCCGGTGAAGCTGTAGAAGTAGAGCAGGATCAGCCAGAGGACGCCGATGGCGACGTGCGTGCCGTGCGTGCCGGTGAGGACGTAGAACGTCGAGCCGAGCACGCTGTTCTGGATGGTCAGGCCCTGGTGGTAGAAGTGCGTGAACTCGAAGACCTGGCAGCCCAGGAAGATCAGGCCGAAGAAGATCACGCCGAGGACGTTGCGGCGGAAGGACTTCAGCTGGCCCTTGTGCATGGCGGAGACCGCGAGCGCCATCAGGAACGAGGACATCAGGAGGATGAACGTCGAGAAGGACGTCAGCTCGATGTTGAACAGGTTCTGG
>CAIWNE010000074.1 GCA_903913915.1 uncultured Opitutia bacterium
GGTTGGTCGTGCCATCATTCCGGCGATTATTACCATCATCGGGCTCTGAGCCCGCTGAACGGAACGCCCGACGGGCGACTCCCCGTTCCGCGGCGCCCGGAACGGCCCCCTCCCTTTACACCTCTTTCCCACCCACACCACCATGGCACGCTCCATCGAAATCTATGATACCACCCTCCGCGACGGCTCGCAGGGGCAGGGCATTCATTTCTCCGTCGATGACAAGCTGCGCATCGCCGCCGAACTCGAGCGCTTCGGCATGACCTACATCGAAGGCGGCTGGCCGGGTTCCAATCCCCGCGACGTCGAGTTCTTCGCCCGCGCGAAGAAGATCAAGTTCAAGCACGCCAAGCTGGCGGCCGTCGGCTCGACCCGCCGCAAGGGCGTGCGCGCCTCCGAAGACGCCCAGGTCCGCGGGCTCCTCGAGGTCGACACCCCGGTGGTCACGATCTACGGCAAGACGTCCGCCCTCCATGTCCGCGAAGTGCTCCGCTGCTCGCCTGAGGAGAACCTCGAGATGATCCGCGACACGGTCGCCTTCCTGAAGTCGCATCGCCGCGAGGTCGTCTACGATTGTGAGCACGCCATCGACGGTTGGAAGGAAGATCCGGCCTACGCCATCGCCTCCATGCTCGCCGCCGTCGAAGGCGGGGCTGACCGCGTGGTACTCTGCGATACCAACGGCGGCTCCTTGCCCTCCGAAGTCGCCGCGGCCACCCGCGCCGCCCTCGCCGCGCTCAAGAAGACCCCCGTCGGCATCCATACCCATGACGACGCTGGCCTCGGCCTCGCCAACGCCCTTGCTTCGCTCGAAGCCGGCGCCTCGCACGTCCAGGGCACCGTCAACGGCATCGGCGAACGCACCGGCAACTGCGACCTCACCGCCGTCATTCCCTGCGCCCAGCTGAAGTTCGGCTGGAAGTGCGTCCCGGCGACCTCGCTCAAGGGCCTCGCCGGCCTTTCGCGCTTCGTCGACGGCGTCGCCAACCTCGCCCCCGATCCGCGTCGTCCGTGGGTCGGCACGGCGGCCTTCGCCCACAAGGGCGGCACGCACGTCGACGCCGTCCGCAAGTTCTCCGCCGCCTACGAGCACGTCGACCCGACCGTCGTCGGCAACGAGCGCACGGTGCTCGTGAGCGACCAGTCCGGCCGCAGCAACATCGTCCTCAAGGCGAAGTCGCTCGGCATCGACCTCGATCGCGATTCGCCGGCCACCGCCACCGCCCTCGACGAACTGAAGAAACTCGAACACGGCGGCTGGAGCTTCGAGGACGCCGAAGCCTCGCTCGCGCTCCTGCTCCGTCGCCATATCGGCAAGAGCAAGGCCGCGCCGTTCGAGGTTGCTTCCTATCACGTCACCGCACGCGGCGCCAAGGGGTCGGCCTACTGCGAGGCCGTGGTCCGCGTCGGTATCGCCGGCAAGGAGACCCTCACCGTGGCCGAAGGCGACGGGCCGGTGCACGCCCTCGACCAGGCCCTGCGTTCCGCGCTGGTGAAGTCTTTCCCGAAACTCGCGAAGGTCAGCCTCGTGGATTACAAGGTCCGCATCCTCGGCGGAGCCGACGGCACCGCGGCCAAGACCCGCGTGGTCATCCGTTCTTCCGACGGCAAGGCTTCCTGGGGTACGGTCGGCGTCAGCGAAAACCTCGTCGAAGCCTCCCTGCAGGCGATTGTCGACGGTTACGCCCACGCTCTGTCCTGAGCTCCGTCTGACCGTTGACTGCCTTCAAGGGCGGGGTAGAAACCACCTACCCCGCCCTTTATGCGTCCGTTCCTTCTGCTCTTCGTCTCGGCTACCGTATTCGCCGCCGATGTCTCCAAGCTCGGTATCCGTGAGCTGGCCAAGCCCGGCGAGAAGGTCGAGGTCGCCCAGGTGCCTGCGTTGGCCAAGGTGGCCTATGCCACTGTCGGCTCCGCGAATCCGATTTATCGCCTGAGTGACATCTCCTTCCTGGGCGAAGCCCGCAAGGAGAAGCTCGACCTCTATTTTCCGGACGGCTCCGCGCGTACGGATCGCCCGGCGGTCGTCTTCATCCATGGCGGCGGCTTCACGGGTGGCGACAAGGCGGAGTATCGCTCGGCCAGCGTCAGCGCAGACCTATGCCGAGCCGGTTACGTCGTCGTGAGCTGCAACTATGTGCTCGGCCCGAAGACCAGGGAAGGTGTCTGGCCGCAGAACATCACCGATTGCCGGGATGCCGTCCGCTGGGTGCGCGTGCATGCCAGGGGACTCGGCGTCAATCCGGACAAGATCGCCGTCGCCGGCGGTTCGGCGGGCGGCTACCTGGCCTTGATGGTCGGCCTGTCCGACGACAAGACGGGCCCCGGCGGGGATCCGCAGGCCAAGGTTTCCGCCAAGGTCTCCGCGGTCATCGACATGTACGGCGTCGTGAATTTCTCGAAGCACGGGAAGGGTGAAGTCATCGGCGCGACCCCCGCCGAACAGAAGGCCTACCTGCCCGAACTCCAGTGCGACCCGCAGGATCCGGCGGTGCTCATCCTGCATGGCACGGCCGACGCCATCGTCGATATCGCGCAATCGGACGACATGGCCAAGGCTCTCCGGGCGGCCAAGGTGCCGTACGAGTACATCGTCGTCGAAGGCGCCCCGCACACCTTCGACCTTCACCCCAAGGGCAAGAGCTGGAAGAAGACGGGCGTGGTGGGCGGAGTCGAAGTCTCCGGGTCCTCGGACAAGGCCGACCTGACCGAGCCCACGTTGGCCTTCCTCGCCCGGACGATCGGCAGGTAAGGCTTACTCCTTCAGGCGGGCCATCACCGTCGAGCCCTGGAGCTGGACGTCGAAGCGGCCGGTGTCCTCGAGCATGCGGTAGAACTTCGCGTATCGCGGGGCGTTGGCTTCGAGGCCGGGATGTTCCTGCAGGAGGAACTTCTTGATGACCTCCACCTTCAGCCATTCGCCGGCCGGCGCGAGGCCCGTGGCGACGTCGACGAGCGCCTCGATGATGTCGTTGCGGGCAAGCAGCTGCGCGCGGCGCTGGTCGGCTTCGGCCTTGCCCTGGGCCTGCTGGGCCGAGGTGAGGTTCGGGCGGTCGCGGTAATCCTGGCCGGCGTTGTCCTGGGGCGGGCGGGTTTCGCGGGGCTCGCGCGGTTCGCGGGCCTGACGTGGCTCGCGCGGAGGGCGTTCCGGACGGGCTTCGCGGCGGGGGCCGGCCTCACGCTGCTGACGCGGCGCGTCGGCGAAGCGGAGCTCGGGAAGCATCTTCTCGAACTGGTCAAGCAGGGCGCCGACCTCCTTGTTGGCCTTGGGCGCGAGCGCGCGGAGGGCCTGGGCGATGAGGCCGAGGGCGAGGCGCGGGTCGGACTTCGCGGCCTGCTCCTTGTCCATGCGTTCGCGGAGCTCGGAGAGGTTCAGGTAATGGTGGGCCGTCGAGCGGAGCGCCTTGTGCGTGCGCTCGCCCATCACGATGATGCGGACGCCGAGGCGCTTCGCGTCCTCGACCACCGGCGTGAAGTCGCTGTCGTTCGTGACGAAGATGAGCGTCGTGGGCGGATTCGGTCCCGCCATCAGCTTCACCGCGTCGATCGTCAGGCGCATGTCCGCGGCGTTCTTGCCGGGCGTGTAGCTGCGCTGGTCGACGAGCTCGAGTTCGGGCCATTCCTGGGCGGCGGCCCGCCAGCCGCTGAGGCGGCCGTGGAAGTCGCCGTAGGCGCGGGCGGCGGAGATCTCCGTCTCGCCGATGAAGCGGCGCAGGGTGGGGAGGTGCTGGTGCGAGACGTTGTCCGCGTCGATGAGCACGCCGATCCGCTGGTTCGGCTGGGCCTTGGCGGCCTCGGGCGTGGAGGTGGAGGCGGCGTCGGCCTGGCGCTTCGCCGGCTTGGCGGAGCGGCGGGAGGAAGGCTTGCTGGAGGCGCGGCCGCGCACGGGGGCGGCGGCTTTCTTGGACTTGGGTCTGGGCACGGCGGAAAGGTCCCTATCCGTGCGGCGAAACCTCCTCCGCGACAATGCGAATCGGCCGCGGGAGGGGGCGACGACCTGTGATATTATTGATAATAATTTTCTGGAACTTCCGCTTTTTTTGACTGTTAAAAAGATGTGAAAATACGCTTTCCTCGCTCCCTCGGCCTGCTGGCCGCAGTCTGCTGGGGAGCCGTCGTCGGCGCGGCGGTGGAGCCGATGTGGGTGGCCAAGCCCGGACCTTGGGGCGAGCTGGAGGTCAGGACGGTCTATCTCGAGCCCCCCGAGGCCCTGCTGGCCGTCGTGGCCAAGCCGAGCACGGTGACGCGCTGGACCTTCGAACAGACCACGGCGAACGCCGTGCGCGAGACCTTGGCCAGGGCCAAGGTGCCCGGGCCGGTCATCGAGCGCCTGTTCAGCCCCGTCCGCCTGGTCAGCAGCGGCAACAGCATCGTCCTGCTCCCGGAGGTCGAGGACCTCGCCGCCCTCGGCCAGGAAGCCCGCAGCGCCCTCTACCTCGAGCTGGCGAAGTGCGCGGCCAACGAATACCAGCGCGACCCAGTGTTCATCCTGGGCGGAGACGTGGACGACTGGATGCAGGGCTCCTCGCTCACGCCGGCCCAGCAGGCGCTTTTCCGCCGGCTCCTCTGGAAGCGTGGCAGCGCGCTGGTCTTCAGCGACGTCCAAGCCCTGCTTTCGCTCGCGAAGTCGCCTGAGGAAGTGAACGCGGTCTTCCGCTCGATCACGCGCGTCCGCAGCCTGGTGGTGGAGTTGCGGCTGCCGCTCAAGGCCGACCGGACGGCCTTCATCGATTACTGGTCGGCCGGCCAGACGGACGCGCCTCGCCTCACCTTCATCAAGGCCATCACTCAGCGCCGGGCCCCGCAGACCGTCGATATCACGCACTTCCTGCCGTCGATCATCCGTCAGCGCGCCTACACCTTCCCGGAGATGGATCTCGGCCTGAAGGGGCGTTTTCCCGACTGCCACTGGACGTCGCTGAATTTCTTCAACCTCGCGCCCAAGGACGTCTTCTTGGACACCAAGCAGGCCGCGGAGCACCTCCTCAAGGACTATGAGGTCGTGGACGCTCCTTACCGCTTCGGCGACGTGCTCTGCTTCCTCGACGAAGGCGAGGGCCTGCATACCTGCGTGCACCTCGCGGATGACATCGTGCTCACGAAGAACGGCGACAGCATCCTGGCGCCCTGGGCCCTGATGCAGCTCAAGGACGTGGACTCGATCTATCGTCGCTCGCCGAACACCCGCATCCAGGGGTATCGCCTGAAGAAGTAGGCCTAGGTCCGCATCGCTGTCCCCGGCGGGAATCGAACCCACATCCTCGGTTTAGGAAACCAATGTTCTATCCGTTGAACTACGGGAACGCGACGGGTAGTAAGCCGCGGCGGGGCGGCGCGGGCAAGCCTGCATCGGCGGGTGGGCTTGACTCCCCTGCTTTTGGGCTAACTTCGATGGCATGTCCGCCTCCCTGTCCGCCGTCACCGAACTCCCGTTGGTGATACCCGGCTGGGCCTGGGCCGCCTTCCTCGGATTCGTCGGACTGATGCTCGCCTTGGATCTGGGCGTCTTCAAGAAACCGGATCAGGCGCCTTCTTTCAAGGAGGCCGTCGCCTGGTGCGTCGTCTGGGTTTCCTTGGCCGTCGTCTTCGCCTTCCTGCTTTCGGCCTGGCGTGGCCCGGAGGATGCGGAGCTCTTCGCCGGCGGCTACGTCCTCGAGCTCGCCCTGTCGGTCGACAACCTCTTCATCTTCATCCTCGTCTTCGCCCACTTCGGGATCCCGGAGCGACTGCAGCATCGCGTGCTCTTCTGGGGTATCCTCGGCGCCGTCGCCATGCGAGCCGTCTTCATCATCGCGGGCGTCGCCGCCGTCGACCGCTTCGCCCTCCTGCTGCCGCTGTTCGGCGTCTTCCTCCTCTTCACCGGCGTCAAGCTGGCCCTTTCGCGTGACGAGGCCGAGGGCAGGGGGCTCGGGGAGAATTTCATCGTCCGGATGACGAGACGATTCCTGCCTGTCACCGATCGCCTGCATGGAGACGCCTTCTGGGCCAAGGAGGACGGCAGGGGCGTCTTCACTCCGCTCTTCGTGGTGCTGCTCGTCATCGAAGGCACCGACCTGCTGTTCGCGGTCGACTCCATCCCCGCCGTGCTCGGAATCCTGCCGGCCGAGATGGCCGTCGAGGAGAAGCGCTTCATCGCGTTCACTTCCAATATCTTCGCCATCATGGGGCTGCGTTCGATGTACTTCGCCATCTCCGGCTTCATGCATTACGTCCGGTTCCTCAAGCCGGCCTTGTCCCTCATCCTGGTCTTCATCGGACTCAAGATGATCCTGCCGTGGGCTGCCGGGCTCGGACAGGCGGACGGACGTCTCGGCGCGTGGGTGCCGGCGGCCTTCGTCCGTGAGGGCGAGGTCCATGTCCCGACCGCGGTCTCGCTCTCGACCATCGGCTTCATCCTGGCGCTCGCGGTGGCTCTTTCGGTCGTCTTTCCGAAGAAGAAATAGGAAAATTTCGGTGTTTCCTCCCGCAGGGCTCGCCGCCACGCTGGAGTCGTGTTCCGCGGACGCTACAAGCTTTACCTGCCCTACCTGAAGGGAAGCCGTACGCTCCTCGCGCTTTCGCTGCTCGCGGCGATCGTCTTCTCGGCGGCCAACGCCCTCGGCCTGCCTTTCCTGGTGGGCAAGGTCTTGCCGGCCGTCTTCGGCGATGCCGCCGCGCGCGCCGCGCCTCTCCTGACCTGGCCGAAGTGGCTGGGCGGTCAGCCAGCCTTCTACCTGCCGAAGGGGCACGAGATGGCCTTCGCCGTCGCCTTCCTGCCGGTCGTGATGCTCATCCGCGGCCTCGGGGAGTTCTTTTCGACATACCTGCTCAACCTGGCCGGCCTGCGGGTCATCGAGGCAGTCCGTCGCGATGTCTTCGCGAAGCTGCAGCAGCTGCACCTCGGCTTCTTCGGCCGACTGCCGGTCGGGGATCTCCTTTCCCGCCTCATCGCCGACGCCAATTCCGTCCGGCTCGTGCTGGTCGACGTGTCGAACGACCTGATCGTCCAGCCGCTGTCGATGGTCTTCGCCTTGGGCTACGTGGTGGTGATCTGCTTCTCGCACGAGAAGGGCTACTGGTTCCTGGCCTGCCTCCTGGTCGTGCCCGCCGCCGTCTTTCTCGTGCGCGGCGTCGGCATGCGTATCCAGCGTCGCACGCGTCAAGGCATGGAGTCCGCCTCCGACCTCAACAGCATCGCGGTCGAGAACCTGCAGTCGGCCCGCGAGGTGCGCGCCTATGGCTTGCAGGAGCGCGAGTCGAAGCGCTTCAATCAGGCCAGCCAGGAAGGCCTCCGCATCCAAGGCAAACTGGTCCGCTACGAGAAGGCTCTCTCCCCGATGGTGGAAGTCACCGCCGCCCTCGGCATCTCCGCCGCCATCGCCGTCGGCGCGATGAATGGTTTCACGATGGAGGAACTGATCTCGCTGATCGTCGCCTTCTATTTCGCCTACGGCCCCATCAAGCGACTCGGCAACGTGAGCAGCCGCCTCAGCATGGCCGCCCCGGGCCTGGTCCGCCTCGAGGAGGTCATCCTTGCGCCCATCGAGGTCGCGGACGTCTCCCAGGCCCGCGCGCTCGCCCGCGTGCGCGGCGACCTCGAGATGCGCGGCGTCTCCTTCAGTTACGGCGTGGATCCGGTGCTGCTCGACGTGAGCCTGAAGATCCCGGCGGGGCAGTCCGTGGCGCTGGTCGGACCGAGCGGCGCCGGCAAGAGCACCTTCGTCAATCTTGTCCCGCGCTTCTTCGACCCGCAGCAGGGCGCGATCCTCGTCGACGGTCACGACCTCCGCGAGGTCCGTCAGGCGGACCTGAGGGCCAATATCGCCCTTGTCTCGCAGGAGCCGGTGCTTTTCAACGAATCGATCCTCGAGAACATCCGCCTTGGACGTCCGTCCGCCAGCGACGCCGAGGTCCGCGAGGCCGCCCGCCTGGCCGGCGCCCTGGAATTCATCGAGGCCCAGCCCGAAGGTTTCCTCACCAAGGTCGGCGAGCGCGGCGGTCGCCTTTCCGGCGGCCAGCGCCAGCGCGTCTCGATCGCCCGCGCCTTCCTCAAGGATGCGCCGATCCTCATCCTCGACGAAGCCACCTCCGCGCTCGATACCGACACCGAGCGCAGCATCCAGCAGTCGCTCACGCTCCTGATGAAGGGCCGGACGACGCTCATCGTCGCCCATCGCTTCAGCACGATCCGCGACGTCAGCCGCGTCCTGGTGTTCGACGGCGGACGCATCGTGGCCGACGGCACCCGCGAAGGAGTCTACGCCTCGTCGGAGCTCTTCCGTCGCCTCTGGGACAACCAGGCGAAGAACCTCGCCTGAGATGCGGCTGCTGGTCGTCAAGTTCACCGGACTGCGCGGCGCGTTGGCCGCGACGGCGGGTTTGCGCACGATCCGGGATCGTCACCCTGGCGCTCAGGTCACCTTCGTCACTTGCCCTGGATCCGAGGTCGCCCTCGAGGGATGTCCGGCGGTCGTCGAGACCATCGGCTTCGGCGATGAAGGCTCTTCCTTGGCGCTGGTCTCCCGGCTTCGGCGTCAGCGGTTCGATTTCGCCGTCGCGTTGGGCGGCGACCCCTTGGCGAACCGCCTCGTGGCCCTGAGCGGCGCGACGGTCCGGGCGTGCGGCGGCCATGCGCCGTTCTTCCTCCGCCCGCTGATGCATCAGCAGGTGTTCGGTTCGGTCGTCGATCCGCATGAGGCCGCGCGCGACCATGAGGTGATGGCGCGCGTCTTTGGCTTCCATGCCGAGACGCCGGCTATGTGGTTCGCGCCTTCGCGCATGCAGGAGCACGGCATGATGCTCGAGGAAGGGCGCTTCGCGGTCATCCATCCCGGCGCCACGCGTCCGGAGCGGATCCTCGAGATCGACAAGTGGGCCGCGGTCGCGCGTGAGCTTGTCGCCTCGCGCGCCGTCGAGCGCGTCGTGGTCTCGGCCGGACCGGGTGGCGCGGAACGCATCATGGCGGAGGCGCTTTGCGGCCTGATCGGCCCCGTCGCGATGTCCACCGGCGGGCGTCTCCGGTTCGCCCAGCTCGCCCGGCTGATCAAGGAGTCGCGCGTCTTCCTCGGGGCTGACTCGTCCGTCCTGCAGCTCGCCGCGGCCGTCGGCGCTCCGGTGGTCGGAGTCTTCGGCCCTTCCGACTATGCCCGAGCCCGCCCGTGGGGTACGGTCAATCGGGTCGTGCGCGTCGACACCACGATGTTCGAGGGCGAACTTCGGGCCGACTACCTCGCGCGCATGGACCGGGCCCTCGCCCGCATCACGGCCCAGCAGGTCCTGCATGCGGCGGAAGAGGTCATCCGCATCACCGCCCCCTGAGGGCGTCGCTTGACCTGTCGCCGAGTTCGGCGACATTAGCCGACGTGTCCAGCAACGCCGCCCATTACGACGCCGTCATCATCGGAGCAGGCATGTCCGGTCTCGCCGCCGCGGTCCGGTTGGGGATGTTCGGACGCAAGGTCCTGGTGCTGGAACGGCATAACGCCGCCGGCGGACTCAATTCCTTCTACGCCCGGGGCAGGCGTAAGTACGACGTCGGTCTGCATGCCCTGACGAACTGGGTGCCCGAAGGCGCCAAGGGCGCGCCGTTGGTGAAGCTGATGCGCCAGCTGCGTATTCGTCGGGAGGAGCTGGACCTCTGCCCGCAGCTCGGCTCCCGCGTGACGATGGCGGGGAAGAATCTCCGCCTGAACAACGATTACGAATCCTTGCTGGCCGACGTCGCCCGCGAATTCCCGAAGTCCGTCGACAAGTTCGTGGCGTTGGACGCCTGGATCGCCGGCCTGGACGAGGCCGCGCTCGAGGCTCATGGCGGTTCGGCGCGGGCGTTGTTGGACGAAAGGCTCGGCGACCCGCTGTTGCGCGACATGCTGCTCCTGCCGACCTGCTTCTACGGCAGCGCGTTGGAGGATGACATCGAAGTCTCCCAGTTCGCGGTCATGTGGCGCTCGCTTTTCCGCGAAGGTTTCGCGCGCCCGTTCATCGGCGTGCGCCAGGTCATTCGTCTGCTCACCGACCGTTGTCGAGAGCATGGAGTGGAACGACGCATGAAGTGCGGCGTGAAGAAGATCGAGGTCCGCTCCGGCCGCGCCGCGGCGATTCAGCTCGACGACGGCACCGAGGTCACCGCCGACGCCGTCTACTCCTCCGCCGGCGCCGTCGAGACGATGCGCATGCGTTCCGATGTCGCGCCTTCCGCCGGCGCGGAGGCCGTCGGCCGCCTCGGCTACGCCGAGACCATCGCGACCTACGACGCGGCGGCCTTCGCCGGTTTCGGCTGGAAGGACACCATCGTCTTCTTCTGCGACGACGAACGCTTCGCCTATCGTTCGCCCAAGGAGCTCGTCGACCCGCGTTCGGGCGTCATCTGCATCCCGAACAACTACCAGTACGGAGAGGGCAGGGCGCTGGACGAAGGCTGGCTGCGCGTCACCGCGCTGGCGAACCATGACGCCTGGTGCGCGCTGCCCGAGGCCGAATACCAGGCCTGCAAGCAGGAGTGGTGCGGCCGCCTCAACCGCGTCGCCCGCGCGCATCTCCCGGCCGTGCCGGACGCCGCGCATGACGGCGCGCTGACCTCGACCGACGTCTTTACGCCGCGGACCGTCCGCAAGTTCACCGGTCATCTCAACGGCGCGATCTACGGCTCGACCGTCAAGCGCCGCGACGGCCGGACCGACCTCGCGAACCTCTACCTGATCGGCACGGACCAAGGGTTCCTGGGGGTCACCGGAGCAATGTTGTCTGGCATTTCCATGGCCAATCTCCACGGTCTGAAGGCGTAACCCCGCCTTCATGAGCACCCCTGATTTCTCGGTCCAGCAGCGTCCCCTCTGGAAGGACCTGCTGCATCCCGCCGTGATCGTCGGAGCCTTGGGCTACTTCGTCGACATCTACGACCTCACGCTCGTGATGGCCGTGAAGAAGGACAGCCTGGCGGCGTTCCATGTCACCGGTGACCCTTCGCCGCTGTCCGACCCGCTCAACTGGCAGATGGTCGGGATGCTGCTCGGCGGCCTGTTCTTCGGCATTCTCGCCGACCGCATGGGACGGCTGACCACCTTGTTCGGCTCGATCCTGCTCTACTCGCTCGCCAACATCGTCAACGGCTTCGCCAACAGCCTGGAATTCTACTCCGCCTGTCGTTTCGTCGCCGGTATCGGCCTGGCCGGCGAACTCGGCGGATGCATCGCTCTGGTCTCCGAGGTCCTTCCCAAGGAGCGGCGCGGCTACGGTACTGCCATGGTGGCCGCCGTCGGGGTCTTCGGCGCCGTCGTCGCCGGCGCCGTGGCGGAATATGTCAGCTGGCAGACGAACTATTTTATCGGCGGCGGCCTGGGCCTTTGCCTCTTGCTGGCCCGTGTCGGCGTGCAGGAGTCCGGCATGTTCCAGCACGCCTGCGTCTCGGCGGCGGAGGGCGACGTCGCCCGCGGCAACTTCTTCGCGCTCTTCTCCGACCGGGCCCGGTTCGTCCGCTATCTCCGTTGCATCCTGATCGGCCTCCCCACCTGGTACATGATCGGCATCCTGGTCTCGAAGTCCGAGGTGGTCTTCGCCAAGGCCAACCACATCGAGGGCATCAAGGCGAACCGCGCGGTCGCGATGTTCTACCTCGGGCTGACCTTCGGTGACCTCGGCAGCGGACTGATCAGCCAGCTGATGCGTTCCCGGAAGAAGGTCGTGGGGTCGTTCCTCGCCTTCAGCGCGGTCTGCGTGGCCGCCTATCTCTATTTCGCCACCGGTTGGTCCGCCTCGGCTTTCTACGGACTGGTCTTCGTGATGGGCCTGGGCATGGGCTACTGGGCTCTCTTCGTGACCATCGCGGCCGAGCAGTTCGGCACGAACCTCCGTGCCACCGTCGCCACCACGGTGCCCAACGTCGTCCGCGGCTCGCTCTTCGTGATGTCGTTCGTGTTCGCGCAGCTCGGCCTCGGGGGCTGGAGCGCCTCCTCGGCCGCCCTGGCGATCGGACTGTTCTGCTTCGGCGGCGCCTTCCTGGCCCTCTGGGGCATGGAGGAGACCTTCGGCAAGGACCTCGACTATCAGGAGCGGAAGTAGGCCCTACTTCTTCGCCGGCGCCGGCTGGTCGGAGACGCAACGGAAGCCCGCGTGGTTGGTCGACGTCAGCGTGTCGAGGCCTTGGCGGGCCGTGGCGCGGTAACGGAAGCAATAGCCTTCGTCGCAGAGCCAGGAGCCGCCGCGGATCACGTGCTGGCCGTAACCGGTCTTTTCCGGGTCATGTCCGATGACCGGCCCGGTGGGGCCGTCCTTCGGCGAGACTTTGTAGTATTCGGTGCCGTACCAGTCTTCGCACATCTCCCAGACGTTGCCGGCCATGTCGTAGAGGCCATAGCCGTTCGGCGGGAACGATTTCACGGGCGCCACGTAGGTGAAGCCGTCGGCGCCGCTGTCGCGCTCGGGGAATTTGCCCTGCCAATGGTTGCACATGATCTTGCCGTTCGGGCGTTCTTCGTCGCCCCACACGTAAGGCTTGTCCTTGAGGCCGCCGCGGGCGGCGAATTCCCATTCGGCTTCGGTCGGCAGGCGCTTGCCGGCCCACTTGGCGTAGGCTTGCGCATCCTTGTAAGTGACGCAGATCACCGGGAAGTTCATGCGGTCCTTGATCGACGATCCGGCGCCATCGGGATGCTGCCAGTTGGCTCCGGCGGTGAAGTTCCACCACGGAAGGTTGCCGCCGCCGCACTGGAAGGGGTTCACGCCGGAGACTTTCTTGAAGAGCAGTGAGCCGCCCTTGAGCATTTCCGCCGGCGCATTCGGGAACTGGCGCGGGTCGAGGTCCTTTTCGGCGTCCGTCACGTACCCCGTCGCGTCGACGAAGGCCTTGAACTGGGCGTTGGTGACCTCGGTGATGTCCATCCAGAACCCTTTCACGGCGACGGCGTGCCCCGGGGCTTCTTCGGCGTGTTTCTCGTCGGCCTTATCGCTGCCCATGGTGAACTCGCCGCCGGGAATCCAAGCCATGCCGGCGGTGGCGGGGCTGGCTTCGCCGGTGCGCAAGGCCAGGACGACGAAGGGCGCGGCCATCAGCACGGCGGCGGCGAGGATGATCCATGCCTTGGCGGCGCTGGCTGGTTTCGAGCTGACGTCGGAGTCCATGGGGTGGTGTCGCCGATGTTGCTGGGCGGTCAGGGCAGGGCGAACCTTTTGCGGGCCGGTCCCGATATCGCCTCGCCCAGCGGGGCGTTTTCGCCTTATCCAGAGGCATCATGAGCTCGTCCCAAGAAGAAGTCCTCCAGATTTTCCGAGATTCCAAGGCCCTCCTGACCGGCCATTTCGTCCTCCGCTCCGGCCTGCACAGCGGCCACTTCTTCCAGTGCGCCCAGGTCTGCCAGCACATGGACAAGGTCTCGCGTCTGATCGAACTGCTCCGCCCGAAGCTCGCGGCCCATCCTTGCGACACCGTCCTCGCTCCGGCGATGGGCGGGCTCGTCGTCGGCCAGGAGATCGCCCGGCAGCTCGGCGTCCGTTTCGTCTTCGCCGAGAAAGAGAACGACAAGCTCGTCCTGCGCCGCAATTTCACCTTCCGTCCCGGCGAGCGCGTGATCGTCGCCGAGGATGTCGTCACCCGCGGAGGACGCGCCCAGGAGTGCCTTGATATCCTCAAGGCCAATGGCGCCACCGCCGTCGCCGTCGCCTCGCTCGTGGATCGTTCCGCCGGCCAGACCAAGTTCAGCGTGCCTTTCGTCTCTTTGCTGGAATTGAATTTCCCGACCTATGCGGCGGATGCCGTGCCTGCCGAGTTGGCCAAGATTCCGGCCACCAAGCCGGGCTCCTGAGGCTAGGCGCGGACGGACGCTCCGAAAGGCGCTTTTAGCCTGAAAACCCCTCATTAGGGGCTCTGGGGCGCCTTGTGCCTTGCACACGGGCGGGCACTTCCCTACGCCAACCTCTCACTTTCCATGGATCGCAAGAACTTCTTCCTGGGTATGGCCTGCATCGTCGGCGCCTTCGCCCTTTTCTTCCTCACCAAGCCTGAGCCGAAGCCTGCCGGAGCCACGGCCCCGGCGGCGCAGGTCGCTCCGGCCCAGGTCGCCCCGGCGGCCCTCAATCCCAAGCCGAACACCTCCCTTGCTCCGACCGCGCAGGCTGCCAAGCCGGTCGCCCGCGCCGACGCCAAGTTCTTCGTCATCGAGAACGAGCACATCAAGGTCACGCTCACCAGCCGAGGCGGCGCCATCTCGAAGATCGAGCTGAAGAAGGAATTCGCCGACGTCTCCAAGGCCGGCATCGTCACCTTCAACGCCGGCAACGATGAGTCGGCGCTGGCCCTCGCCGTCAAGAACCAGGCGACCGGCAAGCTGGAGGCCGTCCTCTCGGAGTTCGCCGCCCAGTCCGGAGCCTCCGCGCATTCGATCACCCTCGTGGGCTCCCTCGATGGAGCGCGCGTCGAGCGCACCTTCTCCTTCGTCGCCCCCAAGGCCGGCGAGACGACCGAGGGCTATTCGTTGCGCTTCGCGACCAAGGTCATCCCGGCCTCCGGCAAGCCCGCCCCCTCGGTCTGGGTCTCGACCGGTTGCTGGCAGCCGACCGTGGGCGATTCCGCCAACCAGTTCCTTTCCGTGCTCGCCTATGACGGCGAGGACCTGACGCGCGTCGGCCTCGACAAGTTCACGGACTCCAACGGTTTCTTCGGTCTCGGCGCGCGCAAGGCCCAGGTCGAGCATCCCGTGGCCTCCGTCGCCAAGCCGCTCCTCTGGGTCGCTTCCGGCAACCAGTTCTTCGCCGCCATCCTGCATCCCGTCGACGCCGCCGCCCGCGGCCCGCGCACCGAGGTCGTCGTGCTGCCCGTGCCGCTCGAGGCCGGCAAGCGTGGCCTGCATGCGTTCGCTTCCTGGGAGACCGTCCCCGCCGCCGACCTCTCCCGCACGCTCGAAGGCGACTTCTTCGTCGGCCCCAAGGAGTACGCCCGTGTCGCCGCCCTGCCTGACGGCCAGGTCGCCGTGCTGCAGTTCTCGAAGCTGCTCGGCTTCATTTCCTTCGGCGCGATCTGCAAGCTCCTGCTGGCCGTCCTCGGCGGCGTCCACTGGCTCCTCGAGTGGAGCGGCGTCTGGTCGTGGGGCTGGGCCATCGTGCTCCTGACCTGCCTCATCAAGCTCGTCACCTGGCCGCTGACCTCGATCCAGATGAAGGCCGCGAAGAAGATGCAGAAGTTCGCGAAGCCGATGCAGGACATCCGCGAGAAGCATAAGGACAACCCCGAGAAGATGCAGAAGGAGCTCATGAAGCTCTACACCGAGAACAAGATCAACCCGTTCGCCGGCTGCCTGCCGATCCTCATCCAGATGCCGATCTTCTTCGGCCTCTACACCGCGTTCCAGACCACCGTCGAACTGCGTCTGCATTCGTTCCTCTGGATCGCCGACCTCTCGGCGCCTGACACGATCTTCCATCTCGGCAGCTTCCCCGTGAACCTGCTCCCGATCCTCATGGGCCTCTCCATGTGGCAGTCGATGCGCATGACGCCGAATCCCTCGACCGACAGCTCGCAGAAGACGATCTTCCTGATGATGACGCTGCTCTTCCCGGTCATCTGCTACCCGATGCCGGCCGCGCTGACGCTGTACATGACGATCCAGAACCTGTTGACCATCCTGCAGACCTGGCTTACCAAGGAAGACCCCGAAGTCGTGGTGATCGAGCCCACCCCGAAGAAGGTCAAAGGCTGATTTTCCCAACCCCCACCCCATCATGTCTGGTCATAGCAAATGGCACACGACGAAGCGGCATAAGGCCGTCATTGACGCCAAGCGCGGCAAGATCTTCTCGGTGCTCGCCAAGGAAATCACCCTCGCGGCCCGCGCCGGCGGAGGCAATCCCGAGTCCAACGCGCGCCTGCGTACCCTGATGGACAAGGCCCGCGCCGCCAACATGCCGTCGGACAACATCAAGCGCGCGGTCCAGAAGGGCACCGGCGAGATCCCCGGCGTGACGTACGAGGAGATCGTCTACGAAGGCTACGCCCCCGGCGGCGTCGGCCTCATCGTCGAAGTCACGACCGACAACAAGAACCGCGCCGCGGCCGAGGTGCGCCAGGCTTTCAACGACAACGGCGGCAACATGGCCCAGACCGGCGCCGTTTCCCATAGCTTCCTGAAGAAGGGCCAGTTCCTCATCGGCGCTTCCCAGATCGGAGAAGACGCCCTGATGGAGCTCGTGCTCGAGGCCGGCGCCGACGACGTCGTGAACAACGGCGACCATTTCGAGGTGCTGTCCCCGATCTCGGCCTTCGACGCCATTTCCAAGGCCCTGCAGGAGAAGTCCATCAAGCCGGAGTCGGCCGAGCTGGCCTACATCTCCAGCATCCCGGTGCCCGTCGGCGATGCCGCCGTGGCCAAGCAGGTACTGGAACTCATCGACGCCCTCGAGGCCCTGGACGACGTGAAGGCCGTCCACGGCAACCAGGAGATCGACGAGAAACTGATGCAGTAAGCCGGGCGGAATTCCGCCCATGCTTTACGGCTTCACTGTCCGGCTCGTCCGGGTAGTGTGGCCTCGTGCCCGCTCCACGTCGCCAGTCCGGTAGTGCTTCCTCCGGGGTCCGGACGGCGGCGCGCGCCGTCATCCTGCGCGGCTCCGATATCCTCGCGGTGCGCATCCGCACGGAGGAGGGCGAGTTCCTCGTCCTGCCCGGCGGCGGCCAGAACCATGGCGAGACGTTGCGCGATACCGTGCGGCGCGAAGTCTTCGAGGAGCTCGGGCTGAGGGTCGTGCCTGAAGGTCTCCTCTACCTCCGCGAATACGTGGGCAAGAACCACGCCATGCATCGGATCCATGGCCATTTCCATCAGGTCGAGGCCGTCTTCCATTGCCGCTGCGAGGATCTGTCCCCCATCGGGGAAGGGCGGGAACGCGACCGTCGGCAGGTCGGTTTCGAGTGGCTTCCGCTGGCCCGCCTGGCGGATTACCCCCTTTCTCCCAAGGGCTTGGGCGAGGTCATCGCCAAGGGCCTCAAGGATGGTTCGGCCACCTATCTCGGGGACGTGCATTGAAGGCTTGCCAGAGGGCGGTCGGCTCCCTTTGTTCACTTTCCTCTTTCTTGGGGTTATAGCTCAGTTGGTTAGAGCGCCTGATTGACATTCAGGAGGTCGATGGTTCAAGTCCATCTAACCCCACCACTTCGAAGCCCCGGCCTGGAAAACCCAGTCCGGGGCTCTTGTTTGGCGGGTTTTCCGCAGGGCGGGGTGGTCGGCGGAATCACCTTTTTTCTCGCTCATCCCCACCCCTTGTCCCTACCCCTATGGGACTTCATTTTCCATCATGAGCAGCACCCAAATCGTTGATATCAAAGCCCGCGAGATCCTCGACTCCCGCGGTAACCCCACCATCGAAGTCGATGTCGTCCTCGCCTCCGGCGTCCGCGGTCGCGCGGCCGTCCCGTCCGGCGCCTCGACCGGCACCTACGAAGCCCACGAACTCCGCGACAGCGACGTGAGCTCCAAGTCCTTCGCCAAGGGCATCGACCCGAAGAAGCGCTACAACGGCAAGGGCGTCCTCAAGGCCGTCGAGAACGTGAACGAAGAGATCGCCTCCCTCCTCGTCGGTCATGACGCGCAGGACCAGATCGGCATCGACACCGCGATGATCGGCCTCGATGGCACGAAGAACAAGAGCAAGCTCGGCGCCAACGCCATCCTCGGCGTCTCGATGGCCGCCGCCCATGCTTCCGCGGCCGCCCTCGGCCAGCCCCTCTACCGCTACATCGGCGGCCCGAACGCCAAGGTCCTCCCGATCCCGCTCATGAACATCATGAACGGCGGCGCCCACTCCGACGCCCCGGTCGACATCCAGGAATTCATGATCGTCCCGAAGGGCGCCAAGTCCTTCAGCGAAGCCCTGCGCATGGGCACCGAGATCTTCCACGCCCTCAAGAAGGTGCTGAAGGCCCAGGGCCTCTCCACCTCCGTCGGTGACGAAGGCGGTTTCGCCCCGAAGGTCGCTTCCAACGAAGCCGCCCTCGAAGCCATCGCCGCGGCCGTCAAGGCCTCCGGTTACAAGCTCGGCAAGGAAGTCTTCCTCGCCCTCGACGTCGCCGCTTCCGAGTTCTTCGACGAGAAGGCCGGCAAGTACACCTTCCACAAGTCCGACAAGTCCCAGCGTAACTCCGATCAGATGATCAAGTTCTACCAGGATCTCCAGAAGCGCTACCCGATCGTCTCGATCGAGGACGGTTTCTCCGAGGCCGACTGGACCGGCTGGAAGAAGGCCACCGACGCCATGGGCGCCAACACCCAGCTCGTCGGCGACGACCTCTTCGTCACCAACACCGAGTTCCTCTCCCGCGGAATCAAGACCAAGACCGCCAACTCGATCCTCGTGAAGGTGAACCAGATCGGTTCCCTGACCGAGACCTTCGACGCCGTGGCCATGGCGCAGCGCGCCGGCTACTCCGCCATCATCTCGCACCGCTCGGGTGAGACGGAAGACGCCACCATCGCGGACATCGCCGTCGGCCTCAACGCCGGCCAGATCAAGACCGGCTCCCTCTGCCGCTCCGACCGCGTCGCCAAGTACAACCAGCTCCTCCGCATCGAGCAGGAACTCGGCAACCGCGCCCAGTACGCCGGCAACACCTGCGCCTGGGGCGAATAATCCCCGGTCGTAGGCAAGACGAAGGGCCGCCCGATGGGCGGCCCTTTTTGTTGTCCGGACGGCGGGAGGCTTACTTGGATTCGAGGCCGACGGAGTTCACCGCGACGATCTCGTACTTCGCGCCGGGCTTGGCGCCCTTGTCGACGAAGCGCATCTGCGCGAGCGGCTGGCTCGGCGTATCGCCGTAGCTCATGCCCTGGAAGAGCGGACGACCGAAGGGGCTGGCGAGCTTCTCCGGCACGCGGCCGACGACCTGGCCGTCCTTCTTGACGAGGAACTGGCGGAGACCGCTCTCGAGGTCGGCGTGCGCGTCCCAGGTGACTTCGACGCCGTCGGCGACGGCTTTGGCGGCGACGTTGAAGGGTGCGGGCGGCGGCGTGGTGTCGTTCGTCGCGCCGGTCTTCACGTACTCCGACCAGGCCTTGGCGAAGGCGGCGTTGGGCAGCCAGTTGGACAGGGCCTTGTCGCCCGAGTATTCGGCGGCGGGTTTGGCTTCGGTGCCGAGCAGCGGCGAGAGCCAGCCCTTGGACTGGTCGATCTTGCGGAGGGCGTTGCCGGACTCGGGCAGACGGAGCTCAAGGCAGGCGTCGAAGAACGCGATGGCGGCGTAGCGCTGGTCGCCGGTCTGGTGCGAGGTGAGCGGATCCGGGGCGAAGCCGATCGGGGCGCCCTTGGCGCGGTAGGCCTTGAACATCGCGAGGTTGCCGGTCCAGGCGGTGTTGAAGCGCTTGTCGCCGTTCTCTTTCATGCCCGGATTGGACATCATCGGGATCTCGTAGGCTTCGGGCGGCAGCACGACTTCGGGAATCTGGCGCTCCTTGGTCTTATCTTCGGGCTGCTGCCAGTAAGAGTAGGCCGTGACGGAGCGGAACCAGATCGCGACGATGCGCTCAGGGTATTTCGCCTGCATGATGCTCGCCCAGAAGCCGCCGCCGCTGTGGCCCCAGAGGCACCACGGCGCGGTCGCGACTTCGGGGTGGCCGGTCTGCTTGGCGAGGTCGGCGAGGGCCTGGAGGTAGGTCTTGTCCGAGCCGTTGCGCGGGTCGCACCACATGCGGCAGTTGGCCTTCTCCGGCTCGCCGATCACGGGGCCGAGCAGGGCGCAGTTCCATTTGCGGGCCAGCGCCTGCCAGTGCAGGTCGTCGGCGACGGTCGCCGCGCCTTTGTTGGATCCCGTGCCGCAACCGTGCTGGTGGACGATGATGCCGCGGACGGTCTTCACGCCTTCGGGCAGCCAGAGGTTGTAGGTCGAGGCGAAGATCAGTTCCCCCGGCTTGTCCGACGCCGGATAGCTGACGGAGTATTTGGTGCCGTCCGCCAAGGCGGCCAAAGGCAGGAGCAGGAGGGCGATGAGGTTTCGCATGGGGTTGTCTTATGGACAGCCAGAATCCACCTTGGTTCAAGTCAGCGTTGGCTTGTGCCGGGGCGGTTCGAGATTAGGGTCGCGGGATGGGGCCGCCCTCGAACAAGCCATGGTGGCAGCAGTTGCGATGGGGTGCGGGCATCTGGGCGAGGTCCGCTGTCGCCCCCGGAATGTCGGCGGTCCGTCCGTCCTCCGAAGCCTTCGCGAAGGGGAGTCGAAAGGTGGATGTCGAGCCCCTCGGCGAAGGGGTCGTCTACTCCGCCGGGCAGGGCAGTTGTTTCGGCTGGTTCTGGCTCATCTTCACGACCACTCATTGTTTCTTCATGTTCTCGGGCCTAAGCCACGGCACGGTGAGGGCCAATCATCGTGTGATCACGAATCCCACGTTCATGCATTTCTTCCTGATGGGGCTTTTCTACGTGCCTTTCTTCTTCGTCGGGCTGGCCTTCACGGTCTCCCGTTTCCGGGTTGAACTGCAGTCCGACTGCATCGCGGTCCGTTGGCGCGTCTTGCCGGGGGTCGGTTGGACTTGGCGACTCACGGTCGCCGGGGCTGTCGACGCCGTGTTGGATTACCGGGGAGCCCGGGTCAACAAGCGTCCGGTCCGCGCGGTCGTGCTCAAGTCGGACGGCAAGGAGATCGCCTTCGGAAGTTTCCTGTCCGATGACGTGAAGGAGTATCTCGCGGCGGCGGTCGTCGATTACTACCATGGCGACGAGCCCACGGCCGCGCCCTTCATTCCTGAATCGTAAAGTTCACTGCGCGGAAACGTCGACCGCGCGGAACTTGATGACGGTGTTGCTGGCAGGCTCGTAGAGCACGCCGATGCGTCCGTCTTTGAGCAGGGCCATGCTGCTGTACGCGAAGGGGCCTGGGAAAACCAGGCGCGAGTTCGCCCAGCTGCGTCCGTCGTCATGCGTGAGCCGGAGGGTGCCGTTGGCGCGCTTGGGCCCGGCGGGATTGAGGAACGCGGTGGTGCGGTCGTCCAGACGCAGCAGGCAGCCTTGGCAGATCGGGTCGGGCAGTTTGGGGTCTTCGACAGCCTGGCTCCAGGTCTCGCCGGCGTCCTTCGACCATGACGTCTTGCGCAGGCCGGCGCCGCGGCGCCAGCTGCGGGCATTCAGATACAGGCCACCATCGGCGGACTCGGCCACCTGGACTTCGTTCAGCTGGATCGTCTCGGTCTGCGGGACCTTCTGGCCGCGCTTCCAGGTGGCGCCCGCGTCATCGCTGTAAGCGACCCAGTTGTAGAAGTTCTTCTTCGGGTCCTGGGAGTTGAAAGGGATGATCAGGCGGCCGGCCTTGGGGCCGCTCCTTAGCTGGATGCCGATGCCCGGGCCGGACGCGGTGGTGGTCGCATCCTCCGGCTTGAGCGTCGCGGAGACATCGGTCGGTCTGCTCCAAGTCAGTCCGTCGTCATCGGACGTCACGTAGCAGGAGCGATTGCCCTTGGGGTCGGCGGGACCGACAGGCAGGTTGCCGAACTCATGCCCGCCGGCGGGGAAGGTCTGATAGAAGAGGAAGATGCGGCCCGACTTGGTTTCCTGGACGAGGCAGGGGTTGTTGCAGCTGTCCGCGCCTTGTTCGTAGGCGACGAAAGGATTGGACCAGTTGACGCCTTCGTCCTCCGAGCGAGAGACCACCAGTTTGTTGCCGGCTTGGTCCGTGGCCTTCTCGCGCCCTTCGGCGACCGCGAGCAAGGCGCCTTTCTGCGTGCGCAGCAGCGCGGGGATGCGTACCGACGGAAGGGAGAGGTTCTTCTTTGCTTCGAACACGATGACATCGGTTCCGTCGGCAGCCCAGGTCGACGAAGCGAACAGACAGAGAAGCAGGAAGTATCGCATGGTCGGTGTGGGGTGCTTCTGAGGGAAATCAGCTTTTCCTGTTCGTCCAGCCCTTCCGCCGGTCATTACGGATCGATCAAGGTTAGGGGGCCTTTCTGGCTAGCCCGAAAGGTCGGCGCGGGGGCGGATGCAGAGGGCCACGAAGACCGAGAGAAGGGCGATGCCCGCAAAGACCCCGAAGATGCCGTTGAGGGGGATCGCGTGGTCGCGGAGGGCCCCGAAGATCCAGTCGGCGAAGCCGCCGCAGCTGATGCTCGCCAGGTTCATGAGTCCGTAGCCGGTGGCGCGGTGTTCCGGGCCGACGAGCTGGCAGAGGATGGGCATGCTGTTGCCGTCGAAGAAGCCCCAGCCCAAGCCGAAGAGCGCAAGGCAGAGCACCGCTACCCCGAGCGTGGTCGCGTTGCCGACGCCGAAGAGCGCGGGGAGGAACAAGGACGTGCCGATGGCGCTGATGAAGATGCGTCCCCGGGCCTGCGTGCGCGTCCAGCGGTCCGCAATCCAGCCTCCGAGCACCGCGCCGACGATCGCCGCCAGCTGCCAATAGAGCACCGCCGAGACGCCGGCCTTGCCTTGGCCCAGGCTGAAGCGCTCACGCAGGATGTCGGGCATCCAGTCGCGCACGATCCAGGCCGCCATGGCCGGCAACGTGAAGTAGAGGATCAGCAGCAGGAATTCGCGGTTGGCGAGCAGCGTACGCAGTGGCGCCGAGGCGGGCGGTTTTTCGTCCGGCGTGACGGCCGGACGGTCGCGCAGGCAGAAGAAGAGCGGCACCGCATAGGCTAAGCCGAGCAAGCCGCACCAGCCGAACGCGTTCCTCCATCCGATGTCCGGCGTGTCGGCGGCATAGCCGGCGAAGCCGCCGGCGACCACTCCCAGATAGACGCCCATCTGGTGCAGGCCGATGGCGCGTGAACGCGTCGGCCCTAGGTGATGGTCGGCGATCAGCGCCAGCGCGGCGGGCATGTAGAAGGCTTCGCTGACGCCCATGAGCGCCCGTACCCACAGCAGTTCCTCGAAGCCCCGGACCTGACCGGTCGCCCATGTGCAGGCCGACCACACGAAGAGGCTGAGGCAGATGACGTGGCGCCGGCTTGTCCGGTCCGCGAAGAATCCGCCCACCGGGCTGCATAGTGCGTAGGTCCACTTGAAGGCGGCGAGAGCCAGGCCCCAGCGGGCCTTCGTCGCGATGTCGGGCAGTTCGGCGACCATCGACTGCTTCATCGCGGCCAGCATCTGCCGGTCGAGGTAGTTCAGGAGCGCGACCGGGATGAGCAGGGCCACCATGAGCCACGCGGTGCGCGACATCGGGGCGCGAGGTGCGACGCTCATCGGAAGGGACGTCGGAGCGACGTCAGGGCGGGGCGGGCGGACGGCATGGTCACCGTGGGGTGTCCATGGGATACCTCCGGCTCAGCGGCAGCGCCAGCCCCAACGCTTATTCCGGGCGGAGCAACCAGCCTTCGGCGGAGCGGACGAACGGGCGCAGCTCGCCGTTGGTCAGGGCGTAGCCTCCGGACCACTTCGTGCAGCCCGTCGAGAGCACATTGGCGGAGCCTTCGTCGGCTTCCTTCCACGTGTCGGTGGACTTATCGTAAGACAGGACCTTCTTCGCGTAGCCAGGGTGCTTGGCCGCTTCGACCTTGCCGGCCAGCTTGCCGTCGTCGCCGCCGAGCACGAGGATCTCGTTATCGAAGACCGGACAGGGCGAAGGCGCGCCGGCGATCGGATGCGGCATCGCGGAGAGTCGACGCCACTCCTTGCCGAGGGTGAAGGCGTGGCAGTCGGAAAGGAACTCGCGTTCGACGCCTTTCGCGCCGGGGCTCAGCGCGACGCCGCCGAAGAGGAAGAACGTGTCCTTCGTGCCGGCGGACTGGGCGAGCATGCGGCCTGAGCCGGCGCAGAGGGGGAGTTCTTTCCAGCCGGCGTTGAGGTTGGCGAGGTCGATCGCGAAGGCGCTCGAGGAGGCCGCGGTGGCGTCCGGGCGTTCGGTGCCGCCCGCGACGATGACCTTGCTGCCGACGAGCGCGCCGGTCGCGTAGGCGAGCGGGCGCGGCAGGAAGGGGAAGGGGCGGACCTTGAGCTCACCCTCTTCGACGGACAGCGTGTAGCAGTCGGCGTAGTGGCGATGGGAGTCGGCTCCGCCGATCATCAGGAGGCCTTGGCGGATGGAGACGCTGACGCCGTATCCGCAGGGGCGGGGCAGCTTGCCGACCGAGGCCCACTTCTTGGAGCGGGTGCTGGCGAGGGAGAAGACCTCGTCGTGCCAGACCTTGACGCCGCCTTCCCAGGCGGGCTTGTCGGGGAAATTGGAGCCGCCGCCGCAAAGCAGCAGGTCGCCGGAGGTGCCCACGAAGGCGCCGCCGAAGCCGGGGGCGTTGGGAGTTTCAGGAAGTCGGGTCCAGCGCATGGGAATGCTCAATAGGAAGACAGGCCGCACAGGGGAGTCCAGAGATTAGGGGGAGTCGGGTCGAATGTCGCCGCGCACCCCCGCCAATCCGTGCTTTTCTTATGATTGCCGACTCTTTTCGGGGATAATTTCCTCCGCGGATGGGCGGAGGATTTGTTTGACAGAGACACCCTCACCTTGCCTTGATTGAACTCCTTTCGCACTGCCTGGTAGCTCAGCGGTAGAGCAGGTGACTGTTAATCACTTGGTCGTAGGTTCGATCCCTACCCAGGCAGCCAGAAAGGACTCTTTCCTCGCCCCGTCCTCCGGGGCAGGTCCGCAAACCTTCTCCTTGACCATCCAAGAGGTTGCGGGAGGATGCACACACTATGGGCCAACAGAGCAATAAAGTCATCAAGCGTCGCCGTCGCCGCGCCTACCTCGAGCGCAAGAAGGCTCGCGTCAAGGTCGCCCGCGCCGCCGCGAGCAAGAAGAAGGCGAAGAAGTGAGCCGAGCGGTGAGCCAGGCCTCCGTGTGGGCCGCGCTCGCCGCGCTGCTCCTGTCGGGTTGCGATACCCCCGTGGCGTCCAATGACGACGTCCCGGGCATCGCCTACGTCAACGAACGCCGCCGGAGCGAGGCCGACGTGGCCCGCGCCTCCGAGGCGTTCTATGCCAAGGAGCATCATGGCTCCGACGTGGTCTTCCGCACGGAAGAGAGCTCCCGTCCCGGCTATTACTTCTTCGTGAAGCTGGATGTCGCTCCGCCGGCCGACGGTCGGCTGGTCCTCGAAGTGGTCCGCAAGGAAAACACGCCGCCCGAGCGTTATGATTTCGCGGTCAACCTGAAGCCGGGCTTCCCGTTCGGCGAGTATGTCATCGGCCTGACGGGCAAGCAGTCCGGCGATGACAAGTGGCGTCCGATCGCCTGGCGCGTCTCGTTGGTCGACGCGCAGGGCAAGTTCCTCGCGTCGAAGCACAGCTTCCTCTGGGGCACGCCTTCGGACCTCGCTCATCGCTGAGCCCGATGGCCTCGGCGGAGTGGACATCCTGGCGGCCTTTGCGGCTCGCGGAGGAAGTCCCTGCGGGCCTGCTGGCCGAGCAGCTCGACGGCGGCCAGTCCTTCCGTTGGCAACGCGAGCCGGATGGCAGCTGGGTCGGCGTCTTCGGCTCCACGGTCGCCGCGTTGCGCCACGGGCCGCAGGGACTCGAGTGGCGCGGCCTGAAGGGCTCCGCGCATGCCGAGGACGCCTTGCGCGATTATCTCGACGCCGAGGGGGCGCAGGCACGTCTCGCCGAGGCGTTGCCGTGGCGCTCCGATCCCGTGCTGCGCGTCGCCCGCGAGGCTTATCCCGGCCTGCGCATCCTTCGTCAGGATCCCCACGAGACGCTCATCGGCTTTCTCTGCAGCTCGAACAAGCGCATCCTGCAGATCCGCGTGATGGTCGCCGCGTTGGCCGAGAAGCTGGGCGAGCCCTTGGGCGGAGGTTTCCGTGCGATGCCGACCTGGGAGGCGATCGCCGCGGCGGACGACGCCGTGCTGCGCTCTTGTTCGTTGGGCTATCGCGCGGCCTATCTCCGTGGCACCGCCAAGAAGCTCATCGCCCGTCGACGGTGGGCCCAGGAGTTCGCCGCTCTTCCGACCCCGGCGTTATTGGCAGAACTGCAGTCCCTTCCCGGCGTCGGCCCGAAGGTGGCGTCCTGCGTCACGCTCTTCGGCTTCGGTCGTCTGGAAAGTTTCCCGGTAGATACCTGGGTGGTCCAGGCGCTGGCCGATGCCTATGGGTTGCGCGGATGGAAGCCCGCCCAGCTCGAGCAGTTCGGCCGGACGCACTTCGGCGCCGCCGCCGGATTGGCGCAGCAGTTCCTCTTCTCGGCCGCCCGTCACGGCATGCTCCCGCGGGCGGAGGTCACGCAATCGCCGAAGCCGACTCGCCCCAGACCGCGGAAATGATTTCCGCATCCAGGACGTCGCCCGGCCGGCCGATGGCCGCGAGCCGGCCTTCCGAGAGCACGACCACGAGGTCGCATCGCCGCGCGAAGCCAAGGTCATGGGTCGCGACGACGCAGGCCGCGCCGGCCTGAGCGAAGGAGGCGACGGCGAGCCGGACGGCTTCCTGTCGGCCCAGGTCGAGGGCCGCCGCGGGCTCATCAAGGAGCAGGACCCCGCCGAAAGGCTCGATCAGCGAAGCGAAGGTCATCGCGAGGTGCGCCGACTTCTGTTCGCCGCCGGAAAGGCTCGAGAGCGTCCGGTCGATGCACGCTCCGAGTTGGAGCTTCGCCAGCCAATCCTCGTAGCCGAGCGGGTTGCCGACGATCTCGCCGAGGTCGCTTAAGCGATAATCCCAGGCGCTGCCGGGTTTCTGGGCGCAGTAGGCGCGGTGCCGGGACAGTTTCTCCGCCGAGGTCTCACGAGGGTCGGCGTCTGCGACGAGGAGGTCGCCGGAGGCGGGTAGCAGCCCTGCAAGGGCCCGCAGGAGCGTCGTCTTGCCGGAGCCATTGGGGCCGATCACGGCCACGACCTGCCCGCCGTCTGCCGAGAACGACACCCCGTCGACGATGCGTCGGCCGCCGATCTCGACGCCGAGTCCGAGCACCTTGACCAGGGCGTCACTCATGGCGCCCCCTTGCGATCCAGATGAAGAGCGGCGCGCCGATGACCGCGGTCACCGCGGCGGCGGAAAGCGGCGCCTGAGGCCATAGCCCGCGACCGGCGGTGTCGGCTCCGAGAAGCAGGATGGCGCCGAGCAAGCCGGAAAGCGGCAGCACCTTGGCGTGCCGCGGGCCGACCAAGGCTCGCGCGAGATGGGGAGCGAGGAGGCCGATGAAGGCGACCTGACCGACGAGACAGGTCGCGGCCGCCGCGGCCAGCGCGGTCAGGAACACCGCCTTGCGGCGGGCGGAGCCGACGTCGGCGCCGAAGCCTCGGGCGGCGTCTTCGCCGAACGAGAGCAGGTCGAGCGAGCGGGCCAAAGGGAGCAGCAGGAACGCCGCCGACAGGCAGAGCAGGACCGGCAGCCACGTCAGTTCGACCGTGGCCATGCCCAGCCAGTCGCCGTAGGCGCCATTCGTCAGCAGCTCGCGTGATTCGCCGCTGCGCGAGGCGATGACGAGGGTGCCGGCGGCGGTGAAGGCATTGAGGCCCAGTCCGGTCAGCAGGAGGCGGGAGGTCGAACCGCCGCCGCCGCAGAGCACCAGCAGGACCGACGTGCCGAGCGCGCCGCCGAATGCCGCGGCGGGGATGAACCACGCGCGTTGCCATGCGGATTCAGGCGAAAGCCCGAGGAGCAGGGCGATCCCGAAGAGCGCACCGCCGAAGACGCCGGTCAGGCCGGGGTCGGCGAGAGGGTTGCGGAACACGCCTTGTTGGGCGGCACCGCCGATGCCGAGCGCGAGGCCGGCGGCCAAGGCGGCCAGCACGCGCGGCGAGCGCAGCATGACGAGCGTGCCGCCGTCGCCCCAGCCGAAGCCTTGGGCCCCGACGGAAAGGGAGAGCGCGACGAGGACGAACAGCAGGAAGGTTCCCGCCAGGAATGCCTTCGTCGCCGCCATCACTTTCCGAGCACGTTAAGGAGGTCGTTCAGCGGGTTGCGTTTCTTGGTCGTCGGGGTCGTGCCGGCCGGCGCCGCCTTCGTGTTCGACGCGCCTTGGGCGGCGGAGGCCGCGGACGAGCTGGAGCGGACCTTGTCGACGGCCTGCTGGAGTTGCTCGGCGAGGTCCGTCTTGACCTGGTTCAAGGAACCCGAGACGTTGACGCCGGGCCCGTCGGTGAAACCATCCTTGGAGGGCGCATTGGCGAAACCGAGGGCCTGGAAGTATTGGGCGAACTCGCCGGCGCCTCGCATCTGCGTCGTGAACGCCATCGGCCAGTCGGCGAAGCCTGCCTTCGGGTCCACCGTGATGCCGCCTTTTGCCGTGAGGTGTAGCGCCTCGTTGCGGATGTCCGCCTGGTCTAGCTTGATGGTGCCGGAGGCCAGCCGCGTCGCCTTGATCGTAGCGGTCGAGTATTGGAAGTCGGCGACGGCCTTCTGGAGCTTGGAGGCGGCGGTCATCGCTGCGCCGATCTTCGCGACCGTCGGGTTGTTATTGTTGGCGCCGATGACCAGCGCGAGCCCGCCGAGGACCTCGCTGACGTCGCCCGCCTTGTTCGCGGAAAGGGACATGCTGCTGTTCTTGTCGCCGAACGCCCTGATGCGTCCGCCCTTGGAGGTGAGCTGGGTCTCGACCTGGAGCTTGCCGACGAGTTCGCCCGGCGTGCCGCACACGCTCGTGAGCGAAGCGGTGGCGTCGGCCTTGCCTTGCAGGAATTCCTTCACCGAAGGGAAGGCCTGCGCGACGCTGCCGAATTCGAACTGATTGAGCGCGATCGTCGCCGAGAGCGAGTAGGGGCCGTTGCTGATCGCGGGGAGGAAGGAGAGCTGGCCGCGGCCGCTCAGGTTGCCTTCGGCGAGCTTGCCGCTGAGCTGCGTCAGGCGGATCGCCTTCTCTTCGGCCTCGGCCCGCACGACCACCTTTTCGGCGCTGATGCCGTACGCGCGGGCGGTCCCGATCGTCAGCTGCAAGGAGCCGCTCTGATTGGTCCAGAAGGGCGCCCGATCTGGCTTCGGCTGGGTCGTCGGAGCGGCGGTCTCTTCTTCGCCCTTGGGGAGGAGCGAGAGGAAGTCGTCCACGTCGACATTGTCGATGGTCACGACGGCCTGCCAGTCGGTCTTGGCGCCGGAGTTCTTCTGGGCAAGGGTGAACTTGCCTGCGCTGAGGTTGGCGGCCTGGAGCTTGAACGAACCTTCGGCGCTGAGTCCGTCGGCGGCGGGGACGTATTTCCCGCTGACGGCGGCGACCTTGATACGTCCTTCGCTCTGCTTCAGTCCCACTTCGCTCACTTGGAGCGAGACGTCGATCGCGCCGCTCTGCGAGCGTTCGGCGGTCGCGCGATAGCGGCCTCCGGTGACGATGTTGAGCGGTCCGGCGAACGGCTGTTCGGCGAGGGCGCCGAGGTCGCCTTCCAACTTCAAGGTGGTGCCCGCCTCGCCGAGGCCGACCTTGATGTCGCCTGTGGCCAGCGCGCGGTCGCGGTTCTTCAGTTCGGCCTGGTTGAAGCCGATCACCGTGGACTTGTCGCCCACCAGCAGGTCGAGGCTCGCCGAGAGGTCGCAGTCCTTGACCCAGGTCTTGCCCGTCCAGCTGACGCTCGTGTGCGTGAACGATAGCGGGGCGCCTTCGGTGCGGACGAAGAGGCCTTCGCGGCTGAAGCCCGCGACGAGGTCCGCGCGCTTCAGGTCGCCGGTGAGCTTGAGTCCGGGCACGACCGCGGCGAGGGATTCCAAAGGCAGGTCGCGGGCGGAGGCTTCGACGAGCACGCCGGTGGGCTTGGCGCCGTCGAGGGCGATAGGCTGGCGCAGCTTCAATGAGAGCAGGTTCAGTCCCTGCCGGAAGATGCGGGCTTCGGCGGAGCGGATGACCGGGGCCTTGCCGGCGGCGCGATCGACGGCGGCCTGCGCGCCCACGCGGATTCCCTTGAGCTTATCGACCGGCAGGTCTTCCCAGTTGGGCTGAGAGGCGAGTTCGACGATGCCGACGTTGACGTTGGCGAGGGCGGACCAGGCGCCTTCGGCGGCTGGTCGCAAGGTGAGCGAGCCGTTGGCGATGTTGCCTGCGGCGCAGCTGACGCTGAAGGGGGCGAGGGAGATCGCGCCATCCTCGGATTTGACGGGAAGTTCGGCATCGATCTCGCGCATCAGCGCCTTGCCCGCCCTCTCAAGGGTGACGCCGCGGAAACTGTGCGTGCGGATGCTCGTGACGGAGGGCTTGCCGTCCTTGAAGGACACCGAGGCTTCGCCGGTCCAGCGGCCGGCCGTCGCGATGACGTCGGCGGCGGCGAGGAAGGGGTTGAGCGCCATGATGTCGGCGTCGTTCGCGGCGATGGTGACCGTCGCGTCGTTCGCGTTCTCGGGCAGCAGGCCGCCTTTCCAGGTGAGCGTCTGCGGGATCGCGATCGTCACGCCGTTGCCCGTCACGGCCAGGCTGTTGACGGCGAAGCCGGTCGGCGTGCTCTGCGCGTTGGCGGACAGCTTCCATTCGGACCGGCTGTTCTTGGCGAGGGATTTCGAGAACTTGCTCAGGTCGGCCCAGAGCGCCTTCAGGTCGGCGCTGGCCTGCCAGCGCGAGCCTTCGATCTCGCCGTTGGCGTTGCCTGTGAGCCGGACGTCAGGCAGCTGTTGGCTCAGGATCCCGAAATGCGTCGGGTCGATGTCGAGCTGCGCATTGACCGTCGTGCGACCGGCGAGGTGGTTGCCGGAAAGCCTGACCGCCGGGCGGCTGGCGGAGTCGCTGAGCGTGCCGTTGAAGGCGAGGCCCGGTTTGCCGGCGGTGCTTTCCGCGGACAGGACGAGCCCGACGGAGCCGGCGGCGAGCGGGCTGGCATCCTTGGCGGCCAGTTCGAGTTTCAGGCTGCCGATGTCGGCGATCAGGTCGTCCACGCCGATGCCATCGGCGCCGAGCGGACGTCGGAAATCGGCCTTGAGCGTGATCTCGCCGCGCGGGTCGGTCATCTGCTTGCCGATGGCGAATCCGGGCCAGGCGATGCCGGCGCGGAAGTCGGCCTTGCCGCGCGTGTCGAATTCGTCGCCGCGGACGCTGAAGCGAAGCAGCGTGCCATCGGCGAGTCTCACGCGTCCGGAAACGGCGTAGGGACCCAGGACGACCGGAGGAAGCGTCGTCTTCGCGGCAGTGGCCGTCGTGCCGCCCGGGGCTTTGGCGGCCGGTTTCCGTTCGCTCAGGTCGAGGTCGAGCGTCTTCACCTCCAGGCTGCTGAGGGCGTAGGTGCCTTTGATGATCGAGAAGAGCTGCGCCTCTCCCTTGATGGAGGCCGCGGCGATCTTCGTGCCGTCGGCCAGGGTGAGGTCGATGCCTTCGGCGGAGAACTTGCCGTCGAGCGAAGCTTCGATGCGGGCGATGCCGCCTTTGATCTTGGCGTCGGCGAGAAGGCCTTTGACGCGGGCGCCGAGGGGTTCGGGGCGGAGCTGGGATTCGACCCAGAAAAGAGTGGCTCCGAGGACGACGGCAAGGATGCCGACGCTCCAGAGGGTATAGCGGAGGACGCGGGACATGGGAACAGGAGGCCATCTTGCCCCGCGGATTTGACCGGGCAACAAAAAGCCCGGCGGAATTGCTTCCACCGGGCGAAATCAGGCATTTGCCCCGCTTAGGCCTGCGGGGTCTGGCCGCCCTGAGGGGGCTTCGGCTTGGAGGCCTGGCCGTCGGCGCGTTTGCGACGCAGGTAGGACGGTTTCGCGGCCTCGACGGCCTCGTCCACCTTCATGCTGTAGTAGGCCATCGCCGCCATCTTCGACTGGCTCATCATGCGGCCGCGGCCGTAGCGCATCTCCTTCGCCGCCATGATGGCGTCTTCGTCGAGGAGCTGCTTGAGGTATTGGATCTTCTGCTTGGCCCAGTCCGAGAGACCGGGGCGCTTCAGGAGTTCCTCGAAGGCCTGCTTGGCTTCCGCGAACTTATGTCCGCGGGTCAGCGCCTCGATGACTTCGATCTTCTCCGCGACGATCGCTTCGTCGATGAGGGCGGCGACATCGGGGTCCACCGGGAGGACGGAGAAGGCGGCGAGGTCGACTTCCGGGAGAGCGATCAGCGCCGGGCCGAACTTGACCGTTTCCCCTTCCTTCGTGGTCGCCTCGAAGTTGACGGCCGCGAGCGCGTCGGCTTTGGCGAGCGAGCCGACCTTCAGTTCGAGCACCGCCACGAGCGAGGCGTCCCAAGGGAGGGTGCCGAGTTTGCGGCTGCGGGTGGCGCCGTTCTCGAGGATCTCGCCGACCAGTCGCACCTGCACGTCGCTGCCGCCCTGCACGCTGACCTTCACCTGACGAAGGAAGCTGTTGGAGATGATGGCGAACTGCTCCTCGAAGGCTTCGTCGAGGTCATCGGCCGTCTGGCCGAAGTTGGCGACGCCTTCACCGGCGGCGGCCATGCCCGTCATCAGCGATTCGTTGAAACCATGGCCGAGGCCGACGGTGGAGGTCGTGATGCCGGCGCCGGCGGCCTTGGTGACGCGAGCGAAGATCTCCTGTTCGTTGACGATTCCCTGGTTGGCCTGGCCGTCGCTGAGCAGGATGACGCGGGCGATGCGGTCCTTGCGGGTGAAGGGCGCGAGTTGTTTCACGCCTTCTTCCCAGCCTCCGAAGAGGTCCGTGGAGCCGCGGTCGTCGATCGACTTGATGCGCGCCACGATGGCTTCGCGATCGGTCACATGGGTCAGAGGTTGGACGACTTCGATGTCGGAATCGAAGGCCACGATGGCGACACGGTCATCGACGCGAAGGCCGCGGACGATGCGCGCCGCGCTTTCACGCGCGGCTTCGAGGGGGGCGCCACCCATCGAGCCGGAACGGTCGATCACCAGGGCGAGGTCAAGCGGGGCACGCGGGGTTTCGGCCACATCGGCGGGTTGGGCCGGGGCGACGAGGCGGACGAGGATGTGCGTCGCATCGGCGGCGGCGCGGAGGAAGCCCTTCTTCAGGGGCAGGATTTCGATCTTGGGTTGGTTCATGGGAGGAATCATCGCCTCCTATTTACCCCAAGGCCCTCGTGATGTCAACACCGACAAAGGTTCTTATTTGTCATTATCACCTAATGGTTACTGTCATAATTACAAGTACTTGTTCATCAATGCTTTGCTGAAATTATCTATGATTTCCTGCAGTTCTTCTTTCGTCGGGTTGATGCGAGTGTCGATATTGAAGTGGGCTTCACACCAGTGGGTCAGGCGGAGTTTGGTCCACCTTTCGCTCTTGGGTTCGTCGCCTCGGGAGGTCGGATTGAAGGCCAGGAGTTGTTCGAAGAGATTCCGGGCGGCAGGGGTAAGGTCATCACGCGTCATTTCCTTTTTAATCATCAGGCGCAAGGCGTCGGCCGGGCTTTCGTCGGAGTCGGCGATCTGGCGGAGCTGCTGGACGGTGGCGTAACTTGATTTGCGGGGGGATTTCGGGGACGACAGGGAGGCGTGGGGTTCGTCGCGCTGCGAGTAGATGGGGGAGGCGCTTCGGGCCGGTTTATAGTTCATCACGGGCTCCGACATCGAGTCGAGGTCGCTGGCGCGGGTCCGGAAGAAGAGCTTTTCCGCCTCGGTGGGCGTGGCTAATTCGTCGATGAGCTTGTTGAGCTGCGGGATCATCCGATTCTCGTGAAGCAGGGTGCGGATGCGGTCGAGATCCCAGCCGCGTTCGGCCAGGAGGCGGGCCAGGAGCAGTTGTCTGACCTGCAGCGGACCGAAGTTGGCCTTGCGGCGATCGTCCGGGGCGCGCTCGGGCTTGGAGAGCAGGCCTTCGTAAGCGTAGAAGCGCACGAGGCGTTCGGTCGAGCGGTGGCGGTCGCCGAAGCCGAGCGAGGAGAGCTTATCCGAGACGAAGGCGGCCAGGTCCTCGGCGGTGCCAAGGAATTCCTCGTCGTTCAGTTGGGCGGATATTTTCAACATAGGCTTAGAATAGAGACATTTTGCTGTCAGCATCTCGAAAAGGGCAATTAAATTCATGGGATAGGCACTGTCAGAATACCCCTAAAAAGAAGCAGGCCGTCCGAAATCGGACGGCCTGCGAGCCGGCTCCCTCTGAGAGAAGCTTAGGAGTTGTGGCTGTAACCTTCTTCGCCGTGATCCGAGATGTCCAGGCCGCGGGCTTCTTCTTCTTCGGTCGGACGAAGGCCGATGAGGGCCTTCACCACGTAGGCGAGGATGAAGGTCGCGACCAGGGAGAGGACCAGCGTCACGCCGATCGCCTTGAACTGTTCGGTCACGAGGGACTTGCCCACGATGTCCTTGAGGTTGGTGGTCAGGTTGCTGTTGGCGTCGGCCGTGGCGCACACACCGGTCACGATGGCGCCGAGGGTGCCGCCGACCGCGTGGACACCGAAGGTGTCGAGAGCATCGTCGTAGCCCAGCTTGGCCTTCAGGTAGACGACCGCCAGGAAGGGCACCACACCGGCGAGGACGCCGATCAGGACCGCGGAGTTGGCGGACACGAAGCCCGCGGCAGGGGTGATCACGACGAGGCCGGCGACGGCGCCCGAGCAGAAGCCGAGGACGCTGGCGTGCTTACGGATGATCCACTCGAGGGTGGCCCAGGTGAAGGCACCGACCGCGGCGGCGAGCGTCGTGGTGGTGAAGGCCTGGGCGGCGACGCCGTCGGCGGCGAGGGCGGAACCGGCGTTGAAGCCGTACCAGCCGACCCAGAGCATGCCGGTACCGACCGCGCAGAGCACCATGCTGTGGGGCGTCATGGCCTTCTTGCCGAAGCCGATGCGAGGTCCGAGGATGATGCAGAGCAGGAGGGCGGACCAACCGGAGGTCATATGGACCACGGTGCCACCGGCGAAGTCGATCGCCTTGATGGAGGCCTTGGCGTTCCAGACGCCGTTCATGTCACCGGTGATGCCCCAGATGGCGTGGGCCATCGGGAAGTAGACCAGGAACATCCATCCGAGCATGAAGAGGGCGACCGCGGAGAACTTCATGCGTTCGGCGATGGCGCCGACGATCAGGGCCGGGGTGATGATCGCGAACATGAGCTGGTACATCGAGAATACGTTCTGGGAGAGCCAGTAGGCGTAGTCGGTGTTCGGGGCCGAGTTCACTCCGTTGAGGAAGAAGAACTCGCTTCCGCCGAAGACGTGGCCGAGCAGCGTCCCGTCGAAGCTCTTGCCGAAGACCAGGGAGTAACCCACGGCCCACCAGAGCACCGCGACGAGGCCGGCGAGGCCGAAGCACTGCGCGACGACGGAGAGGACGTTCTTCGCGCGGACCAGGCCGCCGTAGAAGAGGAAGAGGCCGGGGAGGGTCATGAAGAGCACCAAGGCGGCGCTGACCATCATGAAGGAGTTGTGGCCAGGTCCGGAATTGGAAGCCGCGACGGTCGTGAGACCGGCCGGAATCGTCGGGTTGCCGTCCTTGTCCTTGGGGCCGGTCTTCAGCGCGACGGTGGGATCACCGTTGGCGATGTAGGCCTCGAGGCCGGCGATGCGCTGTTCAAGCGAAGGAGCCGGAGGGGGCGGAGGGGTTTTGGCCGCTTCGGCGGCCGGGGTGGCCGCCGGGGCGGGCGCGTTCTGCGCGGACGACAGATAGGGCACTGCCGCCAGAGCGAGGATGGTGAGAGTTCGTAGCAGGGAGTTCATGGCGAGTGCTCTTTCGCAACCCCCGTGCCAACCGCCTACTTTCCAGCCGATGGCTTAAATGTGCTTAAAAAACATCTCGCCACGCCTGCAGGCCTGCTCGAAAAAAGGCAACCCTGTGGCGGCCAGCCCCGAAACGCCGTTTAATTGTGGTAATACCCCTCCTCGCCGTGGTCGGCGATATCCAGGCCCTGGGCTTCGGCTTCCTCCGTCGCGCGTAGTCCGATGGTCGCGGCGACGATCTTGGCGATGATCCACGTCAAGGTAAGCGAGAGTAGGATACAGAGCAGCATGGCAAGGAGCTGCCCCTTGAGCAGTCCTTTGGAGACCAGGGCGCCGCCGGCCGCATTGGCTTTTGCGTCCATCAGCAAAGCAGTGGCGAGAGCGCCGATCGTGCCGCCGACGCCGTGCACGCCGAACGTGTCGAGCGCGTCGTCGTAGCCGAACTTGGGTTTAAGCATCGAGCAGGCCCAGTAGGAGATGGCTCCGGCGAGCAGTCCGATGACGACGGCGGAACCGCCCGAGACGAAGCCCGCGGCATTGGTCACGGTGGCGAGGCCGGCGATGGCCCCGGAGCAAAGTCCGAGGACGGAGATCTTGCCGCGATGCAGCTTTTCGATGGCGGCCCAGGAGAGCGTGGCGGTCGCGGCGCCCAGCGTCGTGGTGAGGAAGGCCTGGATGGCTACGCTGTCCGCGGCCAGCGCCGAACCGGCGTTGAAGCCATACCAGCCGGCCCAAAGCAGGCCTGTGCCGACGACACAAAGCACCATGCTGTGGGGGGTCATCGGTCGCTTGCCGAAGCCGGCGCGCGGGCCGACGAGGATGCAGAGGAGGAGGGCCGACCATCCCGAAGTCATGTGCACGACGATGCCGCCGGCGAAGTCCGCGGCCTTGAAGGAGGCCTCCGGATTGGCTAGGCCTGAGAAGGCTCCCGTCGCCCCCCAGACCGCGTGCGCGACCGGATAATAGACGAGTATGGTCCAGAGGAAGGAGAAGGCCATCACCGCGGAGAACTTCATGCGCTCGGCGACGGCGCCGATGATCAAGGCCGGCGTGATGGCCGCGAACATCGCCTGGAAGAGGGCGAACGTCGCCGAAGAGATCCGTGATTCGTAAGGGCTGGACTCGGCCCCGAGGCCGGCGAAGCCGAAGTGCTCACCCCCGCCGAAGATCTGCCCGAGGAAACCGCCGGCATAGCTTTTGCCGAAGACGAGGCTGTAGCCGAAGGCCCACCACATCACGATGCCCATGGCGGTCAGCGCCAGACATTGGGCTGCGATGGAGAGCACGTTCTTGCCGCGGACGAGGCCCCCGTAGAAAAGAAAGAGGCCTGGGATACACATCATTAGGACCAAGGCGGTGCTGACCAAGACCCAGACGTTATCTCCGGTGGAGGGGGCAGGAGTGGCAGAAATAAGCATAATGCTTTTTATTAAGCAAATTTCGTGCCATAAAATAATCACAGCGGGCTACTCGCTTGCATTCAACGGATCCCGGGCTATTTTATTTTTTAACCATGAATCGTTTGCTTACAATTAAGCAGTATGCCGTTTTTTGTGCATTTGTTTTCGCGCAAGTTGCCGCCGCAGAGCCTACTCCGGACAAGAGCTGGATCTTGGCTGCGGATTATCAGTACCGCGGTTCGGATGCCGTCAGCCATGCTGGAGGCGTGACCGGCGAATTCGGCCGATCCCGCACGGGCGCCGAGCTGATCTATCAGACCCCCGACCGGGCCATCGACCTTGAGTGGTACAATTATGTCAACCGTTTCAGCGGCGCGATCGCCGGCACGGATCGTTCGTATGGTGATACGAGGGACGTGATGGTCACCGGTTTCCGCCAGTGGGACTGGAATCAGAAGTATGGCGTCCAGCTGATCTACGCCTGGGAGTTCGCCGCCGAAGAGGGCGTGAGCTTGGGGAGCTCGCATCGCTGGGGCTTGGGTGGCGCCGCACGCTGGCGCCCTGATGCCGAGACGGATATCGCCTTGGGCGTGATGCTTGAGGATCGCTTCGAGGCTTCGATTCTTCCCATCCCTTACGTCAAGGCCGTCTGGCGTCCGTGCAAGTATGCCGAAGTCGAGCTACGTGCGACCGGCCTGCAGAACGGCTTCATCGTCCGCGATTTCCTGACCGAAGACCACGCGACCACCTTGGATTTCACCGTCGCCTATGAGACGTCGAGCTTCATGCTGGCTGACGCTGGCTACGGTTCGCGCGCCGTCTCCATCGGCGAGGTGCCGATCCGCATCGGCGTGACGCAGTTCCTCGAGAAATCGGGAACCTGGTTCGTGCGCGGCTCGGCCGAGTGGATCGCCTTTTCTCGTCAGAGCTTCAAGCATGACGGCCTGACGGAGGCTTCTTTCCAGCCCGGTGCGAACTGGGGACTGGCCGCCCGGATCGGCGCGCGCTTCTGATCAGCGCCCGCGCGCCGCGAGCGCGTGGAAGGCGATGACCGCCAGGAGCCAGGCCAGGTTCATGGCGTCCGGGGCGCGTTCGTCCGCAGCCAGGCGTCGCGCCGGGCGATGGCGAGTTCGAGGTCATGCGTGCGGAGCGAACGGCGCACGCGTCGCTTGGTGAAGTCCGCGAGGTGCTCGGTGTAATGCAGCCACCATGTCCCGTTGTTGTTCCAGAGGTGGTGCAGGCGGTTGGCCTCGCTGACGCGGATGGACAGCTTGGCGGGGGCCGCGAGGGCGGCGGTGTCGTGGGTGTTGATCATGGTGGGCGTCGGTGAAGGAGGCGCGCGTCACGATCAATCCGCAGGGGGACTGGGTTTTAGCCTTTCGGCTCTCATCTCGGTTTCCTTTCGGTTCCGATGACCACCGCGGCCCTGTGGGCTCGGTTGGTGCAGGTTCGGCTTTCGCCCGTCCTGCTCGTGATGCGTCTGTTGATGAACTGCGGTCACTATGGGCGGGCCGACCCGGCAAGGCAAGCGCGGCTTGGATCGTAGAGTGTCATAAGAAGCTCCCCCGGCCGGCTGCCTCCTGCCCGGGCTTGCCGCGGCCCGTCCCGGCCTTAGTTTTCTCGCCGATGGGTTTCTTCCGGTTCCGCAAAACCATCCCGCTCGGGAAATTCTTCCGGCTCAACGTCTCGAAGACGGGCGCCTCTTTGTCCGCCGGCCGGCCGGGCGCGACGATCAACGTCCGCAAGGATCGTGTCGACGGCACGGTCGGAATCCCTGGCAGCGGGCTTTCTTATAAAGAGCGTCTTTCGAACCGTGGGTGCGCCTCGGTCTTCGTCTTCGCGCTCGGGGCTTCGCTCGCCGCCGCGGTCGCCTGGGCGCGCTGAGCACGGCGCCTCCGGAGGCGTTGTGCGTCTCCGGCGATCGTCGCCGCAAGTGCCCGGGAAAGGACTCGAACCTTCATGCCTTTAGAGGGCGGCGGATTTTGAGTCCGCTGCGGCTGCCATTTCGCCACCCGGGCGGATTGCGGACATGCATTCATTCCGCGAGTGTCTGGGCGTGCAAGAAAAACCGTGCCGCCTGAGGCGCGCGCGCGTGATGAGGAAATGCGGACAACAAAAAAGGCGCTCCTTGCGGAGCGCCTTTTGGCGTGAATCTCGCGAGAGATTACTTGGCGCCGAGGATCGCGTCCTTGGCGGCCTTGGCCACGCGGAACTTCACGACCTTCTTGGCCTTGATCTGGATGGTTTCGCCGGTGGCAGGGTTGCGACCGAGGCGAGCCTTGCGGTGGACGAGGACGAGCTTGCCGAGGCCGGGGAGCGTGAAGGAGTTCTTCGCGTTCTTGTAGGCGAGGGCGGCGATGATCTCGAGGATCGCGGTGGCCTGCTTCTTGCTGATCTCAGCTTTTTCGGCGATGGCACCGGCGATTTGGGACTTGGTGAGGGCTTTGGACATGTTGGTTATGGGTTGGTTGTGCAGTGATGCGGGTCTATTAAGTATCGAACCGTGCTCTGAAAACCAGCGAAAAATAAGGGCGGGTTGCAGGTTTCTTCGCCCCCCCGACGGCCGCAAAAAATCTTTTGCATGTGGTCGGCGTCGGTCATAAGTCTCTGCGCAGACCTCACCCCATGCGCTCAAGTCCCTTCCTTGCCCTCCTGTTCTCCCTCTCTCTCGCGACCTCCGTCGCGCTCGCCGAAGATGTTGTCGGCCTGGAGCAGGCCTTCCCGGGAATCAGCTTCAGCCTCCCGGTCGCGATCGCCCCTCTACCGGGAAGCAAGGATGTCGTCTTCGTCGTCGAGAAGGGCGATCCCGCTCCCGCTCCTGAGGCGGAGAAGTCTGCCGATGGAAAGAAGAAGAAGGCCTCCGCCTATTTCGGTGGCAAGGTCCAGATGGTCACCGGCCTGAGCACCGGTAAGTTCCGCAAGCAGCAGGTCCTGCAAATCAGCCCTAAGGACGGCAAATTCGAGGCCGGCGGCGAGTGTGGATTCCTCGGTTTCGCCGTCCACCCCCGGGTGGCTGAGGCTAAGCAAGTCTTTGTCTATTATAGCCTTAAGATTGAAAATAAGCTGCATCAGCGTGTCTCCCGTTACACGGTGAGCTCGCTGGACCCCTTTACGATCGACGCCGACTCCGAGCAGCCCCTGATCACACAGTTGGACCCCGCATCGAATCATAATGGCGGCGACCTGCATTTCGGCCGGGATGGCTATCTTTACATCAGTTGCGGCGATGGCGGTGCCGGGGGCGACGCTTTCGATAACGCCGGCTATATCAACAAAGGCTTCTTTGCCGCGGTCTTCCGCATCGATGTCGACAAGAAGGCCGGCAACCCCGCCCCCAACCCCCACCCGGCGGTCGTGACTGACGCGAAGGGGGAGGCTTATTATTCCGTCCCCGCCGACAACCCCTTCATCGGCGCGACCGCCCATCGTGGCCGCCCCCTGGAGTCCAAGACCATCCGAACCGAAACCTGGGCCACGGGCCTGCGTAACCCTTGGCGCTTCTCCTTCGACCCCAAGACCGGGACCTGTTTCGCGGGCGACGTCGGCCAGAACCTCTTCGAGGAAATCGACATCTTGGTTCCCGGCGGCGACTACGGGTGGCACGACGTCGAAGGCTTGCACGTCTTCAACCAGAAGGATGCTTCCGGCAAGAAGGCCCCGCCGGCCCTGGCCGCACCCTCCGCTTTCAAGGCCCCGATCCACGAGTATGACCGTAAGCTCGGCAATTCCGTGACCGGCGGCGTCGTCTATCACGGCGACCGTGTGCCGGCCATCGATGGCGCCTATGTCTTCGCCGACTTCGGGTCCGGCCGCATCTTCGCCCTGCGCGAGAACGCGGGCAAGTGGGAGTCGCAGCATGTCGCGACGGAACACACCATCGCCGGCTTCGGCTACGACGTCAGCAACGACGACGTGCTTGTCGCGACCCTCTCCGGACAGGTGAAGCGCATCGTCAGGAAGTAAGCCGATGCTTTCCCGTCGCTCGATGCTGGGGTTCTCCGGTTCGTTGATGGCCGGCGCCATGTTGCGCCCCCTCCTCGCGGCGTCGCCCTCGCCCAAAGCCCCTGAATTCAGCCTCTTCACGAAGCATCTCGTCGGTCTGCCTTACGATCAACTGGCCGAGGCCGTCGCCGGACTGGGCTTCAAGGGCGTCGAAGCGCCGGTGCGCAAGGGCGGGCACGTCGATCCCGCGCGCGTCGAGGAAGACCTGCCGAAACTGGTCGAGGCCTTCCGGAAATGCGGCGTCACGATCACGCTGATGACTTCGGACATCAACGAGGTGAACGAAGCGGACCGCTCCGAGAAGGTGCTGCGCACCGCGCGCTCTCTCGGCATTCCGCGCTACCGCATGAAGTGGTATCCTTATTCCGGCAAGAAGCCGCTGTGGACGGAGCTCGACGAGATCCGCCCGCGCCTCAAGGAACTGGTCGCGCTCAGCAAGCAGGTCGGCATCCTGCCGTGCTACCAGAACCATTCCGGCCCCAAGAACGTCGGTGCCGCGATCTGGGACATGGCCACGCTCATGCGCGACTACCGCCCTGACGAGCTTTCCTGGAACTTCGACTTCTTCCACGCGATGGTCGAAGGCGGGCTTTCCTGGCCGAACCACCTGGCCCTCGCCCGTGATCATATCTCGATGGTCTATTTCAAGAATTTCAAATGGGAGGGCAGGGCGGCCGAAGGGTGCCCCCTCTCCGAGGGCAGGGTCGGCAAGGACTCCGTGGCCCTTCTCCGCAAATCGGGGTATGAGGGCCCGGTCTGCCTCCATGTCGAATACCTGAAGGGAAAGGTCACCGACCCGGGTGCTTTGAAGACGGCGGTCGATGCCAGCCGCAAGGACTTCGCTACCCTCAAGGAATGGTGGAGCTGAGCCGACGGGGTAGGGTGTTTATGAAAAGATAGGCTGGAACCATGGGTCGCCCAGGGTGTAGAAACAGTCTCCCCGTCATGCCCCGCTCCGCCTTCTTCCTCCTAGCCGCTGCCTCCCTGGTCGCCGCGCCCCAGTCCCTGCTGGCTGCCGACAAGGCTCCGCCCGCCCGTTATGTTCCGTCCGAAGGCGGCTCGATCCCGACGAACCTCTTCCAGGTCCCCGAAGGACTCGAGGTCACCCTCTGGGCTCGCTCGCCGATGCTGGCCAATCCGACGAACATCGACTTCGACGCCCAAGGCCGCCTCTGGGTCAACGAAGGCGTCAACTACCGCATCTATAACAAGGGCGGCAAGCGTCGCCCTGAAGGCGATCGCGTGATCGTCCTCAGCGACACCAAGGGACAGGGTTTCGCCGATTCCGTCCAGACCTTCGTGCAGGACCCCGGTTGGACTTCCCCCCTTGGCATCTGCGTCATCGACAACGTCATCTATGTCTCGCACGCCCCGACGATCTACAAGTTCACCGACGTGAACCGCGACGGCAAGTTCGACCCCGCGATCGACAAGATGGAAGTCTTCCTCACCGGCTTCGGCGGCCAGGACCACGACCACTCCCTCCACGCCGTGGTCACCGGTCCCGATGGCAAGCTCTACATCAATTCCGGGAACTGCGGCGGCGAAGTCACCGACAAGTCCGGCAAGACCTTCCGCATCTCCAGCGGCTACGTCGACATGCGCGGCGGCAAGTGGCCCTACGATCCCAAGACCGTCGCCGGCGCCAAGAGCGACGACGGCTTCGTATGGACTTCCGGCTTCTCGGGGCGCCTGAATGAGGACGGCACTGGACTGGAAATCATCGGCAACGGCTATCGCAACAGCTTCGAGAGCTTCCCGTCTTCGCTCGGCGACCTTTTCCAGGGCGATAACGACGACTCCCAGAGCTGCCGTACCTCCTTCGTGCTCGAGTACGGCTCGGCCGGCTACACCACGCCTACCGGCGCCAGCTACAATTCCGTCAAGCGCCCGGGCCAGCCGATGCCTCGCGCCCACTGGCGTCAGGACGATCCTGATACCATGGATGTCGGCGACGTCTACGGCGGCGGCTCGCCCACCGGCATCACGGTCTACGAGAACGGCGCCCTCGGCTCCGCCTGGGAAGGCACTCTCCTGAACTGCGAGCCGTCCCGTAACACGATCCTCGCCTACAAGCTTGTCGCGCAGAAGGGTACCTTCGCCCTCAACGCCGACACCCGCAAGGATCTCATCACCTCCAATCCCGCCCGCGAATTCGTCGGCACGGACTTCAAGCACATCACCGCCGAAGAAGCCGCCAAGCCGAACGAGCGCATCATGTTCCGTCCTTCCGACGTCACCGTCGGTCCGGATGGCGCCATCTACGTCGCCGATTGGTACGACTCCCGCGTCGGCGGTCACCAGACCCTCGATGATACCTGCGCGGGCGCCCTCTACCGTATCGCTCCCAGGGCTTCAAGTCCGTCATCCCGAAGGTGGACCTCTCCACTCCCGAGGGTGCGGCCGCCGTGCTGCGCAATCCGGCCGTCAACGTCCGCCACCTCGGTTTCAATGCGCTGAAGGGTTTCGGCGCGAAGTCGCTGCCGGCCGTCACGGAAATCCTCCGCGACGCCAATCCTTACGTCGCCGCCCGTGGCGTCTGGCTTCTGCCTTACCTCGGGGACGAAGGCGTCGCACGCGTCAAGGCCCTCCTCAAGGATCCGAATCCCTCGCTGCGTCGCCTCGCCTTCCAGTCGCTGCGCCGTGCTCGTTATAACACGCTCAGCATCGCCGCCGATCTCGCCAAGGATTCCGATGTCGCCGTACGCCGCGACGTCGCGACCTCGTTGCACGCCGTTCCTGCCGACAAGGCCGTGCCGATCCTGGTCGAGCTCGCCCGTCGCCTCGACGTTTCCGACAAGAACTCCATCGCCGCCTTCGGCATCGGCTCTGCCAACAAGCAGGACGCCGTCTGGTCCGCCGTGAAGGCCGAGCTCGCCAAAGATGGCGCCGAAGCCTGGTCGCCTGAGGTCGAACGCATCGCCTGGCTGCTCCATCCCGCCAACGCGGTCCAGGAGTTCGTCGCGCGCGCCTCGTCCGCCAAGGTCTCGCAGGCCTCCCGCACGCTCGCCGTCGAGTCGCTCTCGTTCGTCGACAGCAAGGAAGCCGCGCTCGCCATGATCAAGCTCTGCGCCGCCGGTTCGCCTTCCGCCTCGGAAGCCAAGGGCTGGGCCCTGATGCGCATGGCCGGCCTCTGGTCGGCTTACGACATCCGCAACGAACTCAAGGTCGCCGGCGTCTATGATGCCAAGAAGGTCGTCGTGAACGCCATCCAGGTCCCCGTCCAGCCGACCCAGACCTTCAGCGAACAGGACGTCCTCGCCAAGACCGGCGACGCCACGAAGGGCGCCGCCCTTGCCCAGCGTTGCATCATGTGCCACCAGATCAATGGCAATGGACCTGCTTATGGCCCCGAACTCAAGGGTTGGGCTTCTCGCCAGAGCCGCGAGGCCTTGGTCCGCGCCATCGTGAACCCCTCGGCCGACATCGCCCTGGGTTACGAAGGTACCACCCTGAAGCTGAAGGCTGGCGGCCAGATCGATGGTCGCCTCCAGTCTAATAATGACCCGATCGTGATCACCTCCACCGGTGGCGTCACCCAGCTCGTCCCCAAGGACCGCGTCTCTGGCCAGTCCAAGATGACCCGCTCCTTGATGATGTCCGGCGAGCAGCTGGGCCTCAATGCCCAGGAAGTGGCCGATGTGGCCGCTTTCTTGGCGACCTATAAGTAATCCAAGTCCCTAAAAACGTGGTTTAAGGGGGTTTTCCGCAGGGAAGACCCCCTTTTAATTTACCGCTTGCGTCTGGGGCCGGCTTTATCAGGTTCGACCCTCCTTTCCCTAGGCAAGGCACGGCCGCACTACGCGGGTCCGCGACTTACTGGGCACCAAAAGACCTTATACCAACATGAAGCAGCTCACCCTTAAAGTCACCAGCCGCGCGCTCCATGGCCGCGGTCCCGCCCGCCGCCTCCGCGCCGATGGCTCCATTCCCGCCATCATCTACGGCAAGTCCGGCAACCAGAGCGTCGCCGTCGCCCAGGAAGCTTTCCGCGACCTGATGCGCGCCAAGGGCAACGCCGCCTCGCTCATCGACCTCGACGTCGACGGCAAGAAGATGCTTTCCCTGATCAAGGAGTTCCAGCGTCATCCGATCACCCAGAAGTTCCTCCATATCGACATCATGGAGATCGACCCGAACTCCCCGATGACCGCCGCCATCCCGGTGCGCGCGATCGGCGAGGCTTACGGTGTCAAGACCGACGGCGGCACGCTCGCCATCGTCTCCCAGACCATCAACGTCCGCTGTCTCCCGAAGGATCTCCCTGAGTTCATCGAGATCGACGTCACCGAACTCAAGGTCAACGAGTCCATCCACGTCGGCGAAGTCAAGGCCCCCAAGGGCATCACTTTCCCGGGCGACCCCAAGCGCGTCGTCGTCGTCTGCTCCGAGATGGCCGAAGAAGAAGCCGCGCCCGAAGCGACCCCCGTCGCCGGTGCCGCCGCCGCTCCTGGCGCCGAAGGTGCCGCCGCTCCTGCGGCTGGTGCTGCTCCCGCCGCCGGCGCCGCTCCTGCTGCCGCCGCGCCTGCTGCCAAGAAGTAATTTCCGCGCCGGGCGTCCCCGGCACCTGTTCTTTGAAGTCAAATGCCATTCTCGGTCATCGCCGCCCTCGGCAATCCGGGCCGAGAATATTCCGCCACGCGCCACAACGCGGGGTGGATCGTCATCGACGCGCTCGCCGCTCAGGCTGGCGCGGTCTGGAGGGAAGAGGGCCGTTTTTCGGCCTCGGTCGCGAAGGTCACGTTCGGAGGTTCCTCCGTCCACCTGATCAAGCCGCTCACCTTCATGAACGACAGCGGGACGCCTCTGGCGGCCTTCCTCCGGTTCCACCGGATCGAGCTCTCCGAGCTCGTCGTTCTGCATGACGACATCGCGTTCGAGCCCGGTCAGCTCCGCCTCTCCCTGGGAGGTTCCGCCGCCGGCCACAACGGCGTCGCCAGCTGCATCCGCCATCTCGGCGAACAATTCGTCCGCGCCCGTCTGGGCATCGGACCGAAGAAGCACCCCGGCCAAGACCTGGCCGACCACGTCCTCGGACGTTTTCCCGCCGCCGACCTCGCGATCCTGACCCAGCGCATCCCCGACTTCATCAAGAACCTCGAAATCCTCCTTTCCCAAGGCCTCCCGGCCGCCCAAAACCTCACCAACAGAAAATCACCATCACCATGACCACCGCCACGATCCGCCGCGACTACCGCGCCAGCCTCATCCTCGACCTCCGCGGCTCGACGGATGCGCCTGAGACCGTCATCGACAAGCTCAAGGACGTCCTGAAGTCCATCGACTGCAAGGTCAGCGAGGTCGAGACCCTCGGCCAGAAGGAGTTCTCGCGCGTCGTCGACCGCAAGTTCCCCTCCGGCCTCTACGTCCAGTTCCACTTCGAAGGTCCGGTCACCGCTCCTACCGCCTTCCGCGAGAAGCTGCGCCTCGACCGCACCATCAATCGCCTGCTCGTGCAGGTGACCAAGTAATCTCAGCCCTCGCCTCGCCGTGGCCTCTTCCTTCAATCGCGTGATTCTCGCGGGTAACATGACCCGCGACCCCGAGGCCCGCGCCCTCCCGTCCGGCCAGGCCCTCACGAAGTTCTCCCTCGCCGTCAACCGCGCCTACACCACCAAGGAAGGCGAGAAGCGCGAGGAAGTCACCTACGTCGACATCGAGAGCTACGGCAAGCAGGCCGAGATCATCGCCAAGTACTGCGGCAAGGGCTCCGGCATCCTCGTCGAAGGGCGCCTCAAGCTCGACCAGTGGGAAGACAAGAAGACCGGCGAGAAGCGTTCGCGCCTCGGCGTCGTCCTCGAGAATTTCACCTTCATCGGCGGCAAGTCCCAGGGCGGCGAAGAGGGCGGTTCCGCTCCCCGCTCCCGCGGCGGCAACGACACCCCGGCTCCTTCCGGCGACCACGGCGGCGACGACGTCCCGTTCTAATCATTTCCTCACCACCCTTATAACCCAAGAAAGACCATGGCATCCACCGAAGTTCTCCTCATCAAGCCCGTCGACGGCCTAGGCGCCGAAGGCGAGCAGGTCCGCGTCCGCGCGGGCTTCGCGCGCAACTACCTGCTTCCGCAGGGCATCGCGCTCCCCGTCAACCGTTCCAATACGAAGTACGTCGAGGCCCTCAAGAAGGCCCGCGAAGTCCGTGAAGCTCGCGACCTCGAGGTCGCCAACGAGACCGCTGCCAAGCTCGCCGCCATCAAGCTCGTCTTCGCCGTCAAGACCGGCGAGGGAGGCAAGATGTTCGGCGCGATCAGCACCGCCGAAATCTCCGCCAAGCTCGCCGAGCACGGCCTCGACATCGAGCGCAAGCGCATCCACCTCGGCCAGGGCCCCGTCAAGCTCCTCGGCAAGCACACCACGAGCATCCGTCTCCATGGCTCCGTCATGGTCGAGCAGGAGTTCGAGGTGGTCTCCGAGAACCCGATCGAAGTCGCCGCCGAAGAGGCTCCCGAGGCCGAAGAGCGCGAGTATCGCGACGACAAGGGCAAGAAGGCCCGCAAGCCTCGCAAGGAAAAGTCCGCCAAGTCCGAGTAATCGGACCAGGCTCCCCGGAAAGGCGCGAAGTGCGAACTTCGCGCCTTTTTCTTTTCATGGGGATATTCCGGCCTGTGAATAGGCTGCGAACAATGCGTGAACGGCCTCCGCGGTTTGGCGCTGTCCTCCGTTCCCGCCCTCGGCACACTGCCTTTCTCCCATGGCCGAACGATCCCAGCGCCAGCGCCGCGAAGCTGCCCCCAATTACGGCGACCGTGTGCCGCCTCATAACCTCGACGCCGAACGCGGCCTCATCGCCAGCATCGTCATCGACGGAGGCGACACGCTCCAACGCTGCCTCGAGCAGCGCGTCACGGCCGATTATTTCTTCGATCCGAAGCACCAGGACATCTATTCCGTCGCCGTCCAGCTGAACCAGGCGAGCACGGGCATCGACGAGATCACGCTGACCGAGCAGCTCCGCCGCGAAGGCAAGCTGGAGTCCGCGGGCGGCGCGACCTACGTCAACGAACTGACGGGCCTGATCTCGTCGAGCGCCCATGCGCCGCACTGGCTGGCGATCATCCGCGAGAAGCACTTCCTGCGCCAGCTGATCTCCACCGCCGTCACGACGGTCGAGAAGGCCCACACGCATGCGGAGGGCATCGAGCGCCTCCTCGAGGAGGTCGAGCAGTCATTCTTCCGCATCAGCGAGGACCGCATCTCCGAGTCGGCCCAGACGATCGACGGACCGATCGCGGAGGCTATGGAGCTCGTCCAGCGCATCATCCGCGACCGCAATTCGGTCCAAGGCGTGCCGACTGGATTCCCCGACCTCGACGCGATGACCTTCGGCTTCCAGCCCGGCCAGATGATCGTCGTGGCCGCCCGTCCCGGCATGGGCAAGACGTCCATCGCGCTGAACTTCATCGAGGCGGCTCTTTTCCCTAAGCCGAGCGAAGCCCGCAAGCCGTCGAACGTCCTGCTGTTCTCCCTCGAAATGCCGGCCCGCGAACTTGCCCTCCGTCTGCTTTGCTCCCGCGCCCGGGTGAACATGCAGAAGCTCCGTACGGCCCATCCGGACGAGCGCATGCAGGTCGACCTCGTCCAGGCCGCCAACGAGTACAAGGGCTTGCCCCTGGTGGTCGACGACAACGGCGGCCAGAACATCCTCGAGATCCGCGCTAAGTGCCGCCGGGTCCATGCCCGCACGCCCTTGGACATGGTCGTCATCGACTACATCCAGCTCATCAACGGCCTCGATTCCGGACTTCCCCGCGAACAGCAGATCGCCGAAGTGTCCCGCAGCATCAAGGCCATGGCCAAGGAGTTCAAGATTCCGATCATCGCCCTGGCCCAGCTCAACCGTAAGTCCGAGGACGAGGCCCGTCAGCCCCGGATGTCCGACCTGCGCGAATCCGGCTCTATCGAGCAGGACGCCGACATCGTCATGCTCATCTCCAAGCCTCCGGTCAGCCAAGGCAAGGCCGCCGAAGCCGAGGCCGAGCAGGCAGGGCAGGACGGTTGCTACGCCCGCCAGCTGATCGTGGCCAAGAATCGTAACGGACCCACCTCCGACATCAACTTGCTCTTTAATCCGGGGCTGACACGCTTCGAGTCTCCGGCCAAAGAATACCGTAATAATGAATA
>CAIWNE010000075.1 GCA_903913915.1 uncultured Opitutia bacterium
ACTTCGAGCAGCGCTTCACCGAGCTCGTCGTCGCCCGCCGCGTCGACAAGCGCATCGGCCTCTCGATCACCCAGGAGCTCTGCCAGACCTTCGTGACCCCGCTCGAACGCGAGGACATCGAAGCGCTCGCCAACGCCCTTTATAAGATCCCGAAGACCTGCGAGAAAATCGGCGAACGCCTCGCCATCTGCCCCTCGCAGTTCTCGACCGACATCGTCGACAAGCAGGTGCGCATGCTCGAGCAGGCCACCGAAGTCACCGCCAGCCTCGTCCGTAAGCTGCGCAAGCTCTCGAACGTCGAGGAGATCCAGGACGACTACGAGACCCTGCAGACGATCGAAGGCGACGCCGACCGCCTGATGGTCGGCCTCCTGCGCGACCTCTACCAAGGCAACGTGGACGCGAAGGAAGTCGTCGTCCTCAAGGACATCTACGAGCTCCTCGAGCGCGCGATCGACCACTGCCGCGACGCCGGCAAGGTCGTGTTCCAGATCGCCCTCAAGTACGCCTAAGCCCGCGCTCCGACACCGGCCATGGATCCCTTCCTGCTGATGGTGATGGTCATCGTGGTGGCCGTGGTGTTCGAATACATCAACGGCTTCCACGACGCGGCCAACGCCATCGCCACCGTCGTCTCGACGCGCGTCCTGACCCCGCGACAGGCGATCATGCTCGCGGCGTGCACCAACCTGATCGGAGCCTTCTACGGCACCGCCGTCGCCGCCACGATCGCGAAGGGCTACGTCCATGACCCCGCGGGCGTGACGCAGATGGCCATCGCCTGCGGGCTGATGGGCGGCATCGTCTGGAACCTCGTCACCTGGTGGTTCGGCATCCCTTCGAGCTCCTCCCACGCCCTCATCGGCGGCCTCTGCGGCGGCGTGCTCGGCCAGACGCACATGAACTGGGGACGCCTGATGTGGAACGAGGTCCCGAAGCTCGCCGACGGCACGCTCGACCACGCGCACGCGACCGGCCTCTGGCCGAAGCTCATCAAGCCCATGGTGCTCTCGCCCCTCATCGGCTTCACCTTGGGCGTGATCTTCATGATCCTGCTGACCGCGCTCATCGTGCGCCTCGCGATCCGTCCGAGCAAGGTGCAGAAGTCGTTCGGCAAGCTGCAGCTGCTGTCCGCCGGCATGATGGGCTTCTCCCACGGCATGAACGACTCGCAGAAGACCGTGGGCATCATCATGCTCGCGCTGATGGCCGGGGCCGCCAACCACGCCTTCGACCACGCGCCTTCCTGGATGCAGTTCATGCAGCCCCCGAAGGACGGACACGTGCCGTTCTGGATCATCGCGCTCTGCGCGGCCACGATGGCGGCCGGCACGGCCGCGGGCGGCTGGCGCATCATCCGCACGCTGGGCCACAAGATGGTGAAGCTCCAGCCGGTGCACGGCTTCGCGGCCGAGACCGCCGCGGCCCTCACGATCGGCGGCGCCTCGCTCATCGGCATGCCGGTCTCCACGACGCACGTCATCTCGACCTCGATCCTCGGGGTCGGCGCGACCAAGCGCTTCGACGCGGTGAAATGGGGCCTCGTCGGCCGCATCGTCTGGGCCTGGGTCCTCACCCTGCCCATCACGATCACGCTCGGCTACCTGTTCTTCCGCGGCGCCCTGATGCTCGGCTGGGCCGGCTGACCTCCGCCCGTCGCCTGAGCCGGCTCAGCGCGGAGCGAGCAGCTGCAGGCGCTTGGTCGGGCTGTCGGCGTACTCCTTGAGGAGGCTCTCGTAGCGTTCGTCGCCGTAGGCGATGCCGGCCGCGCGCAAGGCCGGCAGGACCTCCTCGGGCTTGCTCTCGTGGATCTGCTGCATGGTCCAGGGCTTGGGCTCCTTGCCGAGATACGGCACGAGGAAATCGAGCGCGGTCCGGATCGAACGGCCGTCCGCGGTCTTATAACGCCAGAGGTCGAAGCCGGCGTGCTCGCTCAGTCCTGCGAGCGTCGCGAGCGCCCGCAGGTTGAAGCAGGAATAGCTGAAAGAGGCGGTACGCACCAGTTCGAGCGGCTGCCTGCCGTCGGCCTGGATCTGCACGCCGATGCGGCCGGGGCCGGCGGCGAGGCAGATCTCCCGGGCCTTGTCCTTGCGTCCGAGGATCAGGGCCCAATGCGCGGCCTGCACGTCGTACCAGGTGCCGTGGTTGTTCTTGGCGGAGTGCTCATCCTGGCCGTTCTTGCTCTTGAGCAACCAATCCAGGTAGGTATTGCCCCAGGCCTCGAGGGCCTTCTGATCCGCCTCCGGCCAGTGCTTCGAACCGGCGAGGAGGATCGCGGCGTCGGCGGCCTGGGCGAGCTCACGCGCCTCGAGGATGCCGGTGCCGCGCCCGTCGTTCACGCCGAGGACGGCCTGGGCGAAACGGAAATTGGGGTTCATCTTCGTGGCCGGATCGAGGAACCAGGTGCGCAGCACCTTGGCCGCGTGCTCCGCGTATTTCTCTTCGCGGGTGAAGTAATACCCCAGGGCCAGGGTCTCGACGGTCGCGCCGATCTCGCGGGCTCGTAACGTGTCATTGACCGACTCGTCGCGCGACTCGGGGTTCACCTTGCCGTCCTTGCGCACATAGGGGAGCCCGTCCTTCGAGGCCGGATTCGGCCAATAATAAGGCGCGAGGCTCATGTAGTCGTGCTTGTCCCCGCTGGGAGGCACCTTGCCCTTGTCCATGACGGTGGGCGGGGGGACCGCGAGGGCCTTGTCCGCGTCGGAGACCAGCTTCTTCAGGGCCTTCTTGGCTGTTTCATCGCCCGAGGCGATGGCGGCCTTGGCCTTTTCAAGGGCCCCGGGGCGGGCGCCGAAGAATGGACGGGACGGCTCGGCGGCCGAAAGCAGGGCGGCGAGACAGATGGCCAGCGGGGTCAGCAGGTTTTTCATCAGGGGGGGGCTCCGGATAGAACAATCCCGGGCGGACGGAGTTGCAAGGAAAGCGGAAGGAAGACGGCCGAACCCTCGGCCACCCTTCCGACCCCGATTAGAAGCGATAAAAACGCCGTTTTTGCCCCTTCCCGCTTGCTCCTATGGGGGGCTGGCCTAACTTGCGGCGAACGACCATGGTCAAATCCGATTTCGGTTATAACAGCAAGGTGGAGGGCGAGGTCATCGTGACCCGCGCCGATCCCGTCGTGACCTGGGAGCGCAGCAACTCGGTCTGGCCGATGCCGATGGGCCACGCCTGTTGCG
>CAIWNE010000076.1 GCA_903913915.1 uncultured Opitutia bacterium
CGAACCTGAACACCTGAACCCGGCTCCCGACGGCTGAGACCCGAGACCTGAAAATGGATGCCCCTCAGCCAATCCTCCGGTCTCCGGTTTCTCTTTGAGCGCCACCGCGCTACCAAGAGACATTTCCGGGTCCCAGGTCTCGGCCCTCAGGTCTCAGGCGCAGGTAATCGGGCGCAGGTGCAGGGAAATTCAGAGCCCGAACCTGTACCCGAACCTGAAGACCTGAACCTGGCTCCCGACGGCCGAGACCCGAGACCTGAAATTTAAATCCCCAGCAATCCTCCGGTCTCCGGTTTCCCTTTGAGCGGGCCTCTGTCTTTCTCGTCCGTCGTCCTTTCCGCGCTCCCGCGCCCATGTCCCTCCTCTCCCGTTTCGCCGCTTACGCCGCCAAGCCCGCCTTGGCCGGCGAGTGGGGCGTCGTGACGTATGAGGAACTGGCGGCACTCGTCGCCAAGGCCCGAGCTTCCCTCGCCCAGCTGAAGCTCGATCGCCCGACGGCGTTCGGGCTCGTCGGCGAACATGGCCCGGCCGCCACCGCCTGGCTGCTCGCGCTCGCGGAGGCCGGCCATTTCGTCGCGCCGCTTTCCGGCAATGCGGCCGAGCATCCCGCGAAGCTCGCCTTGATCAACGCGCAGTGGATCGTCGTCGTCGAAGCCAAGGAGTGGAAGCTGCTTCCGCGGGTCGACGAACCGTCGGCCCACCCGCTCTTCGCGCAGCTGCGCGCGCAGGGGGCGGCCGGGCTCATCCTCTTCTCCAGCGGCACGAGCGGCGCTCCGAAGGCGATGGTCCAGGATTTCGGCAAGCTGCTGGCTTCCTATGAGTCTCGCCACGAGAGCGACCTCGCGATGCTGGCGCTGCTCGGCTTCGACCACATCGGCGGGCTGAACACCCTCTTCAACGCGTTGGCGGCCGGCTCGCTGCTGGCCGTGCCCGTCTCCCGCGCCCCGGTCGACGTCGCCGCGACGATCGCCCGCCATCGGGTCGCGATCCTCCCCGCCTCGCCGACGTTCCTCAACCTGCTGCTCGCCGCCGGCGTCACGGGCGACCTTGCCTCGCTGCGCGTCATCACCTACGGCACCGAGCCCATGCCGGAGAGCCTGCTGGCGCGCCTGAAGTCGGCCTTCCCGCGCGTGCGTTTCATCCAGACCTTCGGCACGAGCGAGACCGGCATCACGCGCACCGGCAGCCCTGACGCCGGCTCCACCTTCCTTCGTTTCGAGGACCCGGCCCTCGAGTGGAAGGTCGTCGTCGACGAGCTCTGGCTGCGCAGCCGCACCCAGATCGCCGGCTATCTCAACGCCAGCAACGACCGCTTCACCGCCGACGGCTGGTTCCGTACCGGCGACAAGGTGGAGCAGGGGCCCGACGGCACGCTCCGCATCCTCGGCCGGATGGGCGAGATGATCAACGTCGGCGGCGAGAAGCTCATGCCGGCCGAAGTCGAGTCCGTCGTCCTCGGCGTTCCTGGCGTCGCCGACTGCCGCGTCCGCGGCGAACCGCACCCTCTGACCGGCCAGACCGTCGTCGTGGATGTCGTGACCTCCGCTTCCGACCAGGAAGCCTTGCGCGCCGCCATCCGCAGCGCCTGCCGAGAACGCCTCGCCCGCCACAAGATTCCTACCCGCGTCACCTTCGTCGCCTCCGTCAGCGGAGAGAGGATGAAGAAAAAGCGATAGGGTATGTCGGTTGACCCGTTGACAAGTTGGCCAGTTGGCAAGGGATGCAACGGGTAGGGTGGAGCATCCCTGCTCGACAGCGGCCGACCAAGGATGGTCAGCCTTACGAAAAATAATCTCAGGTCTCAGGTCTCGGCCTTCAGGTCTCTGGTGCGGGTTGTCAGGCACAGGTCGGGCGCGGGAAAATTCAAAGCCCGAACCTGTACCCGAACCTGAACACCTGAACCAGGCTCCCGGCTGCCGAGACCCGAGACCTGAAATTTAAGCCCCCAGCTAATCCTCCGGTCTCCGGTTTTCCTTTGA
>CAIWNE010000077.1 GCA_903913915.1 uncultured Opitutia bacterium
CGCATCATCATCGTCACCGGCGGCCACCGCATGAAGCCCGAGGTCCTCGAACGCGCCAAGGCCGCCAAGGTCTCGGTCGCCTACGCCGACACCGACAGCGCCACGACCGCCTGGGCCGTGCGCGCCGCCACGCTCGTCGGCGGCCTCGTCCAGCGCGACGCCTTCACCTTCAAGCCGCAGGAGAAGCTCTCCGTGGCCCGCCGCCGCATCGTCCAGAACCCGGCCCTCATCTGTAACGTCGTCGACGAGGACGGCCGCCTGCTCGGCGTCTTCACCAAGACCGACATCATCAACCCGCCGCGCGCCAAGCTCGTGCTCGTCGACCACAACGAGCTGTCGCAGGCCGTCGACGGCGCCGCCGAAGTCGAGATCGCCGAGGTCGTCGACCACCACCGTCTCGGCAACGCGCCGACCCATCAGCCGATCCTCTTCATCAACCGCCCGCTCGGTTCGACGTGCTCGATCGTCGCGGACATGTTCCGCACCGCGGACCTGAAGCCCTCGCCGCAGATCGCGGGCCTGATGATGTGCGGCATCATCTCCGACACCCTGCTGCTCCAGAGCCCGACCACCACGCCGCTCGACGCGGACCTGCTGCAGTGGCTCGCCCGCCTGGCCGACGCCGATCCGCGCGCCCTGGCGGACATGATCTTCAACGCGGGCTCGGTGCTGTCCTCCCTCACCCCCGCCGCCGCGGTGCGCGCCGACTGCAAGCTCTACAAGGAAGGCGACCGTCGCTTCTCGGTCTCGCAGGTCGAGGAACTCGGCTTCACGAACTTCTGGAAATGCGAGGAAGGCCTGCTCGAAGCCCTCGAGAAATACCGCATGGAGAACGGCCTGAGCTTCTCCTGCCTCCTCGTGACCGACATCGACACCCAGAGCTCGCTCTTCCTCATCCGCGGCGACGCCGAGGTCGTGCAGGCCATCACCTATCCGCAGAAGCGGCCGCCGGACATCTTCGACCTCCCGGGCATCGTCAGCCGCAAGAAGCAGCTCATGCCCTACCTGGGCAGCCTGCTCGGAGGCGCGAACGAAAGCGCATGAGCGCCGAAGAAGTCCTGCTGAAGTTCCTCGCCCGGCCCGGCTACAAGCCGATGCGCCTCGAGGCCATCGTCCAGGCCCTCGGCGGCACCCGCGAAGACCTCCGCCGCCTGAGCAAGACCATCCCGCGCCTGATCAAGGCCGGCGCGGTCGTGACCGTCAAAGGCCACCTGCTCGCCCTGCCGTTCGGCGGCTCCGCCGCCGGCGCGCCCGCCCGCAAGCCCGCCGCCGACCTCCTCGAAGGCACCATCCTCTTCCGCCCGAGCGGCTCCGCCCGCGTCGTTTTCGACGCCGTCCCGGGTTCGCCTCCTCGCGAACAGCTGCACATCGACGCCGACGACACGCACGTCGCCCTCCACGGCGACCGCGTGCTGGTGAAGCTCAACGCCAACCGCCGCGACCGCAACGGCGACGACTGGGGCACGGGCACGGTGGTCAGCATCGTCAAACGCGCCCTCACGCAGCTCACCGGCACGATCGGCAACAACCGTCTGCAGTGGTTCGTCGTCCCCGACGACCCCCGCATCTCGCGCGAGATCATCGTCCGCGACCCGGCCCGCGCCGGCCTCAATCCCGCGCCGAAGCCGGGCGACAAGGTCGTCGTCCGCCTCGACGCCTGGGAGCGCCGCAACCTCAGCCCGACCGGCACGGTCATCGAGCTCCTCGGCGTCACGCATACGCCGATGGCGGAATACCTCGCCATCCTGCGCCGTTACGGTCTTCGTCCGGAATTCCCGCCCGCGGTCGCGGAGGAGGCCAACTCCTTCGGCAAGACGGTCCAGAAGGCCGACTGCGTCGGCCGCGAGGACTTCCGCCAGATCCCGACGATCACCATCGACCCGGACGACGCGAAGGACTTCGACGACGCGCTTTCCGTGCAACGGATGCCGAACGGCAACGTCCGCGTCGGCATCCATATCGCCGACGTCTCCTCCTACGTGAAACCCGGCTCGCCCCTCGACGTCGAGGCCCGCGAGCGCGGCAACTCCACCTATCTCGTCGGCACGGTCATCCCGATGCTGCCGCACGCGCTCTCGAGCGGCCTGTGCTCGCTCGTCGAAGCCGAAGACCGCCTGGTCAAGACGGTCGTCTGCGAGTTCACGCCCGACGCCAGGCTGGTGAAGACCGAGTTCGCCAACTCGGTCATCCGCAGCGTCAAGCGCCTCACCTACAAGCAGGCCTACGGCTTCCTGCAGCACCTCACCAAGGAACAGATCCGCGCCCTGCCCGCGCCGCCGCCCCATCAGACCGGCTCGCCCGGCCGACCGCTCGCGGAGCTCACCGACGCCGAACTCGACCTGATCCAGGGCATGATCGACGACCTCTGGAACATCGCCAAGGTGCTCCGCGCCGAACGCTTCCGCGCCGGGTCGCTCGACCTGGAGATGAAAGAGATCAAGATCTACTGCGACAAGGACGGCTGGGCCGACCGCACCGAGGTCGTGCAGCACGACGAATCCCACCAGCTCATCGAGGAGTTCATGCTCCTCGCCAACGAGAGCGTCGCGACGGCCCTCGACAAGGCGTCCATCCCCCACGTCAACCGCGTCCACGACGACCCGGACCCCGAGAAGCTCGCCGCCCTGCGCGAGGAACTGGCCGGCAACGGCTTCAAGGTCGGCGACCTCACGCACCGCTCCGAGATGGTCAAGCTGCTCGCCAGCCTCAAGGACCGCGAGGACGGCTACACCATCCGCATCCAGCTGCTCCGCTCGCTCAAGCAGGCCTGCTACCGCCCTTCCCCGGACGGCCACTTCGGACTAGCGAAACTGCACTACTCGCACTTCACCTCGCCGATCCGCCGCTACTCCGACCTGCTGGAGCACCGCATCTTCGACGCCTACATCCAGAAGCAGGGCGTCCGCTCCGCCCCGAAGGAACCGCTGCGTTCTCCCGGCATCGGCGAGCTGACGCGTTCCTGCGAGCACATCTCGATCACGGAACGCAACAGCTCCGAAGCCGAACGCGACTCGGTGAAGATCAAGCTCCTCGAGCTCTTCGAGCGCGAGGCCGCCCGCCCGGACAAGCGTCCGTTCGAGGCCACGATCACCGACGTGAAGCCTCACGGCCTCATGGTCGAGCTCAACGCCTCGCAGGCCTACGGCCTCGTGCACATGTCGACGCTCACCGACGACTACTACCGCCTGAACGACCGCGGCAACATGCTCGTCGGCAGCCGTACCGGCCGAAAGTTCATGCCCGGTGGCGTCATCACCGTGACCGTCGACCGCGTGGACCGCTTCAAGCGCCAGGTCGACTTCAGGCTCTATGACGACCGCCAAGCCCAGAAGCCTAGAGGACCTGAGCGGCGCAAGGGACAGAGGTAAGGACAGCGCTGAGGACTGAGCAGAGGGCTGAATGGATACGATGCAGAAGGCAGGGGCAGCACCGCGTGCTGTCCTCGCTTATCCATCACTCAAGGGGAGGCTGGAAACCGGATGATTGGCTGGGGTATGTATTTCAGGTCTAATGATCGCAACCTCTGCCATCGGTCATCGATTCAGCACTCTAATCAGTCCTACACCCAGCCCTCAACTCTTCCACGTCAGCCTCCACCAGGCCCGCGCGTAATCGCCGGCGGCTTTGCCGAGTCGGATCCGTCCGGCGTCGTCGTCGATCCACCTGACGGGTATCTCGACAAGCCGGGCGCCGGCGCGGGCGAGCCGCACGAAGGCTTCGGCGCCGAAAGAAAAACCACGCGCATCGGCGGGCATCTTCAACGCAGCGAAGCTCGAACGTCGGACGAGCTTCAGGCCGCAACCGGGGTCCGTCATGCGCGCGCCGGGAAGCATGCGCCAGAAGCATGACAGCGTCGCGGAGATCAGCGTACGCTTCCAGGAACGACCGATGACCTGCGACTCCTGGTGCCAGCGCGAGCCGGCGACGAGGTCAGCCTTACCTTCGGCGATAAGGCGGTAGCCACGCACCAGCGCCTCGGGATCCGTCGCCATGTCGGCATCGCAGTAAGCCAGGACGTCATAACCTTCGGGCGCGGACTCCCAGGCGGAGAAGATCGCGAGGCCTTTGTCGGCGCCATCGGTCGCCCGATGGTAGACCACGCGATAGGGAATCCTCGCGGCCGACTCGATCGCCACGGCACGCGTCCAGTCGGTCGATCCGTTGTCCGAGACCACGACCATGGCATCCAGGCAGCCGTTGGCCTGCAGGCTTTCGGCGAGGCGGGCCAATCCCGGGCCCAGTCGGCGCTCCTCATTGCGCACAGGAATGACGATCAGGAGGGGCATCGGTAACGAGAAAATCACTCGATTCCCGCGGAATGACAACCCCAGTCTCATATTATTGAGAATAAGTCTCAACAAAACATTGACAGATGAGAATCAGTCTCATCTGCTTGCCGTGATGAAATCCTCCAAATCCCTCTGGCTTGCTTCGCTTACCGCCGCGTCCGCCATGGGCTGCGACAACCCCTTCGGCTATTCCTATTCGGCTGAGACGACCAAGCAGGGCCACTACGAGTTCGAGCAGTATGTGACGACCTCCGTCGGCCGCGACCTCGGAGCTGGTTATGACGGCGGCTATCGCGGGTATACGCTCAAATCAGAATTCGAATACGGCCTGTCCGCGAACGAGCAGATCGAAGTCGAGGTGAACCAGCTGTTCCTCCACACGGCCGACCGCAACGGCCTGCGCTTCGACGGCGTGAACGTCGAGTACCGCCGCATGCTCGCCGACCCGGACAAGGCCGACTGGGGCCGCGCTTACACCTTGGAACTCGGCTACAGTCAGGCCGATGCCGGCAGCGGCGACCTGCGCTCGCGCTATTCCTTCGAGGCGAAATATATCTTCCAGCATAACTTCGGCGAGAACAGCCCTTGGCTGTATGTCGCGAACCTCGGCGGCGAAGTCACCTATACGCCGAACGGCGCTGAGTCGGCCTTGGAGCTCAGCCTCAGCCAGGGGCTCGCCTACCAGCTCGACAAGCACTGGACCGCCGGCCTCGAGTGCCTCGCCGTCGCCGAATGGACCGGATTCAACGACTTCGAGGAGTCCGGTATCCTCGCCGGCCCGATGCTGAACTACCGCAAGGGCGGCTTCTCCGCCTCGCTCACGGTCATGGCGCAGCTCACGGGCGCGCCGGCCAATCGCGGGCGACTCAACGTCTCCGAATACAGCCCGCTCGAAGCACGCTTGCTAGTCGCATGGGAATTCTGAGAAGGCAGGCACCGAATCGTAACATCAGGCGAAGCCGGGCCGCTTGAATCGGAAGTCGGAAGCGATGAGATGACATCATGCGCGCCAACCTGGTCATTCCGATGCTTACGTCCGCCGCGGCCGCCATGGCCAACGATAATCCTTTCGGCTACTCGAACGACAGCGGCATCACCAAGAAGGGCGAGTACGAGCTGCAGCAATCGGTCACGATGCGCAGCGGTCTCGACCAGGGCGCGGGCTTCGACGGAGGCTATCTCGGCTTCGACCTCACGACCCAGCTCGAGACAGGCCTCTCGGACTCCGAGCACCTGGATATCAAGGTTAACGAAGCCTCGCTCCGCTCCGCCTCGTTCCGCGGATTCCGCTTCGCCGGCCTCGGCCTCGGATATAAGCATCTCATCAGGAGCGACGCACAGGGCGGCTGGGGCGCGGCCTGGGGAGCGGAGATCGACTATGGCCAGCTGGACGGAGCGAGCGGCGCGCTCCGCACGGAGACGTCGTACTCAGCCAGTCTCATGCTCCAGCGGAGTTTCGGCGCCTGCCGCCAATGGTATTACCTGACCAATGTCTCGGTCGGCCTGGCGCACGATGGGTCGGCCACGACGGGAGCGGCGGAGTGGTCCCAAGGGCTGGCGCGACGCGCCGACGAACATTGGGCCTGCGGAGTGGAGACCGTCGTCGACGGGGCGTGGAAACATTTCCGCAGCGTCGACCATTCCTCGCTGCGCGGCGGCCCCTCGGTCGCCTACAAGCACGGCGGGTTCTCGGCCTCGCTCACGTATCTCTGGCAGATCGCCGGCTCGCCCGCGACCGAAGGCCAGCGCGACCTCGCCGACATCTCTCGCTCCGAGGCGAGGTTCCTGGCGGCCTGGGAATTCTGAGAAGACCCGGACCGCGCGACTACTTCAACGCCGACTTCACCGTCGCCAGCATCTGCTCGGGCGAAAGGCCGTTGGCGGCGCGGAGCGTCTTCACGTCGGTCGCATGACCGACGAAACGGTCGGGCCAGCCGAGGCGGACGACGGGCGTGCGCACGCCATGTTCGGCGAGCGTCTCGAGCGCGCCCGTGCCGAAGCCGCCGGTGACGGCGCCGTCTTCGAGGGTGACGATCAGCCGGGCTGACCTGGCCTGCTCGACGAGCAGCGCGGCGTCGATCGGCTTGGCGAAGCGCGCGTTGACCACGCCGACGGAAAGCCCCGTCTCGGCGGCGAGCCTGTCGGCGATCGCACGGGCTTCGGGCACCATCGTGCCGAGCGCCCAGAGCTGGACGTCGGCTCCGGCGCGGAGCACCTCGGCCTTGCCGAGAGGGATGAGCGCAGGCTGCGCCTTGATCGCCTTGCCGGCGGCGGCGCCGCGCGGGTAGCGGATGAACATCGGCGCGCCGGACTTCAGCGCGGTGTGCAACATGTCGGAAAACTCGTCCTCGTCCTTCGGCTGCATCAGCGTCACGTTCGGGACGCAGCGCAGGTAGGCGATGTCGAAGAGACCGTGGTGCGTCGGGCCGTCGCTCGGCGAGACGCCGGCGCGATCCATGCAGAAGGTGACCGGCAGGCGCTGCAGGCAGACGTCATGGATGACCATGTCGTAGGCGCGCTGCATGAAGGTGGAGTAGATCGCGCAGACCGGACGGAGGTCGCGGGCGGCGATGCCGGCGGCGAACAGCGCGGCGTGCTCCTCGGCGATGCCGACGTCGTGATATTGGGCGGGCAGCTCCTGCTTCAGCTGGTTGAGGCCGGTGCCGGAAGGCATCGCGGCGGTGATGCCGACGACGCGGGCATCGGCCTTGGCTTCGCGCACGAGGAGCGAACCGAAGACGTCCTGCCAGGCCTTGGGAGCGCCGGCGGAGCCGGAGGCGAGCGAGTCGCCCGTCTCCGGATCGAAGGCGCCCGTGCCATGGAATTTCTCCGGGTTCTTCAACGCGGCGCCGAGGCCCCTGCCCTTCTCCGTGCGGACATGGAGGAGGATCGGGCCGGTCGAATCCTTGCAGAAATTGAGGTAACGCTCGAGGGCGCCTAGGTCATGTCCGTCGACCGGACCGACGTAGCGCACGCCATACTGCTCGAAGAGCGACGAGCTGTGCGTGAACCAGTTCTTCACGTGGCGCTTGAAGCTGCGGCCGAAATCCAGGACCTTCGTGCCGGCGCGGCTCCTGCCGAGGAAACGCTTCAGCCCCTTCTGCGAATTGTTGTAAGGACGCGTGACGATGAGGCGGCTCAGGATATCGGCGACCGCGCCGACGTTGCGGTCGATCGACCACTCGTTGTCGTTGAGCACGATGACCAGGCGCTTGGCCGATTTCGCGGCGTTGTTGAGCGCCTCCATCGTGACGCCGCAGGTGAGGGCCGCGTCGCCGATCAGGGCGACCACGTGCGAATCCTCGGCGAGGCGGTCGCGGGCGTTGGCGAGGCCGACGGCGGCGGACAGCGCCGTGCCGGCATGCCCCGCGCCGAAGACGTCGTGCAGGCTTTCCTCGCGGTTGAGGAAGCCGCTCAGTCCGCCCGTCGTGCGGATGCCGTCGAAGTCGGGGCCGTTGCGGCCGGTGAGGAGCTTGTGCACATAGCCTTGGTGGGCCACGTCGAAGACGAACTTGTCGCGCGGGGTGCCGAAGACGCGGTGCAACGCGATCGACAGTTCGACCACGCCGAGATTGGGTCCGATGTGGCCGCCGTTCTTCGCAGTGACGGACACGAGCCGCTCGCGGATCTCCTGCGCGAGCCGCGGGAGCTGCTCAGGAGCGAGGGCCTTGACGTCTTCCGGCCCGCGGATGGAGGCGAGGAGCGACATCAGCCCTGCGTGTCTTCGCCGCGCTTGCCCAGCTGCTCGATGCGCAGTTCCGCGGCCTCGAGCGATTTCTGGCAGGACTTCAGGAGGCGCATGCCTTCCTCATACTTCGTCACGAGCTCGTCGAGCGAGACGTCGCCGGACTCGAGGGACTCGACGAGCTGCTCGAGCTTCTTGAGTTCGGCCTCGAAGCCTTCCTTGCCGGAAGCCGAGGCGGGTTTCTTGTCCGCGCACATGGGCCTACTGTCGGCGGAGCCCCCTGCCCTCTCAAGCGGATTGTGCGAAGTCAGTCCAGAAGCCGCGCCCAGGCCTGCTCGGCCGTGACGCCCCGGAGTTCGACGACCTTGGCCGGCGAGGATGCCCCGGAGACCAAGGACACTCCGGAGGCCGGCAGGCCGAGCTTCGTGGCGAGCAGATCCAGGATCTCCCGGTTGGCCTTGCCCCCTTCGGGCGGAGCGGCGACGCGGACCTTCAGGGCTTCGCCGAGGCGGCCGACGATCTCGGAGCGCGAGGCGCCCGGGACGGCCTTCACCTTGAGGCGACAGGCGACGACGCTCACAGATACTGCGTCAGGCCCTTCACCGTCTTCGCGTCGAGGCGACGGACCAGCGCGACCGAAAGGTCGACGCAGGCCTGCAGGTCGGCCAGGTCGATGACCGCGTTGTGCGTATGGATATAACGCGCGGGCACGCCGAGCACGATGACGGGGACGCCCAGTTCGTGAGCCTGGAAGGAGCGCGCATCGGTGCCGCCCGTGCGACGCACCGCCAGCTGGCAAGGGATGCCTTTAGCCGCGGCGACCTCGAGGGTCAGGTCGACGAGGCGCGGGTTCATGATCGCCGTCGGGTCGTAGGCGCGCACCTGCACGCCGCCGCCGAGGGCGCCCTGGCATTCGCCATGCGGGGCGAGGCCGGGAAGATCGTCGGCCGGAGGGCCTTCGAGGACGATGACCACGTCGGGCTTCGCGAGACGGGCGGCCACGACCGCGCCGCGGCAGCCGACTTCTTCCTGCGCCGTCGCGACCGCGAGGAGGTCGCACGGCGTCGCGGCGGCATCGAGCTCGTGCGTCGCCAGCGTGAGGGCGGCCATGCCGACGCGATTATCGAAGGCTTTGGCCGAATAGAGACCGGGCTCCGCGAGGGCCGTGAACGGGCCTTCCGGCACGACCGGATCGCCGGGGCGGATGCCGAGACGCGCGACGGATGCAGCGGAGCGCGCGCCGATGTCGACGAGCACCTTGTCGGCCGAAGCGGCCTGGGCTCCGCCCTGATGGGGCGGGAGCGCGGCGACGACGCCGATGAATTCCTTCTGCGCGGAGCGAGACCAGACGCGCAGGCGTTGGGCGGCGAGGACGCCGTCGGGCCAGCCGCCGACCGGGGTCAGGCGGAGGAAGCCGTCATGCGTGACCGCCTGCACCAGGAAGCCGATCTCGTCCATGTGCGCGGTGAGGACCACGCGCGGCCCCTTCTTTTCCTTGGCGGGCGAAGCGAGCACGCCGCCGAGGCCGTCGGCCTGCAGGGCGCGACCGCGCAGTTCGCGGACGAAGATCGCGCGGACCGCATCCTCATGGCCGGAGGTGCCATGGGCCTGCGTGTATGCCTCCAGCAGACGGAGGGCTTCGGAAGGACGCTTGGACATAGGGAAAGGGTTCAGCGCGGCTGGCGGGTCTGGAGGCGGGGCTTCAGGCCGGCCTTGGCGACCGCGTCGAGCGCATGGACCGCGGCGCCCGTGAGCGAACGTTCGTCGGCGACGATCACGACTTCGGTGCCAGGGGATTTCAACGCGTGGTCGACGAGGGCCTTCGCGAGCGCGTCGGACGCGATCTCCTTACCCTCGAGGTAAAGTTTCCCTTCGCGGTCGACGCCGACGACGAGCGTCGTGGCCGGCGTGCCTTCGGCGCCGGCGGAAGCCGTCGGCGGCACGATCGCCATCGTCCGGGCCTGCTCGAGTCGGCCGCTGATCAGCAAGAAGAAGACCAGCACCACCATCACATCGATGAGCGGCACCACGTTGATGTCGGCGCGACGGCGCCGCGGAACGACAAGGCTCATCGGCGGCGGGCTTCCAGCGCTTCGACGAGCACGTCGAGGCGGGAAGAAAGGACCTCGAGCCGGCGACCAAGCCAGTTCGCGGCGACGAGCGAAGGACTCGCGATGCAGAGACCGATCATGGTCGTGCTGAGCGCCAGGCCGACGCCGCGGGTGAGCGTCTGCGAATCAGGGAGGCCCTGCTCGGGGAAGAGCGTGGCCAGGCCCGTCACCGTGCCGAGGAGGCCGAGCAGAGGGGCCGCGGCGACGATGCTGTCGAGGAGGTACAGGCCTCGCTGGAGGCGGACCAGCTCGTTGCGCGTCCACGCCTTGAGGACTTCGCCCGAGGCGCCGTCCTTCCAGCGCTGGACCAGTCGACCAGCGACCGACTCGCCGTCGGCGGCGCCGACCTGACCGAGGTCGCCGTTCAAGACGGCTTTAAGAACCGACTCCGGGGCGACCTGGCTAACCCTCAAGGCGAGGGCGCGCTCGACGATCAGGAAGACCGCCAGCAGGGAGCAAAACGTGAGCGGCCAGATGAAGATACCGGCACCTTGGAGTAGGGTTTGCACCCCAAGAGCCTCTCCAACGGCAAAACAGTCGCAAGCCCACTCTTTATAAACGACTTTTTATGGTTTTTTATGATTTTAAACGACTTTTAATGATTTTTTTCAATCTTTTGGAACAAATGCGAATAACCAATCCTTTGACATTACCCTAGGGGGGTTTACCGTGATTTTACCCCAATTTACTATGAGACTTAAACGCTCAGGTTTCTCCCTCGTTCTGTCGCTTACCATCATGGCAGCGATGGTGCTGATGGTGATCGTCCTCGCCTCCTTCCTGCAGGTCGAAAGCCGCCTCGCCCAGAGCCATGCCGGCTATCTCCGCGCCCGGTTCAACGCCCTCGCCGCCGCCAAGATCGCCGTCGGCCAGCTCCAGCAGCTCGCAGGGCCCGACCAGCGCGTGACCATGCGCGCGGACATGTACGCCAACAACGAGGTCGGCGTAGGCAACGTGGACGCTCCCACCATCACGCCGTCCCGCCCGAATGCCGGCAACAACTACACCGGCAACAACGCGCCCGCGGGCGCGAAGCTTTCGCACCAGAAGCGCTACCTGACCGGCGTGTGGGCGACGGGTGGCGTGACCAGCACGGCCGTCCGCGACTGGGATGTCACCAACCCCGACGAATCGAGGCTCTTCCTCGGCTGGCTCTCCTCGCCCTTCGACGCCGGAGCGGACCCCGAGATCGGCGGCACGACGCCCAACTACGTCGCCAACCGCACCTATGTGCTGACCAACGGCGGAGCGACCGGTTCGCGACGCAAGGCCGACATGACGGAAGGCCAGGCGCTGATCGACAACCTCGCGACGCCGATCGAAGCCAACCCCGACGGCATCCTCGTGCCGCTCGTCTCCTACGGCACGGTCGCGCTCCCGACCGGGCTCACCAGCTTCCAGCGCAATTACATGGGCGCCGTGGACGCACGCCCCCAGCCGATGCCAGGACCGGCATTCGCTTCGGCCGGCGTCAAGCTCGGCGCCAACGGCCGCTACGCCTTCTGGATCGGCGACGAAGGCGTGAAGGCCAAGGTCAACCTGCCCGACAGCTACGGCAACAACACCTCCGGTTCGTCGTTGGCCACGACCCCGTGGGACCAGGGCTTCTCGGCCTCCGCCTCGATGCGCAACTCCATCGGCAGCATCGGCGGACCGGGCGCGCAGATCAAGGAAGGCGTCAACCCCAAGGGCATGCTGCCCGCCACCTTCAACTTCGACGCATGGCGCAACAAGGACATCACCGACACCGGCGACGCCGCGCTCTTCCAGCTCGCGAAGGCGACGGGCCTGTCGGGTCTTTCCTCCTGGGCCGCCAAGCAGGGCGGCGTCGCCGCAGGACAGGCGATGAGCGACGCGACCAAGATCCTCTGGCATGACATCACCGCCTACTCGTTCTCGACGCTGACCGACACCTACAGCGGCGGCGTGAAGACCGACCTCTCGACCGCGTTCGAGATCCCCTACTCGATGTACCGCGGCGTCGAAGTCTACCCCGGCCAGAAGGAGTCCGCGCCGTTCGCGTTCACGACCACCTCCAACCAGCACAAGCAGTCCTTCTTCCACGGAGCCCCCAACAACACCAACTCCGGAGGCACCGACCTCGGCCTCGCCGTCGACCTGGACTACAACCGCCCGAACCTGCTCGACTCGCTCGGCTCGGCGAACCAGCTGCTCCTCGCCTCGCCCCGCGCCTCGGAATGGGCGCCGCGCTTCACCAGCGGCCTGCTGGGCACCTCCTACTCGCTGCTCAAGACCCGCAACTTCGAGACGCCCGACCGCATGGGCTTCGTCTACGAGGCCCCGTTGCGCTCGAACCTCTTCAGCAACACCCGCGACCTCGCGAACACCGAGCGCTCCAACAACGCGGCCGGCACCAACGTGACCCGCATCAACAGCTATCCCTGGCCCGAGCTCTCGTCGACCGCCATCGAGAACATCTCCGGACGCATCACGCGCGGGCCGACGTGGGACCTGTACCGCAACTTCTACCGCATGTACAAGAAGGAGATCGAAGCCGCCTCGGCCGCCAGCTCGCTGGCCAACCGCGGACAGGCCGCGCCTTCCGCCGACGCCGTGATCGCGCGCGGCGTCGAGCCGCTGAGCTACGCCACCGGCAACCGCACGGCGCCTTACAACGCCCAGTGGATCAACCCCGTCAGCAAGCCGCCGTTCGCGCCCGTCACCCCTCCTGACAACTTCTATTCCTCCGGCGGCGCGCTCACTGCCGGGAAATATCTCTACCGCAACAACTTCACCGGACCGGCCGACGCGCCGCTCTTCCAGGCCGAACAGCGCCTGCGCTACCCGTTCATCCTGCCGAACAAGTACACGGCCGTCACCAACTTCGACCGACTCGGCATCGCCAAGCCCACCGGCGCGGCCGACGCCTCCATCACGCCCACTAACCAGCTCCTCACGACCCGCCCGTGGCCCACGGCGATGAGCCTGACGCCGTCGATCGTCCGCTTCTCGATGGTGTTCTCCGGCGTCTACGAAGGCCAGACCGCGAGCAACCCCGGCGGCACCATCGGCGTGACCATCGACCCCATCGTCGTCGTCTACAATCCCTACGACTGCCCGATCGAATTCGAGGGCATCGCGATGGTTACCAACGGCCAGTCCCTGCCCTACATCTTCGACGTCAAGCTGAAGAACTGGGCGTTCGACTCCAGCTCGCCGCAATACTTCACGCCCGGCGCCGGCAAATTCGGCACCGAACCGGTCCCCGTGACCTCGCCGCAGACGATCTCCCGTACGCTCCGCGTCACGCGCGACCTGCTCCTCGGCGAAGTGGCCCTAGGGGAAGGCGACTACGACAACCGCTCCTTCTCCTTCCGCGTGACGAAGGGCCCCGGCCAGGTCTTCCGCCTGGAACCCGGCGAAGTGAAGGTCCTCAGCACGCCTTACAATGTGGGCGCCAGCTACGCCTCGACGCGTGCCAACAACACCTCCATCCGTGGCACCGAGGGCTTCGACTTCGGCTCGCGCGCGGTATACAAGATGACGCCGTTCGCGAACGTGCGCTACCGCCAGGTCGACGTGAACCTCCAGATGGACACATGTGTCCCACCGGCCCAGACGCACGACTCGCGCATGTGGACCTGGGCCTTCACGCCCCTCTCGCCGAGCACCAACAAGCCGTACACGGACCCCACCACGATGCCGAACTGCAAGTTCATCGGCGACTATTGCACGAACTACGCGGACAGCGGCCTCATCAGCTTCAGCCAGCTCGCCACCATGTGGGGCCAGGTGACGACCGCCCGCGACCTCCACGACGCGCTCCCCCAGTGGGACGGATCCGCGAAGTCCCTGAAATCGCTGATCGATTTCTACGCCAACCAAGGCGTGGGCTCGCTGCCGAACGCCGGCGTCTACAATTCCCTGACGTTCACCATGCGCAATTCCGGCTGGGTCAACTATGACGGCTGCGTCGTCGGCGAAGAAAGCTCCAGTTACCAGGGCGTGACGAACAGCGGCGCCCCTTACATCTTCCCCCGCAAGCATACCGGCACGACCAACGTAGGCGGACACCAGGTCTGGAACTTCTACCTGCTTGGCAACAAGTCCGTCGACGGCCAGCAGCTCAACGCCGATCGCCGCTGGTTCGGCGCCCCGGACTACAGCAACAACAACTCCCTCGCCACGTTCAAGTACGAGGGCTCGGAGACGGCCCCTGGCATCAACCTCGTCGACGAGCCCCTGCTGCTCAGCTTCCACGCCCTCACCTCGGGCTGGCCGATGTATAGCAATGACAACGCGCACGGCTCGAACCTGATCGTCCCGAACGAAGACTGGAAGGCCACCCGCGGCCTGACCGCCCGTCCGCCCGACTATCGCGTGCCGACCGGCATGGCTGGCTACTCGGACGCCCTCGCGGCGGGCACCTCGGCGAGCATCTCCGTCCTGGGCGCCCTCGGCGGTGACCCGGAATACGGCTACATCGAGAATACCGGTGGCCGCGCCAACACCTTGGGGAGCCGCGTCAACGGCGTCATCAAGACGAGCCCGGGTGTCATCGGCGAAAAGCAGCAGTTCTTCATGTCCGACTTCGCCCTGCGTGCGGCCGACATGACCAGCGATACCGGCAAGTACAAATGGTACCCCCAGAACCAGTACACGCACTTCGACGGCGCCAAGAACTTCGACGCCTATGTCGCCACCTGGGGCGGCGTGCCGCTCGACACCTTGCGCACTCCCGCCGAGATGCTCAACGCGCCGATGACGCCGTTCTTCCTGAGCGTCCGTCCGCAATCGGCCCACCTCTATGCGTACGACGGCAAGTCTCACACTCCCCTCGGCTGGGTGATGTCGCAGAAGCAGCTCGACTACGGCCTGAGCACCTTCGGCAATCTGACCCTCTCGAACGACCATATGAACGCCTACTGGGGCGCCAGCGTCGCGCCGGCTTCCTCGGGCAGCCGCTCCGACGTGGTGCTCTTCCCGGTCCCCCGCCGTCCGTTGCTCTCGCTTTCACAGCTCGGCTCCGCTGGCACGGCTCAGGTCGTCACCGACGCGGACTTCACCGTCGGCTCCTCGTTCGCCAATCCCGGCATCGCCGACCTGACCAAGATCACCGACTGGCCTGGCCCCAAGGACGCTGTCGGCAGTTCGCCTGACGATGTCCCGGTCCCCGAGCACGGCTACGTCGCCAAGACCGAAGGCACTCGCCCGGTCCGTAATTATGCGCAGGTCCGCACCGACCACGCCTTCGCCGCCAACCTGGCGCTCTGGGACGCCTTCTTCTTCAGCGGCTTAAACATGCAGGCGCCCTCCTACTCGCTGCCGGCCTACAAGAGCAGCTTCCCCGCCGGCCCCGACCTGCCGACCGACGCCACCGTCGCCAACCAGCAGCTGGCCTCCCTCCGCAAGGCCACCGGCAACGCCTCGCTTTCCGGCACCTCCTTCAGCGAGATCAAGGACGCCATGAACGCGGGCTACAACCCTCTCGCCAACAAGCGAGTGGCCTACATCCCCGACTTCAAGGCGGCGGCGGACGCCACGGCATTCCCTCTGCCGACCGAGTTCCCCCACCCCACCTACCTGGCGCGCAACTCGCTCTATGACGGCGGCTTCAACGTCAACTCGACCTCCAAGCAGGCCTGGAAGGCCGTCCTGGCCGGGCTCAAGGGACAGAACCTGCCGACCGATAGCGGCAGCACCACCACCACCGGCACCGTCCTGAGCCGCTTCGCGCGCAACTTCATGCCCTCAAGCGGACAGAGCGCCTGGAACAGCTATCGCGAACTGACCGACGCCGAAATCGACGAGCTCGCCGGCTATGTCGTGCAAGAAGTCCGCGACCGCGGGCCGTTCATGTCCTTGGCCGACTTCATCAACCGACGTCTGCTGTCCTCCGACCATGGCCTGAAAGGCGCGCTCCAGGCGGCGATCGACAAATCCAGCATCAACAACGCCGCCATCACCGACGCGGGAGGTTTCTTCACCCACCCGGTGGCTTCGGTTTACAACGACCCCAACGGCATCGCCGACACGACGAACTACCAGTTCAGGGCATGGGACTTCCTCCTGCCCAACAAGACCGGTTCCCGCGGCCTCACGGGCAGCCCGGCTCCGCCCACCCCGCAGCCGCGCTTCCCCAGCCTGGCCTCCATGGCGCGCACCGGCAAATACGCGTCGATCGCGAGCCGCGCCGCCGTCCCCCAGGACATCACCAAGCCGGACTCGGGCGGCACGCACGGTTCCGACGGCGGCGCCGTCGCCGGACTCGGCGCGCCGAAGATCGTCTCCCAGATCGACGTGCTCAACTCCGTCGGCGCCAACCTGACGGCGCGTTCCGACACGTTCACCGTCCGCGCCTACGGCGAAGCGCTCGACAACGCCGGCAACACGATCGGCAAGGCCTGGGTCGAAGTCATCGTCCAGCGCACGCCCTTCTACGTGGTGCCTAGTTCGCGCGGCCCAGGTCTCGAAGAGGCCAATCGCCGCAAGCTGCTCTATCGTCCGAAGACGTCGGCCGAAGGCGTCGCCTACGACAACGACCCGATCGTCGAGATGTACGAAAGCGTCAACAGCGCCGGCTCTTTGGGCGGCCTGCCGAGCGACGCCACCGCGGATGAGAAGAACGCCTGGAAGGTCAACCGCCTGCTCGGCCGCCGCTTCAAGACGACCAACATCCGCTGGCTCAACGCCAACGAAATCTAATCCCTCATGATCCTCAGGACCATCCTGGCGGGGCTGCTGCTTTCCGCCGTCACCCCGTGGCTACCCGCCGCCGAACCCAAGGAGCCCAAGCAAACGGCCACCAAGGCCGAAGCCAAGAAGGAGAAGGACAAGCCGGGCAAGCCCCCGGCGCATGTCTGCGCCCTCAACATCACCTGGTGGGAGGAGCCCGTCCTCAAGGAGGGCGAATCCCTGGAGCTGGGAATCCTTGACGGCAAGGACTTCAAGCCCATCGCCATCCAGACCATGACCATCGGCCAGCCCTTCGAATATACCGGCGGGCCCAACGTCGTGATCGCGCGCAAGACCAAGGTGGCCACCGTGGACAAGAAGGGCAAGCCGATCACCTCCGACGAGTGGGTCCCGTTCGCGAACTTCAACATCACGGAAACGGAGACCGACGTGCTGGCGCTCCTCATGCCTGCGACCAACACGCCGACGGCGATCGTCAAGACGTTCGACATCGGCGTCGATTCGTTCCCTTACGGCTCGATCAACCTGCTGAACTACACCAGGTCGCGCATCGGCTGCAGCGTGGACGGAGCGTTCTTCTTCGCCGGCCCAGGCCAGCGCGGCAAGCTCGCCAAGCCCATCGCTTCGCGTCGCGTGGCCAACTTCAAGCTCGCCGTGGTGGAAGCCGACGGCTCGCTCCGCCCGCTGGTGAGCTCGCCCATGGTCCTCGATCAACGCTCACGACGCCTCTACTTCGTCGTCGAGATCCCCGGCGCGGCGGAAGATGCCCGCTTCCGGGTGAACGGCCTCGTCGACCACGTCGAGGATCATGCTCCGCCCAAGCCCGAGGAAGAAGCGGTGACGCCCAAGAAGGCGGACGCGAAGGAACCCAAGAAGGCCGTCGAGAAGCCGACGGCCGCTGCGAAATAAAGGGTGCTCAGAGGCCGGCGGCGGCCTCTCGATCGGCCAACCAAGTCACCTTCGGCGCGTGCTCGCGGAGCACCTGGCCGGGGTGGCGCTTGGGGTCGTAGGCGCCACAGGCGATCTCGCGCAAGGCCGGGGCCTTGCCGGCGCCCCCCACGAGGACCACGATGGCGCCGCATTGGGCGAGCCCGGCTTCGGTGATGGTCAGACGCCAGCCGCGTCCTGGCCATTCGGTGGCGACGAAGCGCGGACCGGTCTTCCGTCCGATCAGGGGGCACTGAGGCCAAAGGGAGGCGATGTGGCTATCGTCGCCCAGACCGAGCACGCAAAGGTCGAAGGCCTTGGACGGCGAGCGGCGGGCCCACGCTGACTCGTAGGCGGCGGCCGCCTCGGCCGGAGCGAGCTCGACCGGCCACGGAAAACGGCGGGCGGCGGGAACGCCGAGAGCGTCGAGCATGCCCCGGACGGCGTGTCCGAAATTAGAATCATCCGATGAAAGCGGCACGCAGCGCTCGTCGCTGACATGCCAGTCGATACGGGCCAGAGTCTGGGCCGTCAAAGCGCCGGTGCGGACCGCCCAGGCGTAGAATGCCTTGGGGGTGGACCCGCCGCTGAGTCCTACCGAGGCAGGCCCGCCGGAGGCCAGTTCGTTGATCCGGCGGGCGAGTTCGGCGAAAGATTCCTCGCGGATCAGCACGCGGACCGTGCCGGCGGAAGTGGCGATGTCGGACATGGGCAAGAACATAGAGGGCAGGAGCATGGAGTATCGAGTTTAGAGTATGGGAGGAAGCAGGGGGTGGCGGGTAGCGGAATAGCGGTTGGCGGGGAGGGGCATGCTGCACCTATGTCGTGACGCGGTCCCGACCCTGCCTGAAGCAGAACCGCAGCAACCTATCCGGTTTCCGATCTCCCTTTGCATCGAGACGGAGCGGGCAGCCAGGGCAGCACGCGATGCCGTCCCTACGCCAACAAGAAGGGCGCCCTTGCGGACGCCCTTTCAAACCTACCGATACTCGATACTCTCGTCAGCCTTACTGGCAGGCTTCGCAGGTGCCGCCGTTGCGCATTGCCTCGATGGAGCACGCGTTCTTCTCCTCGGCGGTGTATTCCTTCTTCTCAGGCTTAGGAGCCTTCTCGACCGTGGCCTTCTCGATGTTGGAGGCGCCGAGGGTGCGGAGATAGTAGGTGGTCTTGAGTCCGGTGCGCCAGGCGTACTGGTACATGTGCGAGAGCATCTTCAGGTCCGGGGTCGGAAGGAAGAGGTTCAACGACTGGGCCTGGTCGATCCACTTCTGACGACGGGCGGCGGCGTCGATGAGCCACTTGTTCTCGATGGTGAAGGCGGTCAGGTACTTGTCCTTGATGGCCTGCGGGATCTCGGCGATATCCTTGAGCTCGCCGTCGAAATACTTGATCTGCTGCATCATGTCCTGGTTCCAGAGGCCGAGCTTCTTGAGGTCGCGCACCAGGTAGCCGTTGAGTTCGGTGAACTCGCCGGAGAGGTTGCTCTTCACGAAGAGGTTCTTGTAGGTCGGCTCGATGCAAGGCGAGCTTCCGACGATGTTGGAGATCGTGGCGGTCGGGGCGATCGCGAGGACGTTGGAGTTGCGCATGCCCTGCTTGGCGATCTTGGCGCGGACCGGAGCCCAGTCCATGCGGCCGCCGCGCTTGACCTCGATCGGCTCGCCGCGCTCCTTCTCGAGGACGTCGACGGTGTCCTGCGGGAGCAGGCCGCGGTCCCACTTGGAGCCCTTGTAGGTGCTGTAGGTGCCGCGTTCGGCGGCGAGGTCGGAGGAGGTCTCGTAGGCGTAGTAGGCCACGGCTTCCATGATCTCGTCGTTGAACTCGACGGCGGCTTCGGAGGCGAAGGAGATGTCGCGACGGTAGAGGCAATCCTGGAGGCCCATTACGCCCATGCCGACCGGACGATGGCGGAGGTTGGAGACCTCGGCGGCCTTGGTCGGGTAGAAGTTGATGTCGATGACGTTGTCGAGGGCGCGGACGGCGACCGTGACGGTCTCGCGGAGCATCGCATGGTCGATGCTGCCGTCGGCCTTGAGGTGCGAGTCGAGGACGACGGAGCCCAGGTTGCAGACGGCGGTCTCCTCGGCGCTCGTGTTGAGCGTGATCTCGGTGCAGAGGTTGGAGGAGTGGATGACGCCGACGTGGTCCTGCGGGGAACGGACGTTGCAAGGATCCTTGAAGGTGATCCACGGGTGGCCGGTCTCGAAGATCATGCCGAGCATCTTCTTCCAGAGTTCGATGGCCGGCATCTCCTTGCCGAAGATCTCGCCCTTCTTGGCGCGGGCTTCGTAGGCGACGTAGCGCTTCTCGAAGTCGGAACCGAAGGTCTCGTGCAGGTCCGGGGTCTCGTTGGAGAGGAAGAGCGTCCAGTTCTGGCGGTTCTTGAGACGCTTCATGAACAGGTCGGGGATCCAGTTGGCCGTGTTCATGTCGTGCGTGCGGCGACGGTCGTCGCCGGTGTTCTTGCGGAGCTCGAGGAAGTCCTCGATGTCGTTATGCCAGGTCTCGAGGTAGGCGCAGCCGGAGCCGCGGCGCTTGCCGCCCTGGTTGACGGCGACAAGCTGGTCGTTGTGGAGCTTGAGGAACGGGATGATGCCCTGCGATTCGCCGTTGGTGCCCTTGATGTAGGAGCCCGTGCCGCGGACGGAGGTCCAGGAACCGCCGAGACCGCCGGCCCACTTGGAGAGGAAGGCGTTCTCCGCGATGCCGCGGATCATGATGGACTCGATCGTGTCGTTGACCTGGTAGAGGTAGCACGAGGAGAGCTGGCTGTGGAGCGTGCCGGAGTTGAAGAGCGTCGGGGTCGAGCTGCAGAAGCGGCGGGACTTGTAGAGCGCATGGAGGCGGATGACCCAGTCCTCGCGGTTCTTCTCCTCGCGGAGGAAGAGGCCCATGGCGACGCGCATCCAGAAGAACTGAGGCGTCTCGAGGCGGCGGGCCGGCTTCACCGTCTTGTCGATAATGAGGTAGCGGTCGTACATCGTCTGCACGCCGAGGAGCTCGAAGTCCAGGTCGGCCATCGGGTCGAGGGCGTCGGCGAGCTTCGCGAGGTTGTACTTGCGGAGGTCAGGCGAGAGGCGGCCGATCGCGATGCCGCGGTCGACGTAGGCGGCGAACTTCGCGCGGTGGAATTCCTTGAGCTGCGAGACGCCGTCGCGGCTGATGCTCCAGCCGAGGACTTCCTCGTAGATGTAGGAGAGGCAGATGCGGGCGGCGAACTTGGCGAAGTCGGCGTCGACCTCGACGAGACTCTTGGCGTTGAGCTCGATGGTCTTGCGGAGGTCGGCCTCGGAGATCTCGTTGAAGAGGCCGCGGCGGAGTTCGGATTCGATCTGCTCGGGGGTGCGCACGAGCTCGAGGCCGGCGGCGGCGAAGGCGATGCGCTTGCGGAGTTCGTCGCCGTTCCAGAGGTAGGTGGAGCCGTCGGCGTTCTTGACGAGGATCATCGACTCCTGGCGGTCGTCGACGACGGGCGGCTGGGCGGCGAGGATCTCGCGTTCGCGGGTGCGGAAGGCCCGATAGAGGATGTAGCTCTGGGCGACCTTGTAGTGGCCCTGCTTCATGAGTTCTTCCTGGACGAGATCCTGCACCTCCTCGATGCCGATGATGCTCTGGCCAAGGTCGGCGACGCGACGGGTGACGGCGGCGGCGACGCGCTCCGCGGGCGCGGGATCCTGCTCGAGGGAGAGGAAGGCGAGGGTCACGGCCTTGCTGATCTTGCTGGGAATCCACGGCACCACCTGGCCGTTGCGGCGCATGAGGCGGGTCGTGACGGAGACAGGCTCGGCGGCGGCGTCGAGGCCGCCGCGGGAGAAGAGGAGGCTCTTGGCGACGTCGTGGCGGTTATAACGCACGAGGGCGTCTTCGATGGCCTGGAGGACGAGGCCTTCGCCGACCTGGACGCCGGACTGGGAAAGGACGCGGACGACGTCGCTGGCGACGGCGGCGACGAACTGGCGGTTGGACTCGGTGAAGATGTCCTGTTCCTGGCGGGCGACGAGGAGGTCGGTCAGCGCGGCGCCGATGATGTCGGCGATCTGGGCGGCATCGAGGCCGTCGGCGGCGCCGCCGGCGACGGCGGGCAGCGACTCACGCCAGTTGAAGCGGGGCTTGGCGCCGGCCGGGGAGCGGACGGCGTTCTTGAGGGCGATGTCTTCGCGGAAGAAAGGGAGTTCGGATTTCATGTTGAAGAGAGTGGTGTGGAAAGGTGGTGGGAGGCGGGAAGGAGGGAACGGAGGTCGGATTGCGTCGGCGGTGGCCGGCACAAGGGTTTTGGTCGGGAGGATATCGGGTTAAGTAAGAACAGGAAACATGCCAGAACGGGCGCGGTGGGGGTGACGCCCGAATCTGGCCAGCGGGCGATCAAAGTTCGTCGTCGGAGACGGTGCCGAGGGCGCCCTGCTTCTGGTATTCGGTCACGCGGCCTTCGAAGAAGTTCTGCTCCTTCTTGAGGTCCATCATCTCGGACAGCCAGGGGAAAGGATTGGTGGTCTCGGCGACGAGCGGATCGAGGCCGCAGTTACGCAGGCGACGGTCGGCGATGTAGTCGATGTACTGCTCGAACTCCTTGGCCGAGAGGCCGAGGGCGTTGACGGGGAGGCAATCGCGGATGAAGTCCTTCTCGAGCGTCACGGCGGTGGCCATGAGCTGGCGGAGCTCCTCCTTGAAGGCGGGCGTCCAGACGTCGGGGTTCTCCTTCACGAGCTCGGCGAGGAGGTTGCGGAAGAGGTCGATGTGGTTGGATTCGTCGCGGAGCGTGTAGCGGAACATCTGTCCGATGCCCGGGAACTTGTTCTGGCGGGCGAGGGAGAGCACCATGCCGAAGAGTCCGTAGAACTGGGTGCCTTCCATGCACTGCCCGAAGAGGAAGATGTTGTGGGCGAGGGCCTGCTTATCCTCGAGCTTGGTGAGGTCGAGCTTGCGGCGCAGCGCGCGGGAGTTGTTGACGACGAAGGCCGCCTTCTTGGCGATCGTCGGGATGTCCTCGAACATCGCCTCGCACTCGTGCGGATTGATGCCGAGCGATGAGATCATGTAGACCAGCGAGTCGGCGTGGATGTTCTCCTCGTGGGCGTGGCGGCCCAGGACGAGCTTGAGCTCGGGGGCGGTGACAACCTCGCGGACGACGTGGATGATGTTGTCGCCGACGATGCCTTCGGCGGCGGAGAAGTAACCGATAGCCATCTTCACGATCCAGCGGTCGATCTCGGTGATCTGGCCGGTCTGGTCGCGCCACTGCTCGCAGTCCTTCTGCATCGGGATATCTTCCGGCTCCCAGTGGTTGTTCTTCATCGTGCGATAGAGATCGTACGCCCACTGGTACTTGAGCGGGAGGATGTTGAAGAACATGGACTCGCGGCCGTTGATGACGCGCTTGTTGGCGAACGCTTCCTCGGCCTTGGTCTTATCGAGGACGAAGGTTTTCTGACCTACTTTGATGGTGATGGTTTCCATGGATGGAGAGTGGGGAAAAGGGCCTAATTAGTGGCCTGGAAGGGCCGCTAGGTGGTTGGTATGCGGGAAGTAAAAATACTAGATGTAGTGCCTGCAAATTTATTTCACCACTAGATGTAGTGTTTTTACGCAAGCCACTGTCATTTCGTCACTTAGGTAAAAAACTTTATTCACAATCAAGGCTTTTGACGAATTTTTGATGAAGGAGAGGGCTTAGGGTGAATGCCCCAACAAAATCGGCTGACCCGCAGGTCCGCAAACGTCACTTGTTGGTGTTGCTCACGATGTTCACCGGCGGGGGCGCGCCCGAGATTGCGGAAGCCGCTCCCCTGCCCCACTTTCGACGCATGACCACAGGCCCTTCCGCCGACTCCCAGGCTCCGACTCCCGGCCGCGGCTTCCTTGAATCCAGCTGGACGCCCGGAGCCCTGGCCCAACGCGGCTGGCGCGGAGGCCTCAAGGCCTGCTGGCGGGTGATCGCGACGACCTGGTACGGCGTCTTCGACAATCGCCTGCCGCAGCAATCGGCCGCTTTGACCTATTACACGCTGATGTCGCTCGGCCCGCTGCTCGCGCTGGCGCTCACCGTCTCCGGCTACATCCTGTCGCGGTCGGACAGCCAGCAGGACAATCCGGCGAAGCGCGCGATCGTCGCCGCCGTGGAGTACGTCGCGCCGCAGGTCATCGCCCATTCCGCCAAGGCCGGCCAATCCGTGACGCTCCGGGAGATCAACAAGGACCTCGACGGGCTTGTCGACCGGTTGCTCGCGAACGCCGCGAGCGGCCAGGCCGGCGTGATCGGACTCGTGCTCATCCTCGCGTTCGCCGTGCTGATGCTGAGCCGCGTGGAAGATGCGCTGAACGGCATCTGGGGCGTGCGTTTCGGCCGCAGCTGGAGGGATCGTTTCGCCAACTACCTGCTCTTCCTCGTGCTGTTCTTCCTCGTCGGAGCGACGACGCTCACGATGCTCTCCGCGGCCTCCATCGCCGCCTCCATCGGGCAAGGCACCTCGTGGCTGAGCAGCTGGCTGCAGCGCATCCCCGGCGGCGGCGCCACGCTCGAATTCATCGGCGGCAGCGGACCGGTCGTCGTCTCGCTCGCGCTGCTCACGCTCGCCTTCGCGGCCTTCAACCGGATGATGCCGAACGTACGCGTGCGCTGGAGCGCCGCCTTCATCGGCGGGCTCACGATCGCGGTGCTCGTCGCGCTGAACCATCGCCTCGCCGCTCTCTACGTCGGCAAGGTCACGCAGTTCCAAAGCCTCTACGGAGAACTCAGCATCGTCCTCGTGCTGATGTTCGGATCCTATCTCACCTGGCTTTTCGTGCTGATCGGCGGACAGGTCGCTTACGCCTACCAGAACCGCCGGGCGCTCGCCCGGCATAAGGCATGGGAAGGCCTGAGCCATCGCGCTCGCCGCACCCTTGCGTTCGTCTGCGTCTCCGAGACGCTGCGCCGCTACCGGGCCGGCAAGGCCGGACCGACCGCGGATGACATCGCGGAGACGGCACGGGTCCCTGCCACAGTGGCGGAAGGCTGCCTCCAGATGCTGAGGGATGCCAACCTGCTGGCATCCGAATCTCGGACCGGAGGCCATAAGCCGGCCCGACCGCTCGAGGCCATGACCGTCGGAGAACTTTGGGCCGTCGTGGACACCCATTCCGCCGGCACGGCCGGAGAGCCCGACCTGACTTCCGACCCCGCAGCGAAGGAACTGGGCCATATCGAAAGCAGCCTCATGGCTACCGCCGCCTCCAAGCTGACCTTGGGCGAACTCTCGGGTCGCAGCTGAGCAGCAGCGCGGCGTGCAGGCAGAGGTTCGCCTCAGCCATGCCATCCGTCAGCCTAGGCCGGTCTGCATTCCTCCGGCCAGGGCAAGCCCTAGGGCATGCGGATACGAAGCGTCATGCTGCCGGAGACATTGCTCCGGCAGCATGGCGACCCGCGTAAATGAGGGGACCCCGATCTCCTTGCGGAGACCGGGGTCCGTAAACCTGGCGATGACCTACTCTCGCACACCAGCGGGGGTGCACTACCATCGGCGGCTGCATGCTTAACTATCGTGTTCGGGAAGGGAACGAGTGTTTCC
>CAIWNE010000078.1 GCA_903913915.1 uncultured Opitutia bacterium
GGGCCGAGCATCCCTGCTCGGCCGCGGCCGGCCAAGGATGGCCAGCCCTACCCGATACAGAGAGACAGAACTCAAAGGGAAACCGGAGGATTGGCTCGGTTTTAAGAACGTTTCAGGTCCCAGGTCTCGGCCATCGGGACTCTGGTTCGGGTGTGCGGGTTCAGGTGCAGGTCCCGGGCCCGACACCCGAGCCTGTTCCCGAACCCGTACCTGCAGCCGGGACCTGTGACCCGAGCATGATTTCCGGTCTCCGGCCTCCCCTTGGGCGCTGCGGCTCCTCTCCGCAGCGCTTACTTCGCCGCGGGATAATCCGTATACCCCTTCGCGCCGGAGGCGTAGAAGGTGCTTTCGTCGGGCGTATTGAGCGCGAGGTTCTCCTTCAGGCGACGAGGGAGGTCGGGGTTCGCGAGGAACGGCACGCCGTAGGCGATCGCGTCGGCCCAGCCTTCGGCGATGGCCTGCTCACCCTGCGCGCGGTCGAAGCCGCCGGCGGTGATGAGCACGCCCTTGAAGTCCTTGCGAAGCTCCTTGGGTCCGACGCCATCCTTGGCGCCGTGCGCGATATCCTGGGCGGTGACGCGCGTGACGTGGGCGTAGGCGAGCTCGAGCTTGGAGAGCTCGCGGAGGAGGTAGCCGAAGGTCTCGGCCGGATTGGCGTCGGACATGTCGTTGAACACGCCGCCGGGCGAAAGGCGGATGCCCACGCGATCGGAACCCCAGATGGAGACCACGGCGGCGGCGACCTCGAGCGTCAGGCGGGCGCGGCCGGCGACGGAGCCGCCGTAGCCGTCTTCGCGGGTGTTGGTACCGCTGCGGAGGAACTGGTCGAGCAGGTAGCCGTTGGCGTTATGGATCTCGACGCCGTCAAAACCGGCTTCCTTCGCGAGACGGGCGCCCTTGACGTATTCGGCGACGATGCCGGGGATTTCCTCGATATGCAGGGCGCGGGGCGTCACGTAGTCAGCCATCTCCTTGCCGGTCCAGACCTGGCCCTTCGGCTTGATGGCGGACGGGGCGACCGGAAGTTCGCCGTTCGGCTGGAAAGCCGGGTGGGAAACTCGGCCGACGTGCCAGAGCTGGAGGAAGATGCGGCCGCCTTTGGCGTGCACGGCGGAGGTGACCCTCTTCCAACCGGCGACATGCGCGTCGGAGTAGATGCCCGGGGTATTGGGGTAGCCATGGCCGCGAGGGGAGACCGTGGTGGCCTCGGCGATGATCAGACCGGCGCTGGCGCGCTGGCCGTAGTATTCGGCCATCAGGTCCGTCGGGACGTTGGCGCCTTCGGCGCGGCAACGGGTCAGCGGGGCCATCAGGATGCGGTTCGGCAGCGTGACCGCACCGACCTTGAGAGGAGAGAATAGGGAGGACATGGTATTGAGAGACAGGGGTAGGGGTAGGTAGAGGGGCGGGAAAGGCAAGGAAGGGGAGATAGTAGTGGATGGCGGTTAGCGGTTGGAGGACGGGAAGAGACAAAGAGAGGGCTGAATGGATAACAGAGGAGACCTTCCACCCGAACCTGTACCTGAACCTGGAAACCCGTGCCAGGTACCCGACGGCCGAGACCTGAGACCCGAAACAACCTTCACGGGCGCGACGCCGTCGAGCCCCTACCCATCACCGGAGAGATGCCTGCCGACCGTTTTCACAAAGGTTCAATTAGGTTCAACGCCCAACCGCTGCCTGCAAACCGCTCACCGCTTCCACCTATCGAAGCCTCTTGCTTCGCCCCATTAATCTTCCCTCCCCTGCGTCCTGCGTCTAAAAGTGCCCTACGCCTCCAGCGTCGTCGTCATGTCGTCCGTCCCTCCTCCCCTCCCCTTGGCCCGTTCCGCCCAACCGACGTACATCATCGGCCACAAGAATCCTGACGCCGACGCGATCTGCTCCGCCCTCGCCTACGCCGCCTTCAAGGAAGCCTCCGGCCAGCCCGGCTTCAAGCCCGCCCGCTGCGGCAACTCCAACGCGCGCATCGACGCGATCCTGAACCGCTTCGGGGCCACGCTGCCGGAATTCGTCGGCGACGTCATCCCGCGCATCGAGGACATCATGCACCGCGACCCGTTCAAGGTCAGCGTCGACGACACGTGCGCCCGCGCGCTCGAGCTCCTGGACCTTCATGACGTGCGCGCCCTCCCCGTCGTCGGCAAGGACGGACGGCTCGAAGGTTACGTCTCCATCTTCAGCCTCGGCGACTACTTCATCCCGAAGCCCAAGCGGGCCACCTCGATGCGCAAGGTCACCAGCTCGATCAACGCGATCATCCGCTCCATCGGCGGGACCGAGGTCGTTTCCTACGACGCCGCGATCGTCGACGACCTGTACGTCCGCGTCGCCGCCATGGAACTCGAGTCCTTCGGCAAGTCCGCCACCGTCGAAGGCATCCCGACCAACAAGAGCGTCATCGTCGTCGGCGACCGCTCCGACGTCCACCTCCGCGCCATCGAGATGGGCGTGCGCATCATCATCGTCACCGGCGGCCACCGCATGAAAGCGGAC
>CAIWNE010000079.1 GCA_903913915.1 uncultured Opitutia bacterium
CAACGGCGAGCAGAACCCCGTCGATGCCTTCGTGGTCGAGAAACTCACCAAGGCCGGCCTCACGCTTTCGGCTGAAGCCCCCAAGGCCACGCTGCTCCGCCGCCTCTCGCTCGATCTCACCGGCCTGCCGCCCACGCCCGAGGAGACCGCCGTGTTCCTCGCCGACGCGAGCCCCGACGCCTATGAGAAGCAGGTCGACCGCCTGATGGCGTCCCCTCACTACGGCGAACGCATGGCGCTTCCGTGGCTCGACGCCTCGCGCTACGCCGACAGCAACGGCTTCCAGCAGGACGGCGACACCTTCCAGTGGATCTGGCGCGACTGGCTGGTGAGGAATCTCAACGCCGACAAGCCGTTCGACCAGCTCAGCACCGAGATGCTCGCGGGCGACCTGCTCCCGGACGCGACGCTCGACCAGAAGATCGCCACGGCCTTCAACCGTAACCACATCCTCAACGGGGAAGGCGGCAATATCGCCGAGGAGCAGCGCTACGTCAGCCTCTTCGACCGCGTCGAGAGCACCACGACCACCTGGCTCGGCCTCACGGTCGCCTGCGCGCAGTGCCACGACCACAAGTACGACCCGATCACGCAGAAGGACTACTACCAGTGGATGGACGCCTTCAACCACGTGAAGGAACGCGGCACCCCGAGCGGCGGTCCCACGCAGACCGGCGGCCGCAGCCGCTTCCGCCTCGATACCACGGTCGTCGAAGCCCCCTCGCCGGAACAGGCCGCCGAACTCGCCAAGCTGCAGGCCGACTTCGACGCGCTGAACAAGGACTTCTTCGTCCATCAGACGAAGGCCTTCGAAGCCTGGCTCGCGAAGCCGACCAAGGACAAGGGCATGCTGCCCAAGGAGCTCGAGGCCCTGCTCGCGCCGGAGAAGAAGCGCACCGCGGCCGAGACCAAGAAGCTCCGCGAGCATTACAACAAGAACGTCTTCACCGAGGACCGGAAGAAGATCGCCGCGGTGCAGAAGATCGACCGTGCCAAGATGCTGCTCGACGGCTACCGTGGCGACGTCCTGCCGCGCGTGATGGTGATGTCCGACGACATGCCGCGCGACACGAATATCCTCGATCGCGGCGCCTACCTCTCGAAGAAGGACAAGGTCGCCTTCGACGCGCCGGGCTTCCTCCCGCCGCTGCCGAAGGACGCCCCGAAGAACCGCCTCGGCCTCGCGCAGTGGCTCTTCCGCCCCGAGCACCCGCTGACCGCCCGCGTGCAGGTCAACCGCCAGTGGCAGCAGCTCTTCGGCAAGGGCATCGTGCGCACCTCCGAGGACCTCGGTGTGCAGAGCGACCGCCCGACGCACCAAGGGCTGCTCGACTGGCTCTCGGTCGAGTTCCGCGAGTCCGGCTGGAAGACCAAGGCCCTCCAGAAGATCATCGTCACCAGCAAGACCTACCGCCAGTCGAGCCACGTCACCAAGGAGCACCTCCAGAAGGACCCCGAGAACAAGCTCCTCGCTCACGCCCCGCGCCGGCGCCTGCCTTCGCTCCTCCTCCGCGACGTCGCCCTGCGCTCCAGCGGCCTGCTCAACGAGAAGGTCGGCGGCGTGCCGGTCTACCCATATCTCCCGGACAGCCCGTGGGAGAGCCTCGCGATCACCAAGGAACGCGACTTCACCTACCCGCAGTCGAAAGGCCCCGACCTCTACCGCCGTTCGCTCTACACCTTCTGGCGTCGGACCATCGCGCCCGTGAACATGTTCGACAGCTCCGCGCGCCAGACCTGCCGCGTGCGCACCGCGATCACCTCGTCGCCCCTGCATGCGCTCACGATGCTCAACGACCCCACCTGGGTCGAAGCCGCGCGCGTGCTCGCCCAGCGCGTGACCAAGGAGCAGCCGACCGACGAAGCCCGCCTCGCCCGCGCCTTCGCCCTCGTGCTTGGCCGCGGGCCCGCCGGCCAGGAGCCCGCGCTGCTCGCCAAGATGCTGGCGCACCAGCGCGCGATCTACGCCGCCGACGCCAAGGCCGCGGAGGCCCTCCTCGCCGTCGGCGAGAGCCGGCGCGACGCGACGATCCCCGCCGCCGAACACGCCGCGCTCACCGCCACCTGCCTCGCCCTCTATAACCTCGACGCCGCCGTCACCCGCGACTGAACCCCATGGACTTCGAACTCTCCCCCTCCGAATGGCGCGAGCGCCTGACGCGCCGCAGTTTCCTCAGCGCCGGCGTCCAAGGCATCGGGGCCGTCGCCCTCGGCTCCATGCTCGCCCGCGACCTCAAGGCCGCGAACAACCCCGTCGGCGGCCTGCCCGGCCTCCCGCACTTCGCCCCGAAGGCCAAGCGCATGATCTGCCTCTGGCAGGGCGGCGGCCCTTCGCACGTCGACCTCTTCGACCATAAGCCGCTCCTGGCCAAGATGGCCGGCGAGGACATCCCCGCCAGCGTGCGCGGCGACACCCGCCTCTCCACGATGTCGAGCGGCTACGCCAAGTTCCCGTGCGTCGGCGCGATCAAGCCCTTCAAGAAGTGGGGCTCCAGCGGCATCGAGATGAGCGAGATGCTGCCGTACACCGGTGCGATTGCCGACGAGCTCTGCGTCGTCCGCTCGATGAACACCGAGGCCGTCAACCATGCGCCCGGCGTGACCTTCTTCATGACCGGCTCGCAGATCCCCGGCCGCCCCTCGATGGGCGCCTGGCTCTCCTACGGTCTCGGCTCGATGAACGAAGACCTCCCGGCTTACGTCGTGATGACGTCGTCCGACGCCGCCAAGACCTGCGGCCAGCTGTTCTTCGAGCACTACTGGTCCAACGGCTTCCTGCCCGGCAAGCACCAGGGCGTGCGTTTCCGCGGCGTCGGCGATCCCGTGCCGTACGTCAATAATCCCGCCGGCGTCAGCCGCGAGGCGCGTCGCACGATGCTCGACGACATGCAGGCGCTCAACCGCGCGCACCTCGGCCAGGTCGGCGACCCCGAGATCGACACGCGCATCTCGCAATACGAGATGGCCTTCCGCATGCAGGCCTCCGTGCCCGACCTGCTCGACTTCAAGAATGAGCCCAAGTCGGTGCTCGAGATGTACGGCCCCGACGTCCTCAAGCCCGGCACGTTCGCGAACAACTGCCTCATCGCCCGCCGCCTCGCCGAGCGCGGCGTCCGCTTCACCCAGCTCATGCATGCCGGCTGGGACCAGCACAACAACCTGACCACCGGCCAGCTCGCGCAGCAGTGCCTCGACACCGACCAGGCCAGCGCCGCGCTCGTGAAGGACCTCAAGCAGCGCGGCCTGCTCGACGACACCCTCGTCGTCTGGGGCGGCGAATTCGGCCGCACGCCGTTCGCGCAGAACCAGCAGGGCCAGGGCTTCAAAGGACGCGACCATTTCGGCCGCGCCTACTCCTGGTGGCTCGCCGGCGGCGGCGTGAAGCCCGGCTACGTCCATGGCGCCACCGACGAGTTCGGCTGGAACATCACGAAGGACCCTGTGCACATCCACGACATGCAGGCCACCCTCCTGCACCTCTTCGGGATCAACCACGAGGGCCTGCTCTTCCGCTATCAGGGCCGCCAATTCCGCCTCACGGACGTCCATGGCCATGTCGTGAAGGGCATCCTGAAACAGGCCTGAACGGGGAAAGGGACATGAAAAGGGGCAAAGTCGGCATTTTGACCGCTTTTCCCCTTGCTCCCGCCCCCTCGACCCCTTTTCTCCAAACTTCCACCCACCTTACGGCCATGACCCAGCACAACAGTTTCAAGTCCAGCGCCTCCTCCTCCGGAGCGAAGCGTAACGTCCTCAAGCGCTTCGAGCGCGTGGAACTGCTCAAGAAGCGCGGC
>CAIWNE010000080.1 GCA_903913915.1 uncultured Opitutia bacterium
CCTCAAGGCCGCCACCATGCCGGAGTACGCCGAGCTGGTGGACCGCGTGGTGCGCGAGGCGCGCGTCGAGGCCTCTTCCGCGGGTGCCACACTCAGCCTCGCCATGGACAAGCTGGCGGTGGCCTTCGGTCTGGAGATTCTGAAGATTGTTCCCAACCGCGTTTCCACCGAGGTCGATGCCCGGCTGTCCTTCAACACGGCCGCAAGCGTGGCCAAAGCCCGCGAGCTCATTGCCCGCTACGAAGCCGCAGGTATTTCCCGCGATCGGATCCTGATCAAGCTCGCCTCGACCTGGGAGGGCATCCAGGCCGCCGCAGCGTTGAAGGTCGACGGCATCCACTGCAATCTCACCCTACTCTTCTCCTTCGCCCAGGCCGTCGCCTGTGCCGAGGCAGGCGTCCAGCTGATCTCGCCGTTCGTCGGCCGCATCTACGACTGGCACAAGAAGGCCCAGGGCGCCAACTGGAACGAAACCGCCTCCTCCGGCGCCAACGATCCGGGGGTGCAGTCCGTCCGTCGCATCTTCGCCTACTACAAGCGCAACGGCATCAAGACCGAAGTCATGGGCGCCTCCTTCCGTAACGTCGGCCAGATCAAGGCCCTCTGCGGTTGCGATCTCCTGACCATCGCCCCGAACCTCCTCGACGAACTCTCCAAGGACTCCGCCGCGGTGCCCAAGGTGCTCGACGAAGCCGCCGCCAAGTCCGAGGGCGAAGCCGCCAAGGCCTGGGGCGAGAAGGAGTTCCGCTGGCACCATAACGAAGACGCGATGGCCACGGAGAAGACCGCCGAAGGTATCCGTGCCTTCGCCGTCGACGGCAAGAAGCTCGACGACCTGGTCGCCAAGGCCATCGGCTAAGCGAAGCGTCAGTCCCTCAAGCAAGGCCGGGCCCCAAGCCCGGCCTTCTTATTTGCGACGAATCCAGGCCAGCACGAGCAGCGTCAGGCCGGCGAAATCAAGCAGCCAAGACAGCGGGATCAGGCCGAATGACTCATGCAGGACGCCATCTGGTCCGAGGCTGGCGCCATTGTGCGCATATGCCGCGCGGCACGCCCAGGCGGCCGCGAAACAGGCCATACCTCCCAGGAAATAACGACGGTTCATCTCGCCTTACGTCGCTGACGGACGGCCTCGAAAAGGCAGATCGCCGCGGCATTGGAAACATTCAGGGAATCCGACAGGCCCGCCTGCGGGATCGAGATCTTCTCATCCGCGCCCTTGAGCCAGAAGTCCGACAGGCCGTCCTTCTCGGAGCCCAACAGCAGGGCCACCGGACCACGGCAATCGACATCCCAATAATCCTTGGTGGCCGCCGGCGAGGTCGCGAGCGAACGGACGCCCTTGGCCTTCATCCACGCGGCGGCCTCCTGGGACGTGCATACGGCCACGGGCATGGAGAAAAGCGCGCCCTGCGAGGAACGCACGACGTTGGGATTGAAGACATCGGTGATCGGGTCGCAGACGATGAGCGCATCGCAACCGGCGGAGTCCGCCGTGCGCAACAACGCACCGAGGTTGCCGGGCTTCTCGACCGATTCAGCGACCAGCAGGAGCGGGTTGGCCGAAGGCTTAAGCTGGTCGAGGGAGCAATTCCAGGTCCGGGCGACGCCGAGCAAACCGTCCGGACCTTCGCGGCCGCTTACCTTTTCGAAGGCGGACTCGCCCAGTTCGCAGCAATCGACGCCGGCGGCCCGGGCATTGGTCACGAGTTCGGCGGCCTCGGAGCCACGGAACATCGAAGGGCAGAAATAAACCTCGAGCACCTCGACCTTGCGCTCGATGGCCCGGGAAAGCTCACGAAGGCCTTCGGCGATGAAAAGGCCGCGGGCTTCGCGTTCGGCACGATCCCGCAGGCGGGCCAACGCCTGCACGCGGGGGTTCTGTCGGCTCTGGATGACCTCGTCGGGCACGGGCGAAGTGAGTACCAAGGGACGCCGAAGGGCAAGGACAGGCCTTCGGCGGGGATAAGTCTCGACCTCTCCGCCCGGAGACGGACTTTATCGCCATGTCCGAATTCGAGCCGCCTCAGTCCCGCAAACCCGACTCCTCCAAGTTCCGGCCGGGCAAGTTCACCTACCATCAGGAGATCGAGGTCGAGATCGCGAGCCTGACGAATCTCGGAGAAGGCGTGGCCCGCGTCGACGGCTGGGTGGTCTTCATCGCCGGCGCCCTCGCCGGCGAAAAGGTCGTGGCCCGCATCTGGCACAACGCCGCCAACTTCTCGCGCGGCGACCTCGTCCGCGTCGTCGTCCCCTCGCCCCACCGCGTCCAGCCTCGCTGCGACCTCTTCGGGGAATGCGGCGGCTGCCAGTACCAGAACCTGGCCTATCCGCAGCAGCTCGAGTGGAAGCAGAAGCAGGTGGCGGAGGCCTTCGAGCGGCTCGGCGGCATCAAGACCAAGGTCGACCCCTGCCACCCCTCGCCGAAGCAGTACGGCTACCGCTCCAAGATCACCCCGCACTTCATGACGCCGCGCCGCGCGGACTTCCCGATCGGCTTCCTCGCAGCCGGCACCTCTCGTCGCGTGGTCGACGTGCCGAAATGCCCGATCGCGACCGACGCGATCAACGCGTCCTACGCGCGCGCCCGCAAGGACATCAAATCCAACCCCGGCCGCTTTGAACGGGGCGCCACCCTGCTCTTCCGCGACTGCGAAGAGGGCGTTGTCACCGACTCCCGCCAGGTCGTCACCGAGAAGGTCGGCGCGGTACAGCTGAAGTTCCTCGCCGGCGAGTTCTTCCAGAACAACCCGTCCGTGCTCGAGCAGTTCGTCGGCCACGCCATCAAGCTCGCCCATGAGTCCGGCGCCCGCCATCTCGTCGACACCTACTGCGGATCGGGCCTCTTCGCCCTCTCCGGCGCGCGCCTCTTCGATTCCGTCAACGGCATCGAGGTCAGCGCCGAGGCCGCCCGCAAGGCCGCCGAAAACGCCACGCTCAACCATCTGCTCAACTGCCGCTTCATCGCCGGCTCCGCGGAATCGATCTTCAAGAAGCTTCCGGTCGAAGGCCATGAGTCAGCCGTGATCGTCGACCCGCCCCGCAAAGGCTGCGACGAAGCCTTCCTCGAGCAGCTGCACGCCTTCGGCCCGCGCCGCATCGTCTACGTGAGCTGCGCCCCGGACACCCAGGCCCGCGACATGAAGTATCTGTGCGCCAAGGGCTGGAAGGTCGTCTCCGTCCGCCCGTTCGACCTCTTCCCGCAGACCCGCCACGTCGAGTGCATCGCGGCGCTGGAACGCGCCTAAGCGACCCGTCAGGGCACAAAAAAGGGGCGCCACAAGGCGCCCCTTCTGCTTGGCCGACCGACCCGATCAGGCCTGCGGCTTGGCGGCGTTCTCTTCCTCTTCCTCGGAGCGCTCGACCTTGGAGATGCCGAGGAGCGACTCGCCGTCCTTGAGGCGCATGACGCGGACGCCCTTGGTGTTGCGACCCGCGGTGCAGCGGATGTCGGACACCTTGGTCCGGATGGACTGTCCTCCCTTGGTGAGGAGCATGACCTCGTCCTCCTCCTGCACGCTGAGCGCGCCGGCGACGCCGACCTCGGTGGAGATGGCGATGACCCCCTTGCCGCCGCGGGACTGCTTGCGATAGACGGGCTCCTTGGTCTCAGGATCGTCGAAGGGCGTGCGCTTGCCGATGCCGTCGATGCCGACGACGAGGAGCGTGCAGGCCGGATCGACGACTTCCATCGCCTTCACCTGGTCGCCGCTCTCTAGGTTCATCCCGATCACGCCGGTCGTGTCGCGGCCCATGGAACGGACGTCGGACTCGTGGAAGCGGATGGACATGCCGGACTGCGAGATCATCACGACCTCGTTGTCGCCGTTGGTCAGCTTGGCCGCGATGAGGCGGTCGCCGTGCTCGATGTTGATGCCGATGATGCCTCCCTTGCGGTAGTTGGCGTACTTCGAGATCTCGGTCTTCTTGATCGTGCCGTTGGCGGTGCACATCATGAGGAACTTGCCTTCCTCGAAGTTGGAGACGCAGACCATCGCGGCCAGCTTCTCGTCGTCCTTGAGGTCGAGCAGGCGGGCGATCGACTTGCCGCGCGAGGCGCGGTTGGCTTCTTCGATCTCGTAGACCTTCTCCACGTACACGCGGCCGTTGTTCATGAAGAACAGGATGTGGTCATGCGTATTGGCGGTGAAGAGGTGCTCGATGAAGTCGCTGTCCTCGTCGGACGCGGCCTTGGAGAGCTCGGCGCCCTTGGTGCCCTTGCCGCCGCGCTTCTGGAGACGGTACTGGGCGACCGGGGTGCGCTTGATGAAGCCGGCGTGCGAGACGGTGACGACGCAGCCTTCGTTGGCGACGATGTCCTCCATCGAGAGGTCGCCTTCCTGGGCGGTGACCTTCGTCTTGCGGGGGCCGATGTGCTTCTTGGCGGCGTCGCGGAGCTCCTTCTTGATGAGGGAAAGCAGCTTAGATTCGCTCGAGAGGATGCCGCGGAGCTCTTCGACGAGCGCCATCAGTTCGCGGTACTCGGCCTCGATCTTGTCACGCTCCAGGCCGGTGAGCTGGTAGAGGCGGAGGTCGAGGATGGCCACGGCCTGGCGTTCGCTGAGGCCGTACTTGGCCATGAGCTTCACGCGGGCCTCGTCGCGGTTGGACGCGGCGCGGATGATCTTCACGAAGTCGTCCAGGTTGCGCAGGGCGATCTTGAATCCTTCGAGGATGTGGGCGCGGTCCTCGGCCTTGCGGAGGCGGAAGCGGGTGCGGCGGGTGACGACGTCGCGACGGTGCTCGACGAAGCACTCGAGGAGCTCGCGGATGTTCATCTGCTTCGGGCGACGCTTGTCGAGGGCGAGCAGGATGACGCCGAACGAGTTCTCGAAGTTCGTGTGCTTGTAGAGCTTGTTGATGACGACCTTCGGGTTCTCGTTGCGCTTGAGCTCGATGACGACGCGCGTGTTCTCGTCGGACTCGTCGCGGAGGTCGGAGACCTCGTCGAGGACCTTCTCGGCGCAGAGGTCGGCGATGTGCTTCACCAACGAGGAGCGGTTGACGTTGTAAGGCAGCTCCGTGAGGACGATCTGCTCCTTGCCGTTCTTCATCTCCTCGGTGTGGGCGACGCCGCGGACGCGGATGATGCCGCGGCCGGTGCGCAGGTACTGCTTGATGCCTTCCTTGCCGTTGATGACGCCGCCGGTCGGGAAGTCCGGACCGATGATGATCTTCTCCAGGTCTTCGACGGTCGCGCTGGGCTTGTCGATGATGAGGCAGGTGGCCTCGACGAGTTCGTTGAGGTTATGGGGAGGGATGTTGGTCGTCATGCCGACCGCGATGCCGGTCGAACCGTTCATCAGCAGGTGGGGCAAGGCGCACGGCAGGACGGTCGGCTCGGTGGTCGACTCCTTGTAGTTCGGGGTGAAGTCGACCGTGTCCTCGTCGATGTCGGCGAGGAGTTCGGAGGAGATCTCCGAAAGACGGCACTCGGTGTATCGGTAGGCCGCGGGCGGATCGCCGTCGACCGAGCCGAAGTTGCCTTGCGGCTCGATGAGCTGGTAGCGCATGACCCAGTTCTGGGCGAGGCGGACGAGCGTGTCGTACACGGAGCTGTCGCCGTGCGGGTGGTAGTTCTTCAGCACTTCGCCGACGACGCCGGCGCACTTGTCGAACGGGCGGTTGTGGACGAGGCCTTCGCGGAGCATCGCATACAGGATGCGGCGCTGCACGGGCTTCAGGCCATCGCGCGCGTCCGGGAGGGCGCGGGAGACGATGACGGACATCGAGTAATCGATGTAGGCCGTCTGCATGATGTCCGTGATGTTGGCGGACGTGAGCTTTTCCTTGTCAGAGTACATGTTCGAAGAGGTCTTGAGGTGGAGGCGTCAGGTCGATCAGACGTCGAGGTTCGAGGTGTTGAGCGCGTTGTCCTCGATGAAGGCGCGGCGGTTCGGGACGTCCTCGCCCATGAGCATGGCGAACACGCGGTTGGCTTCGGCGGCATCGGCGATGTCGACCTTGAGGAAGCGGCGCTTGGCCGGATCCATCGTGGTCTCGAAGAGCTGCTTGGGGTTCATTTCGCCCAGACCCTTGTATCGCTGGATCGTGAGGCCTTTGCGGCCGAACTGGCGGATCTGGCCGATGAGCTCGAGGATCGAGCCGAGCGGGATGGGCTCGGCCTTCTTCACGATCTTCTTGGCCGGCTTCTCCTCGCCCTTGGCGTCTTCCTCGCCTTCGGCGGCGGGGGCCTCCTCGGCGGTCGAGCCGTCGATCAGGTGGTAGCGCGGCTCCTCGCCGGCGGTGAACTTCTTCACGTCCATGCCCTGGGCTTCGAGTTCCTTGAGCACCTTGGTGATGGCTTCGTTCTCGAAGACCTCGATCACGTTGACGCGCTCCTGGACGACGGTGCCATCCTTGAGCTTCTTCTCGCGGTCGATCTTGTCGGCGAGGAAGTCCTCGACGCCCGCCTTACGCAGGTAGGCTTGCTTGGCGTCGGTGTCGGCGAGGAACTCGTAGGTCTCCTCGTTGCCGGTGCGGGTGCGCACGATGAATCGGGGCAACGCATGGGTCTTGTGGTCCTGCTGGTCGAGGTATTCGCCGAGCTGGCAGCCCGTGCGGCCGATGCCGGCGCCGAGGGACTCGAGACGGGCGAGGGATTCGACGATCTTGTCGAGCTTCTGGCCCGGGAAGACGTGCTTGTCGCGCAGGCGGAGCAGGTTCACGTCTTCGGAGCCGAGTTCGAGGAGGATGCGGTTCAGTTCCGGGTCGTTGTCGACGTACTGCTCGCGCTTCTTGCGCTTGATGCGGTACAGGGGCGGCTGGGCGATGTAGACGTAGCCGGCTTCGATGAGGCCGGGCATCTGGCGGAAGAGGAAGGTCAGGAGCAGCGTGCGGATGTGCGAACCGTCGACGTCGGCGTCCGTCATGATGACGAGCTTGTGGTAGCGGCACTTCGTGACGTCGAAGGCGCCGTCGCCCTCGTGCTTGCCGATGCCGGTGCCGCAGGCGGTGATGATCGTGCGGATTTCCTCGTTGGAGAGGATCTTGTCGATGCGGGCCTTCTCGACGTTGAGGATCTTACCCTTGATCGGCAGGATCGCCTGGTAGCGGCGGTCGCGGCCCTGCTTGGCGGAGCCGCCGGCCGAGTCGCCTTCGACGATATAGAGTTCGCAGACGGACGGATCGCTCTCGGAGCAGTCGGCCAGCTTGCCGGGGAGGCCGCCGGAGGACATGGCGGACTTACGGACGGTCTCGCGGGCCTTGCGGGCGGCTTCGCGGGCGCGGGCGGCGTTAAGGCACTTGTCGACGATGCGACGGCCGGTCTTCGGGTCGCGCTCGAGATAGTACTTGAGCTGCTCGCCCACGACGGAGGTCACGATGCCTTCGACTTCGGGGTTGGTCAGGCGGGTCTTGTTCTGCGACTGGAACTTCGGGTCGGGGTGCTTGACGGAGATCACGGCCACGAGGCCTTCGCGCATGTCGTCCCCGTTGAGCTTGGCGTCCTTGTCCTTGATGAGGTTGTTGGACTTCGCGTAGTGGTTGATCACGCGGGTGAGAGCGGAACGGAAGCCGGAGAGGTGCGTGCCGCCCTCGGGCTGGTTGATCAGGTTGGTGTAGCTGAAGACCATCTCGTCGTAGCGGTCGTTGTACTGCAGGGCCACGTCGATGGTCATGCGGCGCATGCCAGGCTTGGGCTTCTCGCCCTCGGCCATCACGCGCGGGTTGGCGAGGTCGGTAAAATCGACCTCGGCCGCCATCAGGATCGGCTTGTCGAAGAGGCGCTCTTCGTTCGCGTTGAGGAACGAGACGTATTCGGCGATGCCTTCCTTGAACTCGAACTTGTCGGCGCGGTTGGAGCGATGGTCCTTCATCTCGACCGTGATGCCAGGGACCAGGAAGGCCAGCTCGCGCATACGGCGGACGAGCGTGTCGTACTTGAACTCCTGGGTGGCGACGAAGATCTCCGGATCCGGATGGAAGGTGATCTTCGTGCCGGTGCGCTTCGTCTTGCCGATGACCTTGATGGACTGGGTGACTTCGCCGCGGCAGAACTTCATCTGGTGGACCTCGCCTTCGCGGCTGACCTCCGCGACGAAGCTGTCGGAAAGGGCGTTGACGCACTTCGCGCCGACACCGTTGAGGCCACCGGAGACCTGGTAGGCACCTTTGTCGAACTTGCCGCCCGCGTGAAGATTGGTAAGGACCAGCTCGAGCGTCGGCACCTTTTCCTCGGGGTGCATCGCGACAGGAATGCCACGGCCGTCGTCCTCGACGGAAAGAGACCCGTCCGCATGGATCTCGACCTTGATGCTCTTGCAATAACCGGCGAGAGCTTCGTCGATCGAGTTGTCGACGATCTCGTACACGCAGTGATGGAGACCCGTCTCGTTGGTATCACCGATATACATACCAGGTCGCTCGCGCACGGCCTTGAGGCCCTTGAGGCGCTTGATGTCGGAAGCGCCGTAGCTCTCGTTGCCTGCGTGCTTGCCGCGATTCGGGGTTTTCTCGGAATTTTCGCTCATGTTTTAGTGTGTAAATATGTGATGTTTCCCCGCCCTTCGGAGGGGTGTTTTCATGCTGTTTTTCACAGGGGTATCTGCAACAGGAAACACCCTCGCCGTGAATGTTTTTGGCTGACCAGAAACAACTACCAATCAACCCCTTACAAAAACTTATAGGGGGCGTAAGAAACCGTTGTTCACACGTTATCCACAGGTCTATTCCAGCCCGACAAGCGGGCTAAAATCCCGTTGCTCAGGCCGGTCCGAAAAAGGCGGCGATCGGACCAAGCGCAGCCTCCCCTGCATCCTCGAGGACGTAGTGGCCGGCATCGGCGAAAAGGAGCTGCTTGGCGGCCGGAAAACGGCGGATGAAGCCTTCCAGGAACGACCGGTCGAAGCAGAAGTCGCGCATTCCCCAGCAAAGGAGCATCGGCTTGCCCTTTAACCCCTCCAAAGAGCCCTCCACGGCCGCTAGGACGGACCGGGTGGGATGTTCGGCCTCCATGGGGATATCCGCCACGAAATCGGCCACCGCCCGCCGGACCGACGCCGACCCATACGGTGAGAGGAAACCGGCCTTGGCGGCAGGACCAAGGGGCTTCTCGACCGACATCCAGGTCGCAGGCCAGGCAAAGCCGTTCAGCCCTTGGACAATGAAACGGCCGACCAAGGGGGCGCGGCAAAGGGCAATCCGGACAGGGATGCGGTCGGACAGGAACGCTCCGGTATTCGTGACGAGGATCTTCCCTACCCTCTCCGGGCGGCGTCCCGCGACCCCGAAGCCGATGGCGCCACCCCAATCGTGCACGCCCATGTCGAACTCCTTGAGGCCGAGATGCGATATGAGCGCCTCGATGTCGGCGATGCGGTCGGCGAGGCGGAGGAAACGATCCGGTCGGGCGGAAAGGCCCATGCCGACATGGTCCGGCGCGATGACGCGTCGACCTTGGGCAGCGAGCTTCAGGATCAGGTCGCGCCAGAGGAAGGACCACGACGGATTACCGTGGAGCAACAGCACCGGACGGCCGTCGCGCGGACCGTGGTCGACGTAGCCCATGCGGCCGGAGAGCGCGGCGAAATCACGCTGCTCAAACGGATACAGGGCCTGCACGGCGGGAGAAAGGGAGACGTGGCTCATTGGCATTCGACGGCGAGCATCATGCTGGCGAGGCCGCTGCCGATGCCCAGCAACGCGACGCGTTCGCCGGGCTTGATCCGGCCTTCGGCGAGACCCAGCGCCAAGGTGGCTGGCACGGAGACCGAGCCGACATTACCAAGGCGATCGAAGCTCTGGTAATCCTTCGCCGGATCGAGACCCAGCTTCTCGAAGAGCAGCGAGGAGTGGCGACGGCCGACCTGGTGCGTCACCACGCGATGCGGCGTGGACTCATCCCAGCCCGTGACGCCCTTGAAGCGGCCCCAGCAACGCTGGGCGAGCGCGACGCCTGCGGCCAGCAACGCCTCCGAATCGGTGCGCATGTCGAGTTCGGCGAAGGACGTATCGCCTTCGCAGAGCCCGTTAGCGGAAGAATCGGTCTCGGCGGCTCCGCCCAGGAGACGAATCGAACCAGGACCGGCAAGGTCATCGCGACACACGACCGCGGCGGCCCCGCCGGCGCCGATGGTGAGGTTCGCGAAGTACGGCTTGATCGTCTCGCGCGTCAGGGCGAGGTCTTCGTTCAGCAGGCGGATGGTGCGTTCGACGAGCGGACGACCATCTTCGCCGGAGCAGACGAGCGCCCGCTTGATCTGACCGGACTCCACCATGCCCGCGGCGAGCGCGACGGCGTTGAGGAAACCCAAGCAGGCGTTGGAGACGTCGAGGATCTGCGCCTGCGGACCGAGGCCGAGCAGACCGTGCACGTAGGCGGCGGTCGAAGGCTCGAGACGATCGCGGCAGACGGACGAATGGATCAGCAGGTCGATGTCGGCGGGGCCGACCCCTGCGGCCTGCATCGCGCGGCGACCCGCCAACGCGGAAGCAGCGGACGGTCGGATCGCCTGCGGCCAGAAACGCCGCTCGCGGATACCCGTCATCAGTTCGAGCCGCCCCTCCGGCAGTTTCAGGCGGCCATAAAGCGGCGCCAGGCGGCGCTCGACCTCGTCGGAGGTCCAGACCTCGGGCGGCAGTTCGGCCACGAGGCCGGACAGGACTGTGCGCTTGAAGATCACGCTCCGGGAAGGCGGGAAGAAGCGGCCACGAGCTCTTCGTCGAAGAAATTCCAGCCCATGCCGGCGTCGACCACGATGCCTTGTCCATTGATGCCGCTCGAACGGGGCGAGAGCAGCCAGACCGCCGTGTCGGCGACTTCCTGCGTCTTCAGGGCTTCCTTGCGGAAGGTCATCTTCTCGGCGTGCAGGTAGTTGTGGAGATAGCCCGGGATGCCCGCGCTGGCGCTCGTCTTGAGCGGGCCGGCGTTGACGGAGTTGAAACGCACGCGCGAATCAGCCGAGAAGGATTTCGCGAGGAAGCGGCTGGCGGATTCGAGAGCGGCCTTGATCGGCGACATGTAGCCGTAGTTCGAGGCCGTCACCTGGGAGGAGATGCCGATGGAGACAACCGAGGCATCGAGCTTCAGGTGAGGCTTCAGCGCGCGGGAAAGCTCGACCAACGAGAACGCGGAAATCGCGGTAGCCTGCAGGAAGTCGGCGCGGACGGTCTCGTGGAACGGTTGCATGCCGCGCGAAAAGTTGGCGAAGGCCACGCTATGCAGGACGCCGTCAAGCGGTCCATGTTCGCGGCCGACGTCGGCGGCGAGCTTCTGCGTCTGCGCTTCGTGCTCGAGGTCGCACAGGTATACCGGCTTGCCATCAAGCAGGCCTTTCAAAGAGTCGAGCCGGGCCTGCGATCGGACGGAGTAGGCCACCTTGGCGCCTTCGGCCTCGAGGGTCTTGGCGACATGCCAGGCGACGGACTTCTTGTTCGCGACGCCGAGGACGAGATAGGTCTTACCGGAAAGGCCGAGGAAGGACATAGGTCAGGCGGGTTGGTCGACGAGGGCGAGGGCGAAGCGGATGGTCAGGACGGCCTTCCCGTCGCGGCGTACCGTGCCGGTCATGAAATGGAACTGCTGGAGCGTCTCGACGTGCTTCACGTAGATCGAGACCGTATCGCCGGGCTTCACCATCCCCTTGAACTTGGCCTCCTCGATACGGCAGAGTACCGGAGTCTTGCCGGCCGGGGCACCGCCGTCGGCCTGCAGTTTCTTCGTGAGGAAGATCGCGCCAGCCTGGAAGACCGATTCGCAGAGCAGCACGCCCGGCGTGATCGGATTGCCGGGGTAATGTCCGGAATAGAAAGGCTCGTCCGCGCGGAACGTACGGGTGCACGTCGCCCCATCGGCCCGGACCTCGTCGATCCGGTCAAGGAACAGGAACGGCGGACGATGAGGGATGGTGTCGAGGACAGCCTGCAACATGGGCGTATTTTTGCCCCCGGAGAGACGGACAAGCGACACGAAAACACCATCGGTCGCATTTGCCTTTTGCCGGCGGGCTCCCAACCTACGTCGCATGAAGACACTCTTCGCCTCCCTCCTCATGTCCCTCCTCCCCTTCTTCGGCAACGCGGCAGAAAAACTCGCCGTCGGCGCCTCCATTCCGGACGTCACCTGCAACGACCAGGACGGCAAGCCCGTCTCCCTGGCCAAGGAAGGCGCCAAGGGCTACCTGCTCGTCTACTTCTACCCGAAGGCCAAGACCGGCGGCTGCACCAAGCAGGGCTGCTCGCTGCGCGACGGCTGGGCCGACCTGCAAAAGGCCGGCGTCAACGTGCTCGGCGTGAGCACCGACGACGAGAAACTGCAGAAGGAGTTCAAGGAAGAGCAGAAGTTCCCCTTCCGCCTCCTGGCCGACAAGGAGAAGAAGGCCGTCACGGAAGCCTTCGGCGTCAAGAACCTCGTCGGCATGGCCAGCCGCAGCGCCTTCCTCTTCAAGGACGGCAAGTGCGTCTACGCCGACCATAAGGGCCACACCAGCGACCAAGCCCAGCTGATCCTAGACTTCCTGAAGTCGGAGAAGAAGTAAGCGCAGGAAATCCTCCCAACAGAAAGGCCGCATCATCCGATGCGGCCTTTCTTGCGTCCTGACGGCAGGCTCAGTGGCCTTTGATCGGGAAGAGGTCGGTCACGCTGTTGTTGCCGTGGATACGACGGATCGCGTCGGAAAGCAGCGGGGCGATCGAGAGCACCGTGATCGGCAGGTCCTTCGGCCAGTCGGCCGGAACGGAGTTGGTCGTGATGACCTCGTCGATGATGCCGCGACGGAGGCGCTCGAAGGCGATCTCCTGGATCATGCAGTGGGAGACCACGGCGCGGACCGAGCGGGCGCCGTTCTTCTTGAGCAGTTCGGCGGCGGCCACGAGCGTGCCGGCGGTCTCCGTCATGTCGTCGACCAGGATGATGTCGCGGCCTTCGACTTCGCCGACGAGGCTCGTGGCCTGGACGGTGGTCGCGCTCGTGCGGCGCTTAGCCACGAAGCCGTAAGGCAGGTTGAGCATGTCCGCCACGGCCGAGGCGTACTTCAGGCCGCCCACGTCAGGCGAGAACACCGTGGCGTCCTTGAGCCAGGGCTTGTTCTTGATGTGGGCGTAGAAGACCGGCGAGGCGTAGAGATGGTCGACGGGGATGTCGAAGAAACCTTGGATCTGCTGGGCGTGCAGGTCGACCGTCAGGACGCGGTTGGCGCCGGCGGCGGTCAGCAGGTTGGCCACGAGCTTGGCCGTGATCGGCACGCGGGGCTTGTCCTTGCGGTCCTGGCGGGCGTAGCCGAAGAACGGGATCACAGCCGTGATGCGCGCGGCGGAAGCGCGGCGGAGCGCGTCGATCATGATCAGTAGCTCCATGATGCGGTCGTTGGCCGGCGCGCAGGTGGGCTGGACCACGTAGACGTCGCAGCCGCGGATGTTCTCGTTGATCTGGACGAACGTTTCACCGTCGGGGAAACGGTTGACGGTAGCAGTGCCGAGCGGAACGCCAAGATGTTCGCAGATTTCTTTAGCCAGCGCCGGGTTGGCGTTGCCGGTGAAAATCTTCATCTCAG
>CAIWNE010000081.1 GCA_903913915.1 uncultured Opitutia bacterium
CCAGCCCGGGCGCTTCTCCTTGAACGAGCCTTCGCCCTTCTTGCCCTGGCCGCCCCATTCGTAGAGGTCGGCCTCGTCGACGCCGCCGCGGCCGGTGCCGAGGACGTGGTGGGCGAAGACGAACTTGTGCTTCGCCTTGCTCGTCTCGAGGACCTTCTTGAGCCAGTGATACTGGGCGTCGCCGATCGTGATGCCCCACCAGTCGCGGTTCTTCTTGTCCTCGCCCTTGCCGTTCTTGCCGCCGAAGCCGCTGTCGACGAGCGACGGGGAGTGCCAGTAGTTGTCGAGGATGACGAAGAGCGCATCGCCCCAGGTCCAGGACGTGTAGGTCTTCATCGGGCCGATCTCCTTGAACGGCTCCGTCGGGCCGGAATAGATGCCTTCGTTGCCGACGGTCGGGTAAAGCGAGTTGCGGGCCTTCTGCACGCCGACGGCGACGTCATGACGTTCGTCCTTCTGCGAGTAGTTGAAGAGCGAGCCCTGCTCATGGTTGCCGTTCATCAGGAAGACCTGGCCCACGGAGCCCACGAGACCGAGGAACGGACGCTGCAGGAGGTAGGGCGTCTGGCAACTGGTGTCGTTGATCGTGCGGATGCGTTCGACCGAGAAATCGTCGCCGATGCAGATATGGAAGTCGGGCTTGTCGGCCGCGGCCGTGACGAGCGTACGGGAATAAAGGTCCGGGTGGCTGGCCTGGGCGCGCTCCGGATGGGAGTCGCCCTGGATCGTGAAGACGAAGGACGAGCCCGGGGCGCGTTGCGTGGCGAAGCGGGCTTCGGCGCGCTGCGCGTAGCTGCCCGCGCCCGGCTTGCGATAGTTCAGGCGGTAGAAGTATTCCGTGTTCGGGGTCAGCCCATCGATGACGACTTCCGTCGCCTTGCCCGCCGGCAGCGGCGTCACCGCCGTCTTGCGGGTGTAGCGGCCCTTCGCCGTGCCGATCTCCAAGAACGCCTCCAGCGTCGAAGCCGGCACGAAGCTGGCCGTGATGGCCTTATCGGTCGCGCGGCCGAAGATCAGCGAGAGCTTCGAGAATTCCGCGAGCGATTCCGGCAGCACGTATTCGCCCTGGAAGGCCGGTCCGCGGGCCTTGGAGGAATCATCGCCGCCTCCCTTGCCGCCTTTGCCGCCGCCCTTCCCTTTCTTCTCCTGGGCGGAAGCGGACGGCAGGAGCGTCCAACCGAACGTCGCGGCCATCAGCCCGATGAACTGGCGGCGCACCACCTGACCGAAGGCCGGCTGATAGAACGGGTTCGGTTTTCCGTCGGACGAATCTACGGGGTTCATGAGGAGGACGTTATGAGAGTGGAACGCCGCAGGGGAGCAGAAGTTGAGCGAAGGGGGCGGGAAAATTTTCGGAAATTTTCCGGGCTTAATGGAGGGTTAAGGTTCGCATGTGCGAAGCACATGCGGGGGAATTGCTGGCATGGTGACACGGGGGCAAGGGAAGCAGGGACGGCGTGGACGCCGGCCAATTACAAGTTGACCGGTTGGCAAGGGAGGCGGAGCAGAGACGTAAACGAGAGGCTCAGTTGACCAGAGGCCCAGAGGCTCAGGAAGAGGCAAACTAGCTGGCCGGTTGACAAGTGGGCCTGGTGGGCGGGAGCAGAGGCTCGGAGGCCCAGAGGCTCAGTTGACCAGAAAGAGGCAGCAGAGGGAGATCGGAGCGTGAGCTGGGGAGATGTGGCCGAAGCATACATTCCGGTTTCCGGTCTCCCTTGGTTGTGCGTGAGAGGTAGGGCCGACCATCCTTGGTCGGCCGCGGTCGAGCAGGGATGCTCGACCCTACCCGCGAAGGCGAAGCAGAGACGGGCTAGGGCAGCACACGGTGCTGCCCCTACCTTGACACTCTACCGGCCTTGGGCAGAGTGAGCCCATGTCTTTAAGACTACGAATACATCGCCCGACCGGACTCAGCCCACGCTGAGCCCAGGGAGTATTCGCGCTTAAGACCATCGGCCGCAAGGCCCCTTCCCTTCCCCGCCCGGGGAGAACAGCGCCCTCCGACGCAGGCGTGCCATCGTCGCGAGGTTCCGCCGCACGCACTCTTTTCCTATCACGTGAAATCCAACCAGACCAACGAGGCCATCGTCGCCCTCCTCCAGCAGCTCGTCGCCCAGAACGCCGAACTCGCCGGGGAAGTCGCGGCCATGAAGGCCAAGCTCGAGCTCATCGAGAACAAGATCGATACGATCGCCGAAGAAGCGGGGATGATCTGACTTCCGCGGCGGAAGCCGCGGAAGTCAGGGGGAACTGCTGGCATGGGGGGAACTGCTGCGAAGCAGTCGCGGTGGGGACGCGGACCAATCGTTGACCGGTTGAATGGTTGGCCAGTTGGCAAGGGAGGCCGGAGAAGAGGCTCGGAGGCCCAGAGGCTCAGTTGACCAGAAGGATACAGCGCTCAAAGGGGGCAGCAAAGGGAGCCCGGAGGATTGGCTGGGGAGATGCATTTCAGGTCTCGGGTCTCAGCGATCGGGTGCCAGGTACAGGTGGTCGGGTTCAGGTACGGGTGCGGGATGGCCCGAACCTGAACCTGGTCCTGGAAGCCTGCACCAGATACCCGGCGGCCGAGACCTGGGACCTGAGATTGTCTCTTGGTAGGGCCGACCATCCTTGGTCGGCCGCGGTCGAGCAGGGATGCTCGACCCTACCCGCGAAGGCGAAGCA
>CAIWNE010000082.1 GCA_903913915.1 uncultured Opitutia bacterium
CGCGCATAATCAGACCCGGCGAACCAGCGGCTGTCCCAGGTGCGGTTGATGCCGAGCCGCAGCCCGATCGGATTGACTTTGTGACCCATCGGTTATGCCGCCTCTTGTTCAGCAACTTGCGTACGCTCGGCCACCACGATCTTCAGATGGCTGAACCATTTCTCGATCTTCGCGGACCGGCCGCGGCCACGCTCATGGAAACGGCGCATCACAACCGACTTGCCAACCTCCGCGCGGGTAACGACCAGACGATCGACATCGAGCTGATGGTTGTTCTCGGCGTTGGCGATCGCGCTCGCGAGGGTCTTGCCCAGGAGTCGGGCGGACTTGCGAGGGATGAAGCGGAGGAGCTGGATGGCTTCCTCGGCGGGGAGGCCCTGGATCTGGCGCGCGACTTCGCGGACCTTCTGGGGCGACATACGGGCAAAACGGGTGGTGGCGTGGACTTCCATGACTTTGGTAAAGGGAGGGTTAGATGCGGGGATTGGCGCGGGGGGTGACGAGGTCGCCGGCGTTGATGCCAGCGGGGTTGTCGAGGGAGAGAATGAGTGCGACCGAGCGGTGGAGACCGGCTTCGGCGATGACGAGGGCGCCGAAGGCGCGGCCGTCACGGCTCACATTGCAGACCGTACCGGGGCGGAAACCTCGGTCGTGTCCGCCATCCAGGACAACCAGATCCGTCGAGCGGGCGGAAACGACCGCGACGACCGGAGCCTTGCCATCCGCTTCGGCCGCACCAAGCGCGCGGGCTTCCGCGCCGACCGCGGTGGCGGCGACGAGAAGAGCGGACATGGTGAGGACGTTGCGCACGGAGGTGGATTACTGGGCTTCCTTGCGGGAGGGCTGGGTGTGCTGGCGGAAGGTGCGCGTAGGAGCGAACTCGCCGAGCTTATGGCCGACCATGTTTTCCGTCACATAGACGGGGACGAAGGCCTTGCCGTTGTGGACTTCCAGGTTGAGACCGATGAAGTCCGGGGTGACCGTCGAGCGGCGCGACCAGGTCTTGATCGGCTTACGGCTGTTGGCCTTCTGGGCGACGGTGACTTTGTCGACGAGGTGGGAGTCGACATAGAAACCCTTTTTGCGGGAGCGTGCCATGTTGTGAGAGTATTAGGAAGGGTTAGACCTGCTTCACCTTGCGACCGTTGCGGCGCAGGATGATCTGGTTGTTGGAGGCCTTCGCCTTGATGCGGGTCGGGAAGCCCTTCGCGAGCTGGCCCCACGGGGACTTGAGGTGCTGACGACCGCCGCCACCCTTCTTCTTGCCGCCGCCACCACCGTTCGGGTGGTCGACCGGGTTCATGGACATACCACGCTGACGAGGACGGATGCCCTTCCAGCGGCTGCGACCGGCCTTACCGAGGCTGGCGTTGTGGTGATCGACATTGCCGACGATGCCCACGGTGGCGCGGCAGTCTGCGTTGAGGTAGCGCTGTTCGCCGGAAGGCATGCGCAGGATGGCGCGGCCGGCTTCGAGACCGAGCAGCTGGGCGAAGCCGCCGGCTGAGCGGGCGAGCTGACCGCCCTTGCCGGGTTCGATCTCGATGCAATGGATGAAGGTGGCCGGAGGAATCAGGCTCAGCGGCAGGGAGAGACCAGGGGTCAGCTGTTCCTGCGCGGTGTTGGTGCTGACGACCTTGTCTCCGACCTTGAGGCCATCCGGAGCGAGGATGTAGTTCAGGGTCTTGTCGGCATACTCGATGAGGGCCAGATGGGCGGTGCGATTCGGATCGTACTCGATGCGGATCACGGTCGCCGGGGCGTCCAGGCGGTCACGACGGAAGTCGATGGCGCGATAGAGCTTCTTATGGCCTCCGCCACGACGGCGGGAGGTGATGCGGCCGTAACAATTACGGCCCATCGCGCGGTGCTTGAATTCGGTGAGGGAACGCTCGGGGCGGCCGGCGTGCAGGCCCTCGGTCTTCACGCGCACAAGGAAGCGCGTGCCGGGGGTGATGGGACGATGGGTGATGATGGGCATGGCTTGGCTGCTCCGAGATTAGGCGAGGGAGATGACGTCGCCCTTCTTAAGGGTGACGATGGCGCGACGGGAGTCGGTCTCGGTGAAGATCGAACCTCCGGAGAGGCGGCTGCGGCGCAGCTTGCCCTTGCGGATGAGGATGTTGATCTTTTCGACGGTCACCTTGAAGGAGGCTTCGACGGCCTTCTTGATCTGAGCGCGGTCGGCGCCAGGAAGGACTTCGAAGACGTACTTGTTGGCTTCGGCGAGGCCGGAGGCCTTTTCCGTGAGGATCGGGCGGCTGATGATTTCAGAAGCGGGCTTCATTGGGTGACGATCTTAGTTTTTGGCGCGCTCGAGGACCTTCTTGAGGCCGTCTTCCGAGATCAGGATGCGCGGGGTGCGTACGAGATCGAGAGCGTTGAGGTTGGAAGAATTGGAGAAGATGGCGCGGCTGACGTTGCGGCTGGCGCGAACGACGTTGTCGGACCAGGCGCTGTCCACGACCAGGAGGCGCTTGCCGGCCGGGCTCACGTTGGCGAGCACCTTGGCGAAGAGCTTGGTCTTGGGCTGGGCGACTTCGAACTTCTCGATGACCGAGATACCGCCGTCGGCGGCGAGCTCGAAGAGGGCGCGCTGGAGGGCGATCTTCTTGGCCTGGGCGGTGATGGTCTTGGACCAGTCGCGAGGACGGGGGCCGAAGACGATGCCACCCTTGAACATCTGGGGGGCGCGCTTGTCGCCGTGGCGGGAACCGCCGGAACCCTTCTGCGGGAGCACCTTCTTGCCCGAGCCGGCGACTTCGCCGTAATCCTTGGTCTTGGAGGTACCCTGGCGCTTGTTGGCCTGGTAGGAGACGATCACCTGCTTGAGCAGGGCGACGCCCTTGGAACCTTCGAAGGAAGGAATATCGAATTCCTTTTCGGTGAAGGCAGAGCCGTCGGACTTGTAAACTTTGAGCTTCATATCGCTGAGATGCTAGGTGGGTTACTTGGCGGCGATGGCCTTCTTGGCCGGACGCACGAGGACGACCTCACCGTTGGCGCCGGGGAAGCTGCCCTTGATGAGGAGGAGGTTCTTTTCCGCGAGCACCTGGACGACGCGGAGGTTCTGGACGGTGCGCTGCACCTGGCCCATGTGGCCCGGCATGCGCTTACCCTTGAAGACGTGACCCGGGGTCTGGCGCATGCCGATCGAGCCGATTCGGCGGTGCATCATGTGACCGTGGGAGTCCGGCTGGCCATCCATGTTGTGGCGCTTGACGACGCCCTGGAAGCCGCGGCCCTTGACGGTGCCGATAACGTCGACCATCTGGCCGGCGGTGAAGTTCTCGACGGTGATGACGTCGCCGACCTTGGCCTGAGTGGCGCCGGCCTGGCGGATCTCGTGGAGATGGGTGTGGGGAGCGACGCCCGCCTTGCGGAGGTGGCCGATCTCGCCGGCTGACATGCGGCTCTCCTTCTGGGGACCGAAGGCGATCTGGACGGCATCGTAGCCATCCTTGTCGACGGTCTTGACCTGCGTTACGGGGCAGGGACCCGCTTGGACGACCGTGACAGGGACGAGGTTGTTCTCCGCGTCATAGACCTGGGTCATTCCGATTTTCTTACCGAGTAGCTGGTGTTTCATTTTTCTAAGAGGCAGGTGGCGTTTCCGCCGTTTGGTCATTGCTGACCTGCATTAGGCTTAGGATTCCTTGCGGAATCTTGGTCCTGATAGAGGGGCTTGGACGTCCTGCGTTGGGTTGGAGGTTAAGGTGGAGGGTTGAAGAGTTAGACTACGAGGTTGATGTCAACCCCAGAAGGCAGGTTGAGCTTCTTAAGCTCGTCGACGGTCTGGGCGTTCGGCTCCATGATCTCGATCAGGCGCTTGTGCGTACGGATCTCGAACTGGTCCATGGACTTCTTGTCCACGTGGGGAGAACGGTTGACGGTGAGACGGGAGATGTCGGTCGGCAGCGGCACGGGGCCGGCGACGCGGGCTCCGGTGCGCTTGGCGGTATCGACGATCTCATTGGCGGACTGGTCGACCATGCGGTAGTCGAAGCCCTTGAGCTTGATGCGGATTTTGGTGCGGGCCATCGGGAAGGGTGTTTGAGGGTGAGATTAGGTGCGGGCCGGGGCGCGGGAGGAGGTCTCGACGACCTGCTTGAGGATCTGAGCGGGGACCTGCTCGTAGTTGGCGGGCTCCATGGAGTAGGAAGCGCGACCTTTGGAGAGGGAGCGGACGTCCGTGGAGTAACCGAACATTTCGGCAAGCGGGACGCGGGCCTCGATGTTGCAGAGGCCGGCCTTGGTATCCATGCCCTGGATCTGGCCGCGGCGGCGGTTGAGGTCGCCCATGATGTCGCCCTGGTATTCTTCAGGGGTGACGACTTCGACCTTCATGATGGGCTCGAGGAGGATCGGCTTGGCGTCCTTCATGGCTTCCTTGAAGGCGAAGATGCCGGCCATCTTGAAGGCCATTTCGTTCGAGTCCACTTCGTGGAAGGAACCGAACACGATACGGGCCTTGAAGTTGATCACCGGGTAGCCGGCGACGGTGCCGTTGTTGGCGGCTTCCAGGATGCCTTCCGTGGCAGGCTTGATGAATTCCTTGGGGATCACGCCACCGACGATCTCGTTGACGACTTCTTCGCCCTTCTCGCCCGGGGCGCGCGTGGCGACCGGATTGGGCTCGAGCTTGATCTCGACGTGGCCGTACTGGCCGCGACCACCGGACTGGCGGATGAACTTGCCGACGCCTTCGGAGGCGAGGTTGATGGTTTCGCGGTATGAAATCTGGGGCTTGCCGGACTTGGCCTCGACCTTGAACTCGCGCTTGAGGCGATCGACGATGATCTCGAGGTGAAGCTCGCCCATGCCGGAGATGAGCGTCTGGCCCGTCTCAGGATTGGAGGTGACGCGGAAGGTCGGGTCTTCCTGGGCGAGGCGCTGCAGGCCGATGGAAAGACGCTCCTGGTCACCCTTGGAATTGGGCTCGATGGACATCGAGATGACGGGCTCGGCGAAGGTGGTCTTCTCGAGGATCAGGTCTTCTTCGGCGGTGAGGGTGTCGCCCGTGGCGATATCCTTCGGGCCGATGATCGCGCAGATGTCGCCGGAGTAGGCGACGTCGATTTCTTCGCGGTCCATCGCGCGGAGCAGCACGATGCGCGAGATGCGCTCGTTCTTGCGGGTGCGAGGATTGTAGAGGGCTTCGCCCTTCTTGAGCTGGCCGCGGTACACGCGGTAGAAGACGAGCTGGCCGACGTGCGGGTCGGACCAAAGCTTGAAGCAGAGGCCGGTGACCTTGGCCTTGTCGTCAGGTCCGATGGTGATCTCCTTGTCGCCGTCGTCGATGTGGGCCTTCTGGGGGCGCATGTCGATCGGGGACGGGAGGAAGTCGACGACGCAGTCGAGGAGCATCTGCACGCCCTTGTTCTTGAAAGCGGAACCGGGGATGACGCCGATGAAGTTGAGGGAGAGGGTGGCCTTGCGGATGCCGGTGCGCATCTCGTCGATGGTCACTTCCTGGCCGTCGAGGTACTTGGCGGCGAGCACGTCGTCGAAGTCGGCGAGACCTTCGATGAGCTTGGTGCGCCACTGCTTGGCTTCTTCCTTCTGCTTCTCAGGAATGTCGACCGTGTTGTACTTCATGCCCTTCGGGTCGGTCTCGTCGTAGACGTAGGCGACGTTCTTGATCAGGTCGATCATGCCCTTGAACTCTTCGCCCTGGCCGATCGGGATGAAGAGGGGATGGGCGTTGCCCTTGAGCTTCTCGCGGATGTCGTCGACGGCGCCGAAGTAGTCGGCACCGGTGCGGTCCATCTTGTTGACGAAGGCGACGCGCGGGACGCCGTACTTGTTCATCTGGCGCCAGACGGTCTCGGACTGGGGCTGCACGCCGGCGACGGCGCAGAAGACGGCGACGGCGCCGTCAAGGACGCGGAGCGAGCGCTCCACCTCGGCCGTGAAGTCCACGTGACCGGGGGTGTCGATGATGTTGATGCGATGGTCGATGTTCGCGAAATGGCCTTCCTTGGTCTTCCAGCCGGCGGAGATGGCGGCCGCGGTGATCGTGATGCCACGCTCGCGTTCCTGTTCCATCCAGTCGGTGGTGGCGGTGCCGTCATGCACTTCGCCCATCTTGTGCACCACGCCAGTGTAGAAGAGGATGCGCTCCGTCGTGGTCGTCTTGCCGGCGTCGATGTGCGCGGCGATGCCGATGTTGCGCGTGTGCTCCAGGGGGAACGCACGGGACGGGGAGTTGAGGTCGGAAAGTTTGGCCATGGTCGGAACCGTTGTCGGGCTGCTGAAGTTACCTGCGGATTACCACTTGAGGTGGGCGAAGGCACGGTTGGCCTGGGCCATCTTGTGCGTCTCTTCGCGCTTCTTCACCACGTTGCCGGTGTTGTTGTAGGCGTCGACGAGCTCGGCGGCCAGGGCTTCTGACATCGTGGTGCCCTTGCGGCCGGCGGCGGCGGCGGTGACCCAGCGCAGCGCGATGCTGTTCTGGCGCTCAGGGGAGACTTCGACCGGGACATGGTAGGTGGCGCCACC
>CAIWNE010000083.1 GCA_903913915.1 uncultured Opitutia bacterium
AGGCGAGTCCGTCGTCATCTCCAACTCGGAAGGCGCGCGCACCACGCCCTCCATCGTCGCCTTCACCAAGAACGGCGACATCCTCGTCGGTCAGGCCGCCAAGCGCCAGGCCGTCACCAACCCGAAGAACACGATCTTCTCCGCGAAGCGCCTCATCGGCCGCAAGTTCTCGGAAGTGAAGGCCATCGCCGCCAAGCTGCCTTACAAGGTGGTCGAAGGTAAGAACGGCGACGCCGCCATCGAATGCGAAGTCGACGGCAAGCCCCGCGTGTTCGCGCCGGAAGAAATCGCCGCCAAGGTCCTCGCGAAGCTCAAGGCTGACGCCGAAGCCTACCTCGGCGAGAAGGTCACGCAGGCCGTGATCACGGTCCCCGCTTACTTCAACGACTCGCAGCGCCAGGCCACCAAGGACGCCGGCACGATCGCGGGCCTCGAAGTGCTCCGCATCGTCAACGAGCCCACCGCGGCTTCCCTCGCCTACGGCCTCGACAAGAAGGGCGACGAAAAGATCGCGGTCTATGACCTCGGCGGCGGCACCTTCGACGTCTCGGTCCTCGAGATCGGCGGCGGCGTCTTCGAAGTGAAGGCGACCAACGGCGACACCGAGCTCGGCGGCGACAACTGGGACGAGCGCATCATCCAGTGGCTCATCGACGGCTTCAAGACGGAGTCCGGCATCGACCTCTTCAAGGACGCCATGGCCCGCCAGCGCCTCAAGGAAGAAGCCGAGAAGGCCAAGATCGCCCTCTCGTCCTCGAACTCCGTGGACATCAACCTGCCGTTCATCACCGCCGACGCCTCCGGCCCGAAGCACCTGAACGTCACGCTCACCCGCGCCCAGATGGAAAAGGTCTGCGACGACCTCTCCGAGCGCACCCGTAAGCCCTTCGAGTCCTGCCTCAAGGACGCCGACCTCAAGATGGCCCAGGTCGACGAGCTCGTCCTCGTCGGCGGCATGACCCGCATGCCCAATATCATCGAGATCGCCCGCAGCCTCGCCGGCAAGGAGCCCCATAAGGGCGTCAATCCGGACGAAGTCGTCGCCATCGGCGCCGCCATCCAGGCCGGCGTGCTCAAGGGCGACGTGAAGGACGTCCTCCTCCTCGACGTGACCCCGCTCACCCTCTCCATCGAGACCATGGGCAGCGTCGCCACGCCGATGATCGAGCGCAACACGACCATCCCGACCAAGAAGTCGCAGGTCTTCTCCACCGCCGCCGACAACCAGCCGGCCGTCGACATCGTCATCGTCCAGGGCGAACGCCCGATGGCGAAGGACAACAAGCAGCTCGGCACGTTCAAGCTCGACGGCATCAAGCCGGCGCGCCGCGGCGAACCGCAGATCGAAGTGACCTTCGACATCGACGCCAACGGCATCCTGCACGTCTCGGCCGTCGACAAGGGCTCGGGCAAGGAGCAGAAGATCTCCATCACGGGCTCCTCGGGTCTCTCGAAGGAAGAAGTCGAGAAGCTCCGCAAGGAAGCCGAACTCCATGCCGAAGAGGACAAGAAGGTCCGCGAGCTCGCCGAAGCCCGCAACCGCCTCGACGCCGGCGTCTTCGCCGCCGAGAAGTTCATCGCCGACAACGGCGAGAAGATGCCTGCCGAAGCCAAGACCGCCGCGGAAGCTGCGCTCAAGGAAGCCCAGGAAGCACTCAAGAAGGCCGACGCCACCGCCGAGGACTTCGAGAAGGCCGCCACGGCCCTCCAGACCGCGCTGATGGCCGCCGCCCAGTCCGTCCCGCCCGCCGCCGGCGAACAGCCGCAGGCCGACGCCGGTCCCGCCCCCGAAGGCAAGAAGAAGGCCAAGGACGGCAAGGTGGTCGACGGCGACTTCGAGGTCGTCGACGACGGCAAGAAGTAAGCGATCGTAGCCAGCGCCTGATCAGGGCCGGAGTCACGCGACTCCGGCCCTTTTTGTGCATGTCGTCTTGCCCCTCTCGGGCGACTCCCTAGGTCTGAAGGCGTGAATACCTCGGAGCAGCTTTTCCAACGCGCCCTCTCGATGATCCCGGGCGGCGTCAATTCCCCGGTCCGCGCCTTCCGCTCGGTCGGCGGCACCCCCTTCTTCACGAAGTCGGCCAACGGAGCCCGTCTGACGACGGCCGACGGCCAGGAGCTCGTGGACTTCGTCCTGACCTGGGGCCCGGCCATCCACGGCCATAACGACCCGGACATCCGCGCGGCGGTCCGCGAGGCTCTCGACCGCGGCACGAGCTTCGGTACCCCGAACCCGCTCGAGGTCGAGATGGCCGAGCTGATCCTGTCCTGCGTCCCGGCGGTGAAGAAGGTTCGCATGACCAACAGTGGCACCGAGGCCACGATGTCCGCCATCCGCCTCGCCCGCGGCTACACCGGCCGCAACAAGATCATCAAGTTCTCCGGCTGCTACCACGGCCACGTCGACTCGCTCCTCGTGAAGGCCGGTTCCGGCGCGCTCACGCAGGGCAACCCCGACTCCGCCGGCGTCACGCCGGGCACCGCGGCCGACACCCTCGTCGCCGAATATAATAATCTCCCGGCGCTCTCCGCGCTCTTCGACGCCAATGCGGGCCAGATCGCCGGCCTCATCGTCGAGCCGTTCCCGGCCAACGTCGGCCTCATCCTGCCGGACGCGGGCTTCCTCGCCGGCCTCCGCGAACTGTGCACGAAGCACGGTACGGTGCTCATCTTCGACGAAGTGATGACGGGCTTCCGTCTCTCGCTCGCGGGCACGCAGGGCCTGCACGACGTCGTCCCCGACCTCGTCTGCATGGGCAAGATCATCGGCGGCGGCCTCCCGGTCGGCGCCTTCGGCGGCAAGGTCGAGATCATGGACAAGCTCGCGCCGCTCGGCCCGGTCTACCAGGCCGGCACGCTCTCGGGCAACCCGCTTGCCATGGCTGCCGGCCTCGCCGCGGTCCGCAAGCTGAAGGCCCAGAACCCGTACGCGCGTCTCGACGTCCTCGGCCGTCGCGTGCGCGACACGCTGCTCGCCGCCGCGCAGGCCCAGGGCATCCCGCTGCAGGTCCCGCAGGTCGGCTCGATGTTCTCGCTCTACTTCAACACGCAGAAGGTCCGTAACTACGACCAGGCCATCGCCTCCAACGGCGACCTGTATCGCAAGGTCTTCCGCACCGCGCTCGACAAGGGCGTGTACCTCGCGCCTTCGCCTTACGAGACCGCCTTCATCTCCACCGCCCACGAAGGCAAGGACATCGACAAGGCCTGCGACGTCCTCGACGCCGCCGTGCGCGCCCTCTGAACATGGCCAAGCTCGCTTTCATCGGGGCAGGACGGATGGCCGGCGCCATGGTGCGCGGCCTCCTGCGTTCCAAGGCCTGTGCGCCCGCGGATATCGCCGTCCTCGGCGGCGCCGGCGCTTCGGCGGGCAACCTCGCCAAGGAGACCGGCGTGCGCCTCGCGACTTCCCCGGCCGACCTTCTCGCCGACGCGGACGCCGTCGTGGTGGCCTGCAAGCCGCAGCAGTTCCTCGGGCTCGACGCGGCCTTCGCCGCGCACGCCCAGGGCAAGCTCATCCTTTCCGTCCTCGCGGGCACGCGCCTTGCGACCCTCGGCGCGTTCTTCGCCGGCGCCCGCAACGTCGCCCGCGCGATGCCCAACACCCCTGGCGCCGTCGGGCAGGGCATCACCGCCCAGTGCTCGGCCCAGCCGCTCAGCGCCGGTGACGCCGCGTTGATCGCTTCGATCCTTTCCGGCCTCGGCCAGACCATCGACCTCCCTGAGGACATGTTCAACGCCGTCACTGCGGTCTCCGGCAGCGGTCCCGGTTTCTTCTTCGAATACGTCGCCGCCTACGAAGAGGCCGCTGTCGCCCTCGGCTTCACGCCCGAGCAGGCCAAGCTGCTCGTCCGCCAGACTTTCGGCGGTTCGCTCGCGCTCCTCGCCGCCACCGGTGAGACGCCCGTGAACCTCCGCATCCAGGTGACCTCACCGGGAGGCACGACCAAGGCCGGCCTCGACGCGCTCGAAGCGGGCAAGTTCCGCGCGATCGTCGCCTCCGCCCTCATCGCCGCCAAGCAGCGCGGCGAAGAGCTCGGTAAGAAGTAAGCGACCGCGTCCTGGTCCGGGTAGGGTCAGCACTGCGTGCTGACCTGGCCTAGGTCACGACGCAGTCGTGACCCTGCCTATTGGTTCAATGCGCAGCCTGAGGCAGCGCAGGGGGCTGATTGACGCGTTTCCAGAGGTGCCAGGTATTTAGGCAGGACAGGGGTAGGAAGATCAAAACACAGATGCTACCGAAACTCAACGCGGGTAAGGTGAAGGCCCAAGTAAGCGAGGAGAACCATTCTTTTAGCGTAAGATTGGCAATAGCTGGGCCGGCATAAAGCTGGGGCAAGGATAGCATGAAATCGGCTTGGCCGAGAAACAGGCCGAGCAAGGCCGCGCCCATGGCTTGGCTCAGCATGGCCCACGGGAAGAAGACGGTCTTCCCTCGCAGCCATTTTTCGAAGCACGAAGTGACGATGGCGCCAGTCGCCAGACAGCAGGCCAGCGTCACGATCATGTGGGTGAGCTCGAAGAGGTTTCTCTTGGGCGCAAAGAGCGCGAAGGCCGACATCACCACGAAGAACCACAGGAACCCGTAGAACATTCCGAGACGGTGGGTTTTCCAGAAGGCCGATAGTTTCATCATGGCAGCAGCGTTTGGATTAAATCGCGTGGCTCTGTAATTCCGAATCATCGGACTGCTGGTTCACCGTCTTCCATAGGTGCCAAGTGTTGAGGCAGGAAAGAGGCAGGAAAATAACTACAAACAGAGACATCAAGCTTGCGAAGGGGAAGGCCAGGGTCGTGGTCAGGGTCAAAAGCCAATCGTGCATCGTCAAATGTCTGGTGACAGGGCCATCAAACATCAGCCTCATGGAGAAAAGGAGTTGAGCCTGAGGGAGGAGAAGTCCGAATAGCGCCGCTCCGATTGCCTGGCTTAACAAGGCCCAAGGGAAGAATGTTTGTTTCCCCTTCAGCCATTTGCGGAATAAGGCGGTGACGATCGTTCCCGTCACAAGGCAACAGGCGAGGGTCAGAGCTATCTGACCGGGTTCGAAAAGATACTTATTCGCCATCCACAGTGAAAAGAATATCGTCATCACAAAGAACCGCAGGAACCCGTAGAACATCCCGAGACGGTGGTTTTTCCAGAAGGCCGATAGTTTCGTCATGGGAAAATTCTTACCCCATGCCGGATGCCTGCCAGCCTTCTAATCGGTTTATATATGCAAGTCCTCAAGATTATGCGTCCCATAAGAGGTGACGGGATGCCCTGAATGATGCCCGATTAGGGCATCCATTCGGGGCTGAGGACAGCACGTGGTGCTGTCCCTACCTAAAACCCGTCGATACTCGATACTCCCGTTACGCTTATTTCCCAGGCTGCGTGAAGGGCGGGAGTTCGAACTTCACCGGGCTCGGGCCGACGCGCGGGTCGTTGACCTCCTTGAGCGTGGTGAGCAGCTGGCCGGAGAGTTTCTTCAGCGTCTCGGCGTAAGCAGGATCGGCGGCGACGTTATGGATCTGGTCCGGATCCTTCGCGAGGTCGTAGAGCTCCTCGGCGGGGCGCTTGCCGAAGGCGTAGTCGTAGACCCACTTGTACTGGGCGTCGTCGAAGTGGTGCACCACCCAGGCCTTGGTCGGGCTGGCGTCCATGTCGGCGAAGGTGACGAAGGTGTTCTTCTCGATGTCCTCGAACTTCGGGAGGTCGGCGCGGGACGAGAAGTTCGGGCTGCCCATCGGCCAGCGCTCGGGCGCGAAGTTACGGACATAGAGGAACTCCTTCGTGCGGAGGGCGCGGTGCGGGTAGGGGAGGTTACCCTCGCGGGCCGAGCCGACGTGGCGTTCGCGTCCCGTCACGACCCAGGTGCGCGACGGGTCGATCTGGCCGGCCTGGTCCGACTTCAGGAGCGGCACGAGGCTGCGGCCGGTCATGACCGCCGGCGGCTGCACGCCGCCGATCTCGAGGAACGTCGGGGCGAGGTCCATCAGGTTCACGAAGTCGTCGATGACCCGGCCGGGCTTGATGCCCGGGCCGCGCACGATGAGGGCGACGCCGACGCCGTGGTCGTAGAGGTTGCACTTGCCGCCGGGGACGCCGGGCATGCCGTGGTCGCCGCTGATGACGAAGATCGTCTTGTCGAGTTCGCCGCGCTTTTCCAGTTCGGCGATGATGACGCCGACGCCCGCGTCCCAGGCCTGGGAGTCGCCCATGTAGTCGGCCACGTCGTCGCGGACCTCCGGGACGTCGGGCAAGAATGGGGGCAGCTTGCCTTTGAGGTCGTCGGGGTTGATGCCCCAGAGGTTCACGCCGCTGTGCTTCTCATAGGCGCGGTGGGTGAGCGTCGGTCCGAACCAGTAGCAGAAAGGCTTGCCGTCTTTCCGGTCGCCGAGGAACGTCTGGAAATTGCCACGTACTTCGGCGAGGATCTGCGCCTTGGCGTCGGCGAAGGTGGCGCCGCCGGCGACCAGTTCCGTGGCGTTCTTGGAGAAGCGGTTGAAGCGGCGGCCGGATTTCTCGTAGGCGTATTTCTGGCCACCATAGGGGGCGTCCGCCGGCGTGCCCGGGCTCCAGACCTTGTAGCTCTTGCCGATGTGGTAGCCTGCGTCGCGGAGCAGCAACGGGTAGGTAGGGATGGCGGCGTCCCATTTCGCGCCGCTGAGGATCGCACCCATGTGGGTGCGGAAGAAATACTGGCCGGAGAGCAGGGAGCTCCGGCAAGGCGTGCAGCTGGGGGCCGTGACGAAGGCGTGGCGGAAGAGGGCGCCTTCGCCGGCGATACGGTCGATGTTCGGCGTCTTGATGATCTGGTTGAGGCTCGGTCGCGTATCGATCCTGGCGTAGACGCCGGCGTGACGGCCCCAGTCGTCGGCGAAGCAGAAGACGATGTTCGGACGTTCGGCTTCGGCGGCGCTCGCGGAGGCGACGAACAGGCTCAGGAGGAGGGCGAAGGATCTCATCGGCTTATTTCAATGGTTCTTTCTCGAAGTCGTCTTTCTTGACCCAGGTGACCTCGAAGGCCTCCCCTGCCATGTAGCGTTCGTAGAAGCGCAGCTTCTTGGTGTCGGCCGAAGGATGGGCCTCGTATTCGGCGCCGCGGCCGATGGCTCGCAGGTCGCCTTGGGCCTTGAGTTCGGCCCACATCTGCGTGCGGAGCTTCTCGATGTCGGCGGTACGGGCGGAAGCGAGGTTCGTCACGCAATCGGTGTCCGTCGAGAGGTCGTAGAGCTCCTGCCCTGGTCGCAGGCCGAAGCAGAGGCTCCAGGACGGATCCGAGCCTTTCTCGCGACGGGCGTGCAGGATGAAGGATTTCGTGGGGCTGGCGTCGGTGTCGAGATAGCCGGTCTCGGGGTTGCAGGCCGGCCACCGCGAGGGCTCGCAGTTCTCGAGGTAGGCCAGGCCGTCCTTCACGATGCCGCGGACAGGGTAGCCGACGTCGCCAGGACGGCCGAGGTCGTTGCGTTCGCGGCCGATCAGCGTGTGGTCGCGGGCCGGGTTGCAGCGTCCGTCTACGCCGCTGCGGAAGATGTCGGTCAGGCTTCGGCCGGAGGTAGGCGCGAGGCCTTTGGCGGGCCAGGCGACGCCGGCGACCTCGAGGAAGGTGGGCGCGAAGTCGGCGAAGCTGACGTAGTCCGTGACCTTGCGGCCGGGCTGCTTGATTCCCGCCGGCCAGCGTACGGCCATCGGCAGGTGGTTCGCGTCTTCGTAGGCCGAGCCTTTGACGCGGGGGAAGGGCATGCCGTTGTCGCTCGTCACGACGATCAGCGTGCGGTCCAGTTCGCCGCGTTTCGCGAGTTCGTCGAGGATCAGGCCGAGGTGGCGGTCGCAGTGTTCGACCTCGAGGGCGTAATCGAGCATGTCTCCGCGCACGACCGCGTTGTCGGGCCAGTAGGCCGGCACGCGGTCGATGTCCGTGAGCTTCTTGCCGAGGCGGAGGCCGCTGCCTTCCTCGTAGTCGCGGTGCGGTTCGTGGAATCCCATCCAGAAGAACCACGGCTGCCCGGCCTTGGTCTGCTGCATGAAGTCGTGGAAGTTCGCGGCGTAGTCCGTCTTCGCCATGCCCGTGGCCGGGGGCGTGGCGACGCGCCGGTTGAAGGCCTGGCCGATCATGTTGCGCTTGGAGCCGTCGGCCTTCAGCGCGAGACCGGGCGCCCAGACCTTGCCGCAGGTGGCGTAGGCATAGCCGTTGCGTTCGAGGACATCGGGGAAGATCTCGTTCTCCGGAGGGAAGAAGCATTGGTGGTTGGCGGCGGCGCCGAGGAGCCAAGGGTGGCGGCCGGTGAGGATCGTGGAGCGAGAGGGCGTGCACTTGGCGGTGGGCGTGTAGGCGTTGAGGAAGAGCAGGCCTTCCTTGGCGACGCGGTCGAAGTTCGGCGTCTTCACCCACGGGCAGCCGTAGGCGCCGGCGTGGCCGTGGCCCCAGTCGTCGGCGATGAGGAACAGGATGTTCGTGCGGAGGGGCGCATCCTCGGCCGCCAGCCCGGCGAGGGCGACGAAGAGGGAGGAGATGAGCAGGATGGGGCGCATGGCTCGGGGGATGGCCTTACTAAGCCTCGTCGGCGGATGCATGCAACGCCTCAGCCAGCCGGCCAAAGAAAAGGCCGGGCGACTTGCGTCGTCCGGCCTTCGCGGGAACTGCGGGTCAGGGGGCTTAC